>JAABRM010000020.1 GCA_011390955.1 Oscillatoriales cyanobacterium | reverse complement strand
TCGCGATTTTTTGCGGTGACAATGCCCAAAGTTTAATGGTTTTATCCCAACTGCCACTAGCAATAATCTGCCCATTAGGACTAATAGCCACAGTGCGAACTAAACCTGTATGTCCGATTAAGGTATGTTGTAAACTTAGAGTTCTTAAATCCCAAACTTTCACGGTGCCATCGGTACTACCACTGACTAAGGTATGACCATCACCACTGACCGCTAATCCTCTAATCGATCCCTGATGCCCTTCTAGGGTTTTAATTACTTGATTTGTATGCAAATCCCAAATTTTAATTGTCCAATCAGAACTGCCACTAATTAATATGTTTTGATTGGGCAAAAAAGCCAGGGCATAGATAGCCCCAATATGCTCGGTTAGGGTTGATTTTAAATAAGTCGATCGCGCATTTTTGGGGCTTAAATCCCAAATTTTAATCGTGCGATCGTTGCCCCCACTGGCTAAAGTTAGACCATCAGAACTTATGGCTAAAGTTCTGACTCTATCCGTATGTCCTCGGAGTGTGGCTGTTAATAATGTCGCGGTTTCTGGAGGTTTTTCTGCGTTATTTTGCCAAAGGGGGGCTAAGTTCCACAGTTTAATTGTTTTATCATTACTGCCCGTAGCTAGAATTTCTTGATTAGGCGCGATCGCCACTGCTTGAACCGGCCCTTGATGTGCCGTGAGGGTAATCGGTTTTTTTGTGGGAATAGGAAATCGATCCGTTAATTGATCCGTTAATTGATCCGTTAACTTATCTTCAGTTACATCACTCTCTTGATTGGGGTTGCCGGTGACATCATTACCTTGGTTAAGACTAGGATTAATCGTTTCCGACGTAGGGGGTAAACTGACTGGCTGTTTTGCGTTTCTTACAGGCGATCGCCCACCAATCATCAAGGCATAAATTCCCCCACCGCCTAACATAGCCAGCGCTATTCCTGCTATAATTAACCCAGGTAAACGACGCTGATTTGATGATTTAGCCACCGCTGGCGATTCAATATTTTGAATATCCGCATCAGTTAACCCTAAAATGCCTTGTTGCGACTTCAACCAAAGGCGATTTTCGGGAGAAATTATCCCGCGTTTTGTCGTCACCCTTTGGCGCAATTGTTTATATAGTTGCAATTTAGCATTATAGTAAAAGTAAGGAACTAATACGGTTTTTTGCAGACTGGAAGCGATCGCCTGCGACACCCCCAAACTTTGGCGACGGATATCCAAACTTCGCTGCACCACCAAGGGAAAATTTCCCTGATAAGACTTAGCGACTTCCATCAGAGTATGATAGTATTCTTGATTGGCGTTTAGACTAAAGATTTCCGCGATCGCCATTTCTTCTGCTGGCGCGATCGCATACATTTTGGCCTCCATTCCCGCCGTCACCAAACTCAACTGATAGGCCGCATAATCATGCCATTCTCCCAAAGAAATCACCCCATCCCGATTTAGATCCGCTGCCCCGGTAGCCAGTCCAGCTACTAAATAATCGGTATAACTGGGAAAATCATCTTCTGCCATTAATTGCCTTAAAATTGCCTCCGAATGACTCTCTTTTGCCCCGGAAATTGATGCCCCGGAAATTGATTCCCCGGAAATTGATTTTGGCAAAATGCGGAAATGGCAAAGCAAAGCCCCTTTGGTAAAGCGACGACAGGATATCTGTTCAAAAACTCCTTTTCCCTGATAGATTACATCCAAACAATCCAAAATAACTACCCCTTGGGGGCTATTACTTTGTTCCATTTGTTGCAACACCCAATCCAGGGAAATCATCGACGGATTTGGCGGCAAAGCTGACCCAAGCGGGTATGGTGGCGCCGGATTCGCCGTTTTTTCACATAAATAAACTTGACCCGTTGCCGTCACGACTGCCGATCCGCAAAAGTAGAGTAAACGCAGGGTATCCCCCGTAGTCGGGGCAAACAACTGCTGAATGCGATCGCGCATTTGTGCGGGACTGGGATTAATCAATTCCGTAATTTGGGGTTGGGCAAACTTCCCCGAATCCCGTTGTTGAGACTGGGATTCCGCTAATGCGTGGGCGATCGCCTGGATATTACCCATCACCCTACCCATCACCCGTTGTGGCGATCGCTGCGAAACCGTCCCCGCTTGAGTTTCCACCGCTTCCCGGTCAACCCAATTTTGTTTCGCCTCGTCTTCCCCACAGACACCGATTAGCACTACCACTACGATCATGTGTTTTTTCCAACAACCACATCAATAGTCATTTTCCGCGATCGACGAACAAATCTCCCCAAATTGAGGAGATTTGCGCGTAAATACAAGAATACTCAGTATATTTCGTGTTCGTGTTGGAATCAATTCACCTACCCTAACCGTCTTCTGCTAATTTTAACATTTCATAAATTTACTCAAACGCCAGCGAAATCGCTCATCCGAAATGCAGTTGACGTTGGGATGATGTTTGAATTTGAACTTTTACACCCCTTTCTCAGTAAAGTAATTTTTTCAGTTATGCTCCCGAAATAGTCAATAGTGACTCCGTGCTTAAGCCGCTTTCTCTTCAACTTGTTTTTCTAGATACTGGGTGGCTTGACGCAGGGTCTTAAAATAGTTATCCCAAAACAGCTTTTGAGTATCCAACGTCACTTGATTGGCTTGAGCCTGAAGTTCCAGGGAAGCTTTAACAATATCTTCCCCAAATTTAAGGGATTCTTCTACATTACCCTTGACATTCAGGGTTTTCATCCCCGCTGCCATTGGGGTAACTTCAACCCACTTGTCAAACATCGAGCGCTGTAGTTTCAATAATTCTTTAGACCAGTCTTCAACAGTTGCATTTGTCATAGTTGTGGCGTCTCCTATAATTAATTTTTTTGATTATAGCACTAATTATCGGATCTGAAGATTAGTTTTTTTGACAAGATTTGCAAAGTTTTTTATCATTTTTTCATCTTGGCCAAGTCCGAGGGATGCGCCAATTTTTTGCCGGGGAGGTTCAAATCTCTCAAACTCATTGAATTCATCCCCAAAGCCCCCGAAACACTGAGAAATTGAATATGAGGCGATCGCTTAAAAATGAGACAATATTTACGATTGGTAAACCTTGGTTTAATAGTTAATTTTTTCTGCTAGTTGGTTGTTTGTTGTTTGTTGTTGGTTGTTTGTTGTTGGTTGTTTGTTGTTGGTTGTTTGTTGTTGGTTGTTGGTTATCTGTAATTATATCTGCTTAACAAATAACAAATAACAAATAACAATCAACAAATAACCAATCCGATGGTTTATTCATAAGTTATGTTTAAATAGCTTAATATTTCTTGTAATTTCTATCCGGTAAGAACTTCTCATGTTGTCTTGGCCAAAAAATCCGTGGTTTCGATTGGCGATCGCTGCCGCAATGACATTTTTTTCGATCGCCTTGGTTTTAACAGTGCATCGGTACTACACCTTTTATGCCTCCTTTGACCAAGGCATCTTTAATCAGGTTTATTGGAACAGTCTTCACGGTCGCTTTTTTCAGAGTTCTTTATCCTCCTCCCTCTCCACAAATGTAGTTCACAGTGGCGAATTTCCCGACGTATCCTATCACCGACTAGGGCAACATTTCACCCCAGCCTTATTAATTTGGCTACCGATTTACGCCCTATTTCCTAATGCCATAACTTTAACAGTCTTACAAGTAACCTTAGTCACCGCAGCGGGTTTAGTCTTATATATACTTGCCCGAAAATATCTGCAACCCCCCCTCGCGGCAATGATTGTGGTCAGCTTTTATAGTGCAAATGCAATTATTGGCCCGACCCTTTCTAATTTTGCCGATAACTGCCAAATGCCATTATTTATGTTTACCCTGCTGCTGGCAATGGAAAAACGCTGGTGGCCATTATTTTGTCTGATGGCAGTTTGTGTGTTAGCAGTCCGGGAAGATGGCGGAGTTTCCTTATTTGGGGTGGGAATTTATTTGACCCTAAGTAAACGTTATCCCAAATTAGGATTAGGGGTTTCTATGCTTAGTTTTCTCTATATATTAGGGTTGACTAATATCATTATGCCCTTATTTTCTGAGGATGTTTCTCGCCGATTTACCCTGGAAAGATTTGGGCATTTGCTGGGGTCGGAAGAACCCAAAGAACAAGCCACCACGTTAGATTTATTGTGGGCATTAATTAGCCAACCGGGGAAAGTATTGCGGAAACTCCTGATTCCTATAGACCGTAAAATTCTTTATTTATTGGGGCAATGGTTGCCGTTTGGGTTGATTCCTGTAGCCGCCCCCGCAGCTTATGCGATCGCTGGTTTTCCCTTAATTGCGATTTTCTTACAACAAGGGCAAACCGCTTTATCAATTAACATTCGGTATGCCATGACCGTAGTACCGGGAATTTGTTACGGCATGATTCTTTGGTGGTCAAATCGTCAAGAATTGCGAACCGCCCCAATGCGGGATTTGCTGCTGAGAGGCTTGACCCAAATGAGTCTGTGGGTTGCCCCGGTTACGGTGGTGAAAGGGGTATTTGAACGGGCGATCGCTTCTTTGAAAAATCGTCCCCAATTATTCACCGTATCCATTCAGCGATTTTGGACAATTTGCCTCAGTTTATCGATTATTTTATGTCTCACTGCTAACCCGAATCGCACCTTATCTTTTATTATTCCTGACTCAATTAATCCCTGGGTTTATGTGTCCTTGCCCCAACGCTGGCAACATAGCGCGGTGATTCATTCGTTCTTGCCAGAAATACCCCCAGATGCCAGTGTTTCTGCCACTACTTATATTGTGCCCCATTTGTCAAGCCGTCGAGAAATTCTTCGATTTCCCGCCCTAGAATTACGCAACGATCGCCGCGAAGTGGTGCAAACAGAATATGCGATCGCGGACTTATGGCAACTGGAACAATATCAGCCTGCATTCAAACATGACCGGGCATTATTAAAAGACATGATTTCAGTCATTGACAATATCCACAATAGTGGACTTTATGGCATCATTCGCTTTACCGATGGAGTAATTTTATTACACCGAGGACAAACTTCCGACCCCGAAGCAGTCACCGCTTGGCAAACTTATCGAGACAAAATTACCGCTTTATTTTAGTAGGGTGGGCAAAATCATTGGATATGACCATTTTTTCAAGCATGATATCGATTTGCCCACCTTGATTTCGCGATCGCACTTAAATCCTAGAGTGGGCAAAATTTTGCCCACTCTACCACTTTACAATTCCTCCTCAACGCCAAAATACAACCCTGCGTACTTGATAATATCCTCTTCGTGAGGTTGCAACTCTGGCAGATAAAGCTTCAGAGTCTTACGCACCGCATCAGCAAAGATGGCATAATCCTGAGTCTTATTCTTCACAAACGGTTCGAGTTTCTTAATCAACTCGTAGTTACTCTCAACATTAGCCGCCTTCATGGCTTTTTCCATCGGTGGAGCATTTTCTGCGGAAATCTCCGGTAAAATCCGACTGACATAAGTCACTCGGTGCATAATCCGCCAGCATTTGGGCTTCTGATCTCCTTGATTGGCTTGACGCAAAGCCACCGCATTCGGTGCATCGCTTTGTTCTAACCACATAGGGTCTACCACCTTATTAAAGAAGTCCTCGAAATTGTTTTTCGTGGGTTCAAGATAGAAGGACATAAAGCGGTAGGCATCCACTTTACCGGGACGTAAAACCGGATTGCCTTGCCGATCGTAAGCCCCACCACCTTCGTTAATGCGACCGGCATACTTCTCCCGTTCGGCATCAGTATTGACATACAGTTGAAGATCGCTGTCTACAGCTACCTCCACCGTCAAGCCAAAAGATTTTTCGGTTTCTTTGCCCTTGGTCTTGACTGTCTCGACATGACCGCCAAACAGCGCATCCATCTCAACATGGATCATTCCTCCGAACGCCGCAATGTTCGTGTCTAGAGCAAGGCCGCCCATTCCCTGGAAGGAATAAGAACCCGTGGTCGATTCTTGAACCGACTCCATCACCTCGGTGGATTCGGAGAAAAAGCCACCATCCGCTGTCCAAACGTAGGTATTGACCAGGTTGCGAGAGGATAGTTGCTTCGGAACGTCGCTACCAGCCAATTCTTGAGCCGCTTCTGCGGCAGTTTCATACTGCTGGTAATAAGTTTCTAACTCCTGCTGTTCGCGATCGATCCGCTTTTTCAAAGAATAGGCTTCAATGGGCTTAAAGTAACTGTACTGACCGTAGGTGGTAGCGTTGGGATAATCCGGGTCACATTGAACGCTGCCATCGGGCTTCGCACCCACTTTGCCATCCAGGGTTCCCTGTTTGGTATAGGTCTGATTCAGAGGGAAGGTAATAATATTCCAGTCTTTAGGAATATCAGGATTTGGCTGCATCCGGTAGGAAACCAGGGCATTGTTGTGAGCCAGACGCAGGGCAAACACATCCATCGTATCCGACTGGACTAAGGCAAACCCCTTGTTGGCGGGGATAAACCGCCGCCCCACAGCCGGATTTATTTCGGTTCCCGCTTTTTCCCAAGTACCCCGCAACTCTAAGCGGCTAGTTTTGGTAGTATTGCGGCCATAGCTGACAGTTGACTCACTGAGGCTGCTGCTGGAATATTCCAAAGTGGTCTTACCGCCAACGAGCAGATTGACATCAGACACTTCCTGTACAACGCCAACCCCCGCAAGGGTTTTAGATTTGATACCGGCTTGCACGGTGAGATCGATCGCCGTATCAAAGCCTGACTCTTTAGAAGAAGCATAAATATAGTTGACACTATCGGCTTCTTGCAACTCCACCGCGCTACAGCCGTTGTAGTCCTCAAACTCGCCCAACTTCAAGCTAGTGCTGGTGAGGTTTTCGCTGGGAACCGGGGGCGCACCTTCGATGTAGCCAATAATCTGCGGGTTCGCCTGCACTTGTCCCACCCATTCTGTCACCAGATTACCGACTTTGTAGCCAGTCAGCAGATTCCATTGACCATTTTTGATGTAGCCATAGCAGCGCTTGTGAACCCCAATCAGGTTGCCATCGGCGTCGTATTGCATATCGCCATACTCTTGCACCGTAGGGCGACTGTGGATGGCATCGTGGAATTGGGTTTTAACTCCGCCTAAAGCCGATCGCACCTGGGCAATATCATCGCCGATCGGCGCGGTAGAAATCACCGCTGTGGGCTGACTGTCGCCACTTCCCAGGGTCAGATGGTTGCCCAACAGGGAATGGTCTTTCAGTTGGCTTTCGCTGTCCAATTCACTGTCAAAGTCAAAAGTATAGTTGGCAATCAGGTATTCTTTTTCCCCCTTCAGTCGGGTAAACAAGTTATCCTGAATCTGCTCTTGGGTGCGGGCAACTTTCCAAATCCGCACTTCTTCGAGGGTGCCAGCGAAGCATTCTAGCAAACCGCCATTGCTGATGCCACCGAGGGTGAATTGTTCCTCTCCCCAAGCAGGTGGTTGAGGCATATCTTGAAGTTCTACAGTCGATCCGTTGCAATAGAACATCAAAGCAGAGGCTTTCGGGTCGGGGTTTTTCACCCACTTCGCCCCTTTAATTGTGGCATTATTGGTGCTCTTGGCGTCGTAGGCAATGTTACCTTCGTTCTCTTCCAACCGCCACCAGGAGATTAATCCTTCTTCTTTGCCTTGGATCTTGCTGCCCAAGTTTTCCGGTTTCAGCGCCGTATTATAAAGACGGACTTCGCTGAGGATGCCTTTAAAGTAGTGTTCCTGGGAACCTTTGTAGGTTTTACCCAGTTCTAGGGGGCGATCGCTGCCACCAGGGTCTTTGCCATCGTAAGCGACATAACCGGCTTCTTGTTGGTTAATGTAGAAACGAATATCAGCCCATTGATTGACTTTGACATTGGGCTTCTCTTGGGTTCCCTCATTTTTGGTTTCCGTTTGATTTAAACGAGTCACGGCAATTTTGTAAAATTGCCCTGGGGTGATAGACGCGGTGGACTTGTAAATGCGATCGTTCCCATCTTTATCTTCAAAAGCAAAAGCAATTTTGCCATCGGTATCCACATAAAGGGAATAGGGAACATACCGATCGCTTCCATCATCCAGTTGACCCTTGGTCAAAATCCCCCGTGGTTGGTTCAGGTCATCCACCTGTAAGAATACCTCAATGGTTAAATCTTGAGTCAGATCCAAGGTGGGGCTATGATCGCAGCTTAAATAGGCACTGCCATTAAACTGCAAAGCGTAGGACTGTCCGTAAACCAGCGCCAAATGCTCCCACTGCCCTAATTTGAGCACCTCTTGGCTTTGTTTAAATTGGCTGCCCACTCCCATAAAGCAGGTATAACCTTCTGCGTGAGGTTGCAGCCCCAAAGTATATTTGGAGTTCGGGGAGTGATGATGAATCAGCCGTGTGGCATTGGTGACAGCACTGGGGTTGACCCAAGTTTCTAGGGTCAAATCCCCATCAGCCGCTAACTTGGCCAACTGATTGGTAAAGTCTAGGGTTTCTGTCTCATCAACGGGAGCCGGTGGAAGTTGTAAGGGAGCAGGAGCCACCAATTGTGGATTGCCAATATAAGTCCCATTATGGCCATTGCCAGAGTAATCTTTGGCAATTCCGGCTTCAAAGCGCCAGTATCCGACCAAACCAGACTCGTTACCTTTGAGCCGCTGATTCATCGGCGCTGAGACTTCTTCCTGAGTTCGGGCGCGGTTCCAGAGACGAACTTCGTCCAGTTGACCGTTAAAGAAATAGTCACCGCTTCCTTCCGTTACTCCCGCACCAAAGCGTAATGGACGGGCGGTGTTCGGGCTAAAGCTGCTGATGGTTTTCTGTGCTTCAAGTTTGCCATTAACGTATAACTTAAGGTCATTTCCTTGAAGAGTTGCGGCCAGGTGAGTCCAGGTATTCAGAGCGACACCAGAACTGGCAGCCATAGTATTCCAACCACTTCCTACTCCCACCCAAAATTCCCATTTATTTTCAGGGGTAGCATAGAATAGATATCCTCGCTGCGGATAGTCATCGCGACTGGTCAACGGTGCGCGATGTCCCGATCCTCCGGTTAATTTTGCCCAAAATTCAACAGTAAATTCTTTGGGATTTAACTCAGGTTTGTAAGGGATATCGACTTTATCTCCCACCCCATTAAATTGTAAGGCGGATATGGAAGTTGAGTCAGTAGACCCTGAAAGTTTTAAGGGGGAAGAATCAACCAGTTGTGGATTGCCAATATAAGTCGCATCAAGGCCATTGCCTGAGTAATCTTTGGCTATTCCGGCTTCAAAGCGCCAATATCCGATTAAGCCAGACTCGTTGCCTTGAAGTGGCTGATTCATATTAGCTTGGATTTCTGACTGGGTTCGGGTACGATTCCAGATCCGAACTTCGGCAATTTGGCCTTCTAAATAGTTAGAAGTTGCATCGGCAGAAAAACCCACTCGTACTTTGGTATTCCAGTTAAAATTCGAGGCAGATTTTGTCCCCGACTTCATCAAGAGTCCATCAACATAGATTTGTTGTCCGCCAATGGAACCGCCGATCGCATGGGCGACATGATGCCATTGTCCATCAGCAAGATTTAATCCTGTGGTGCCAATGGTTTCATCGCTCCAAATCCGGGTATAAATATTGCCATTTTTTAAATAAATATGGCGATCGTGTCCTCCATCATCAGCGGTAATCGAAAACAACCCCACATTATCTTTGGTGGTTTTAAACCACAATTCATGGGTAATTTCTGTTACAGGTTCAGCGATCGCGATGGAAACATAATCACTCGATCCATTTAACTGAAGGGCGGAAATATTGACAATGGATTTAGGGGCAGCCACATTAGACTTGGCTAAAGACTTGGCTAAACCCACAAAATCATTTTGACCATCAAACGCGAGGGCTTTACCCGGTGATTGGGGAACCCACTGACAAGAGACCGTTGCCCCACTGTTGGTGGCGGTGCCGTTTTTCACCTTGCCTTGAGCATTGCCAGGGAAGGCGAAGAACTGCAATGAGCCATAAGCCAAACTAGCGGTGAGTTTATTGGTGCTGGCTTTGACCGCGTAGTTGTATGGCAGCAGATAAACCGATGTGTTGATGGCGGTTTCTATGGTGGCACTGGCGATCGCGATTTCTGTGGAACTGCGATCGACTGCCCCAGATACTTGCACCTGAGTATCACCAATTAACAAAATATCATGCGGTTTCAAGGCATATTTGATGGGCTTTTCTACTGTCAGACTGGTGACAATGCCAAACACATCTTTCCCCAGACTACCAATAAAGACTTTCTCGCTGGCAATGCCATTAATCACATTGGTAAATTGCTCAACTTCTCGCGGTACATCGTTCCAGGTTTCGGTTAAATTGATCGCCGAATTCTGGATTTTCACCGTGCAATTATCTGGAGTTGTCCCATCACTGACGGTAATGGTCGTTTCGTCGATTTCTGGTGCTGCCGATCGCGCCACAAAGGTTAAATTTCCCGCGTCTGCCGGTAAGAGAGATTGGGATTTTTGGGTATGTGTGTCGTAATAAGCGGCAAAAAATTGGTCATCGACTCCCCGAAAATAGAGTGACAATTGACCCGTGGCACTATCAAAAAGTTGGGGGGTATCTTTGGTATAAGCAAAGCCCAACAAACCGCCAGACAAAGTTAGACCTAACGGGTCGATGTGTAAGATGGACATGGGCATGGGAACTGCATTTCCCTGTTGGGCTTTCAGTACCATCAGGAGTTTTTGTTGTTCGCTCAGTTCCTTTTGTTTGTTAACTTGGCTCAGTGCTTGTCGATCTTTGAGTGAGGAAAGTTCAGTCTTTTGATTCCTTAAATTGTTTTGTTCGCTCGACTTTTGGTTAATGTCGTTCTGGATTTGAATGCGATCGCGCAAAGAACTGGAACTGACCGGCGATAAAGTGCGATCGATTTGGCGATCGTCTTCATCGGTGGCCAACCATCGCATACAGCGAAATTCCATCTGTTCTAAGCGAGTCGATCCTTGATAGATATCGATCAGCACTTTCCCTAAATACCAGCCCGGTCCAGATCCGGAATTATCATGGCGAATCCGAATTTGTCGGAGAGAACCAATCTCACCCAGATCGAACGGACCAAAACCATCCCACTGACCGCGCTCAAAATTATTTGACGAGTTGTCTATTTCAAATTCTCGACTATCTTTTAAGCTGCCTTTTAGAGTGACATAAACATTCGCATCTGTTCCCGCACCGGATACATCCCCGGTATAAGTTGTCACATTATAAGTCAGGTTTTGGGTTTTGCTGATTTCTTGCTGAAGGTTTTTGATTTGTTGGTCTAATTGGCCAATTTTGAGATCGATTCCTGGGAGATTTTCGGTGATATTTTGAATACTGCCTTCTAGTTGTTTAATATCCCCTTGAAGCTGCTGGATAGTTTTCTCAGTGTTGCTAATTTGCTCCAAAGATTCATTGTTGGAGACACCTTGAATTCCCGCTTTTGATAGCAGAGGCAAGGTGATATTATCGGGAATTTGTCCCAGTTTTCCTTCTCGCGAAACCGCTAAATCCAGAACCCCCATCAGGTGTTTTTCGGTGGAATTCTGTTCTTCTCCCGTGGCCACTGCCAGCATCACCCGGGCATTTTTCTTAATCGGTTTTTC
Source organism: Oscillatoriales cyanobacterium (assembly GCA_011390955.1). Lineage (GTDB taxonomy): Bacteria > Cyanobacteriota > Cyanobacteriia > Cyanobacteriales > Laspinemataceae > Planktothricoides. Next base: position 96,713 of record JAABRM010000020.1, on the reverse strand, counting down.
CTGTTGGTCATAGCCGGTTGCGGCATTTTCTTGCTGGTAATATAAAATTGCCGAAAGACCCGATTCAATGGTACGTCCCGCAAATTTAACACTGTGGCGACCAATGCCGGAGCGATCGCCAATCGGTGCATCAGATTTCACCCATTGGGGATTACCAGAAATTTTGCCGTGGTTAGCATTGTCAGTGCGATCGCCCACCATAAGCCCCGCAGCTTCATCAAACTGCCAGTAGGCAACTAATCCCGGTTCGTTTCCTTCTAAGCGGTAGTTCAGATCCGCTTTAATTTCATCGTGCGATCGGCTACGATTCCAGATCCGAACTTCATCAATCGTCCCAGAGAATCGCTCGTTCAAATCAAACCGACAGCCTAATAATAGCTCTCCAGTCGCTAAACAATCGGAATTGGTTGTATTCGTTTGAACCAAAACTCCATCACAATAAAGTTCTTGAGTTTTATTCTGATGATTGTAGCTACAAGCCCAATGATGCCAATTTTGGTCTGTATATGCGCTCGTGGTGTCGATCGCATTCCCCCAAAATGCCATAAAGAAATTATTATTTGCGCGAAACCCAATTAACAAGGCATTGTTATTGACTGATTTACCTTGTCCAACAATACACTGTTGCCGATCGATTGTGCCTCGTTTCGCCCAAAATTCCACCGTAAAACTCCGATCGGCCAGGTTAATATTGGAGCCACAAGTAATATAACTTTGCCCATCAAACTCTAACGCTGACTCAGCATAACCAGACTTAGTAACAATGGGAATTAACTCTTGTCCCGTAAACGGACAAGTTCCCGGTTGCCGCTCAAACACCGACTTCTGGTATTCTGGGTCGGGACTGGTGTAGAACTGCGTCCCCTTGGTATTAAACAACCCATCGTCCGATCGCTCCACATTAAACGACTCAATGCGATCGGTCTTGCTATTGTGGGTAAACAGTTGCCAGCGCTGAATTCCCGCCACCTGCGTTGGCAGCAACAAGACGCTAAAACGCCCATCACGCAAATTTCGCACAAAGTCCAATTCCTGGGTAGGCTCGAAGAAGGGTTTCTTCTCCATATCCTGTGCCCCCAAACTGTCCTTGTTGCTTTGACCGCGATACTTGTTGCGACTGCGCTTGTAACGCACTTCCATTTTCGGCTGAAGTTGCGTCCCTGCCAAGACAAAGCGATCGACCAACAAAGTCTCGTTCACCACCGGCACTTTATTGCCATCTTGGTCTAAAACGGGGCTACCATCACGCTTACGGGCATAGACCATATCCGGATGGTTGCTGTCAATAGACTGACGGAAAATATAGATATATTTACCATCAGAAAGCGCTTGAAATGGGGCATCGGCGGTGAAACGAGCGGTAGTAGATAAAAACGGATCGATTTCTTCCGGTCGCAGAGTGCCGGGTTCCGCTTCAGCGCGACTGCCTTTTTTGACAATTGGCATGGCGGTGGGATCGACAATGCCATAACCCACCTGCACAATTTCATGGCAGAAATTTAAGGGTTTCGGATTTTCTAGCCAATAGTGAACATCAAGAGGACTTTTCCCTTTCTCCGTATTGTCTAACCCCAGGACGGAGTAGTAAATCCGCCGTTGGTCATCCATTGCTAAGGCAACGACTGTGCCTTTATGCCGCACCATTGTTGTGTGCTTGTAGGTGCGATCGCTGTAACTTTTAATAAAGTTATCGGTAATTGTCATATTTGTTTTTTTCAGTTAGTGGCTGTTTGATTCGCTCGGAACTTACGCAATGATTCTATTGGTAGGGTAGGCAAAATTTTGCCCACCCTACCTACGGGTAGATTTTCTGTTGATAGCAATTCTTTACCGTGTCAGGCAAATCAAAGCGATCGGCTCTTTTTTCTTCCGAAGTTCCTTGTTGCTCGATCCGAAGTTCCCTGATTCTTGGTTCTCCGTAGACCAAGAAAAGCCTTTCCTCTCACCTTACGCTTTCAATGTCAATTATGTCAATGGTTTTTGATATTAACTTATATGTATAAATATGTTGTATTTTCTATGATTAATTCATAAAAGTTTATAAATAGCCTACAAATAAACACTTTAAAAGTCAAAAAATCATTGATGGGGGGCTGACTAAGCAGTAATAGTTGATAGTTGATGGTTGATGGTTGATGGTTGATGGTTGATGGTTGATGGTTGATGGTTGATGGTTGATGGTTGATGGTTGATGGTTGTCCATTATTTTTCCCCGTTCCCCGTTGCCCGTTGCCCGTTCCCTTAACCAATAACAAATAACAAATAACAGAAAAAATCTGCAAACTCCGACCAAGTAAGTTAAAGTAAGTAAAGAAGCTCAGTTAAAGCACAGACTTCAGGAAAAATGCCACCCTCCTATATTGCTGTTCGGGAACTCCCTCTGTTTCCTTTGCCGGAAGTAGTCCTATTCCCAGGTCGGCCTCTGCCTCTACATATTTTTGAATTCCGCTACCGAATCATGATGAACACGATTCTGGAGAGCGATCGCCGGTTTGGGGTCGTGATGTGGGATCCCGTAAGACGCCAACCGGCGACGGTTGGTTGCTGTGCGGAGATTCTTCAGTATCAACGCCTACCTGATGACCGCATGAAAATGCTGACCCTGGGACAACAAAGATTCCGGGTTTTGGAATACGTCCGCGAAAAACCCTATCTGGTCGGTTTAGTAGAATGGATTTCCGATCGACCCACCAACGAAGATTTACGACCCTTAGCGGCCAACGTTGAGGAATTGTTAGCCGATGTGGTGCGGTTATCGGCTAAGTTGATGGATCAAAAAATCGAAATTCCCGACGATATTCCCAGTTTGCCCACAGAACTGTCTTATTGGGTGGCTAGTAACCTCTATGGCGTCCCCCAAGAACAGCAGGACTTGTTGGAAATGATCGGTACACGCGATCGCCTCACCAGAGAAGCAGAAATTCTCACTTCGACTCGCAATCATCTGGCAGCGCGAACGGTTTTGAAAGATACGTTTGATAATAATTAAATTGTGAAAACGTTCACAGAAATTCACCGGCCCGGTTTCTGCCAGAAATCGGGTTTTTTTGTACCGCCATTAAAGAAATTTAAAGAAAGGGGCGATCTGAATGCTCGATCGCAACTCCGCTTTTCATAAGCTTAGGATTTACCCATAAAACCGATTTCATCCGAGGCGATCGCAAATAAGTAAATATATTCGTAGGGGCGAAGTATGACCGCAGTAAATATCGGGTTACAACCAATAACTTATATACGGTCATGCTTCGCCCTAGCAACTCGTGGGCGATCGCGCATTTTTGAGTTGCCAGCAAGCAAGAAACCCGGTTTCTGAGGATAGAGGCGATCGTCCCTATTTTTAGGCAGATGTTGACAGATACGGGCGAATTGTCTTCAGGATATCTTGGTCTTTCTGCTCTGCCTGATATAAATCCCAACGCAGTTGCAGATTCATCCAGAAATCCGGGGAAATACCAAAGAATTTAGCCAGCCGCAGAGCCGTACTCGGAGTAATTTCTTGCCGTTGGTTAATAATTTCGTTAACGTGCTGATATGATAGATGAATAGCATCGGCTAATTCTTCCGGTGTCAGACCCATCGGAAGCAAAAACTCTTCTAATATCATCTCCCCAGGGTGAGTGGGTGGGCGATGAGTGGGAATGCGAATCATAAAACTGACTCTGTTAGTAGTATATTTTAGTAGTATATTAATGATATTTAGTGATAATCGACAATTTCAACGTTCTCAGCACCGCGATCGCCCCAGATAAAGCAAATACGATATCGATCGTTAATGCGGATACTGTATTGACCATTGCGGTTCCCGGATAGAGATTCGAGCCGATTACCGGGCGGTACTCGTAGATCGTCGAGAGTGGTAGCGGAATCAAGTCGATCTAATTTGCGCTGGGCGACTTTCCACAGGGTTTCTGGGCAAATCTTTCGCGCAGCTTTGGTGTTTTCACCGTTAAATATGTCTTGGGTGGCAATGTCTTTGAAGGAGACAATCATAGTGACAAAATAGCACTGTTTGCATAGTAACATATACCAATCAATTCGATAGTTTCATCGCCCTGGCAGTTCTCCTTGATTCCATATTACAATTCATTAAACGGATTATATACTTTTGGTTTTTTGCCACCAAGCAAGAAACCGGGTTAGAAACCGGTTTTCTTGCTTGGTGGCAAAGGTATTGTCAAGAAACCCGGTTTCTGGGCTATCCTAAATCAGGACGCGATCGGGATTAAAACTTTGAACCACCTTCATATATTGAGCTCGTTCGTAAGTCGTTTCATCAGCCACATTAACTTGTGACATAGTGCCAATCATTTGCTGCACGGATTCATATTCATGTTCTTCCATCCAATGCACCAGTTCCCGCTCAATTTCTGCCAAGTGAGAAATCCCATGACGGAGTAAGGGGGAACAAACATGAGTCACTTGTGCTCCAGCCATTAAAAGTTTCACCACATCATGGCCTTTTTGAATCCCACTGGTAGCCGCCATATCTGCATGAATGCGACCATATAATAGGGCAATCCAACGCATTGGCAAGAGAGATTCTTGGACATTACTTAATACTAAATGCGGCCAAACTTCTAGTTCTTCCGGATTAATATCTTCCTGCATAAAGCGGTTGAATAACACCAAACCATTCGCCCCTGCTTTCGTCAACCGAGAGGCCATATTTGCCATATTGCTAAAATAAGGGCTCAGTTTAATGGTCAGCGGAATGGTGACATCAGCGCGGACTGCTTCCACGATTTCGATATATTCTTCTTCAACCTGTGACCCAGTTTTGTGCAGATCCGTGGGGATACTGTAGATATTTAATTCTAACGCATCGGCACCGGCTTCTTGAATTTGTTTGGAAAAGTCAACCCATTGACCGATCGAAGCCCCATTCAGGGAAGCAATGATGGGAATATCCACCGTTTCTTTGGCTTTTTGAATATGTTCTAGATAGGTTTCTGGCCCGACTTTATATTCATCAGGTTCGGGAAAATAACTCAGCGCTTCGGCAAAACTTTCCGTGCCATAAGTGGTGTGATGATGCAGTTCAAATTGTTCAATCCGCAGTTGTTCCGCAAAAATACTATGCAAAACTACTGCCGCTGCCCCCGCATCTTCTAGCCGTTTGACATTATCAATTTCCTCAGTCAAAGGTTGGGCGGCTGAGGGAACAAGGGGCGATCGCAAATTTAAACCTAAATAAGTCGTAGTTAAATCCATTTTCTGTTTTCCTTCTAATGTTTGAAAAGAAACCGGGTTTTTTTCGATACGTTTTGTTGGTTAAGCAAGATGTGGGATAAAAACCCGGTTTCTGAACCCTTCGTTGTTCGTTCTTCGTTATTGGTGTCATCAAATAACAAACAACAAACAACAAACAACAAACAACATTACTTAATGCCAATGACGCATGGGTAAACCGGGAATTGGCGACTCAAAAGTAATTAAATGGGGCATAATTAGCGAGCCAATATATACCGTTTTTAAGTCCGCCCCGGCAAAGGTTACGCTGGTGGTAAATTGCAATGTTTCTCCGGTACAAGCAAAGATATCTTCTGGCTTTAATTGATTGGCTTCTAGGTTGGTGACAGCATTGTTTAAGGCTTCCGGTTTTACGTCTTCAAAAACAACGTGATAATCCCCATCAGGAGTGAGAATTCCTAACCCATTGCTTAGAGGAGTTGTGATCCAGAGATTGCCTTCGATATCAAAGGCAAAACCATCAACCCAAGCACCTGGGTCTAACGGATCTGGCCCAAAGACTTCGCGATCGCCCAAACTGCCATCAGGGTTAACGGGAAAACGCAGGATTCGGGCTTTCATGGTTTCTGCCACATAGAGATATTCTTCATTGGCATCCAGGCGAACTTCATTCGTAAAATAGATGCCGTCGGCAACCTTATGGACTCCGTTTTCATCCATTAGCAAAATATAGCCGTCAGGACGAGGACTAACCACTGCCTCAAAGCCTGGACAAGTACGGGTAGAAACCGATAACCAGAGGCGATCGCGCCGGTCAATAAACACGAAATTCGGTACTCCCAGGGGTTGGCCCTCAAACTCACTCAGGAGTACCTCCTCGGTGCCATCGGCATATAGCTTGTAAAACTTCCCATCGCCGAAATTCGCCACATAAAGATTGCCCTGTCGATCCATTGCTAGACCATTGGGTTCAGCACCCATAAGACCGATCGCGGTTTGGGTGCCATCTGCGTCAATGCGAGTGACAGCCGCTTGCCGATCTGACACCCAGAGAGTGCCGTCCTTGGTCGCGATAATGCTTTCGGGACGGTGCAAATTTTGGCCAAAAAAGCGTAACTGACTGAGGTTGAGTCGGAAATCTTTGATGTTGGTCATAGTTTTTGGGTTATTGGAAAAGAAACCGGGTTTTTTCGATACGTTTTGTTGGTTAAGCAAGATGTGGGATAAAAACCCGGTTTCTGAACTCTTCGTTATTCGTTCTTCGTTATTCGTTCTTCGTTATTCGTTCTTCGTTCTTCGTTATTGGTGTCATCAAATAACAAACAACAAACAACAAACAACAAATAACCAACAACAAACAACAAACAACATCACTTAACAACCACTACTGATGTCCGTTACCGTTTTCCAAAGACCGGGATGCTAGATATTCATAAACTTTCCAGCGATCGTCCACGTCTTGTTGGGCTTGTTTTTGCAGGACTTTGGCGGCTTCGGGCTTGCTCTTAGTCAGCATCTTGAAGCGGTTTTCTTGAGCCAAAGAATCTGCCACTTTCTTCTTGGGCGAACGGCTATCCAATTGCAGCGGGTTGAGTCCTTGTTCTTTCAGGGCTGGATTATAGCGATACAGCAACCAGCGTCCGCTTTCCACGATTTCCTTCTGGTGACTCATAGCGGTGGTCATGTTAATGCCGTGAGCGATGCAATGGCTGTAGGCAATAATAATCGACGGGCCATCATAAGCTTCCGCTTCGATGAATGCTTTCAGGGTATGTTCATCCCGTGCGCCCATAGCCACCGATGCCACATAGATATTGCCGTAGGTCATCATCATCATGCCCAGGTCTTTCTTGGGACCGGGTTTGCCACCAGCGGCAAACTTGGCGACGGCACCGCGAGGAGTGGCTTTAGAAGATTGTCCGCCGGTATTGGAATAAACTTCCGTATCCAGGACCAGGACATTGACGTTATGGCCGCTGGCGAGTACATGGTCTAAACCACCGTAGCCAATATCATAAGCCCAGCCGTCACCACCGAGAATCCAGACGGATTTCTTGACTAGATAATCCGCTAAACTGAGAAGCTGTTTGGCATCAGGAGAGTTAAGTTCTTGCAGTTTTTGTTTCAGGGCAACAACTCGTTCCCGTTGTTCCCAGATGTCCGCTTCAGATTTTTGGGTGTTGCTGAGGATATCCCGGACGAGATTATCTCCCACTTCACCGCCGAGTTTGACTAATAATTCCCCGGCAAATTGGGCAAATTTGTTGACGGTGAGGCGGAAGCCCAGGCCAAATTCGGCGTTATCTTCAAATAAGCTATTGGACCAGGTTGGGCCGCGTCCGTCTGCGTTTTGCGCCCAGGGGGTGGTGGGGAGGTTGCCGCCGTAAATCGAGGAGCAGCCAGTGGCGTTGGCGACAATCATGCGATCGCCAAACAATTGGGAAATTAATTTCACATAAGGTGTTTCCCCGCAACCGGCACAAGCACCAGAGAACTCAAATAAGGGTTCTTGCCATTGTTGTTGGCGAATGCGATCGATATGTAGTTTTTGGCGATCGGGATTGGGCAAATTCAAGAAGAACTCCCAGTTTTCCGCCTCTGGTTGACGTAGGGGCAACTGTTCTGCCATATTAATCGCCTTGCGGGAAGGTTGCGCCTTATTCTTAGCAGGGCAAACATCCACACAAATACCGCATCCCGTGCAATCTTCTGGGGCTACTTGGATGGTGAACTTGGTTCCGGCAAAGTCTTTATCTTTAGTATCCGTGAACTTAAAGGTGGCCGGGGCATTAGCTAACTGGCTTTCATCGTAAGCTTTGCCGCGAATCACCGCGTGGGGACAGACCATGATGCACTTGCCGCATTGGACGCACACATCTGGATCCCATACAGGAATCTCTTGGGCAACGTTGCGTTTTTCCCATTTAGAGGTGCCGGTGGGATAGGTGCCGTCGCAAGGCAAAGCACTCACGGGCAGGTCTTCCCCTTCTTTGATCAGCATCTTGGCTTCGACTTCGCGGACGAATTCTGGGGCTAGAGGAGAAACTGCCGGGGGACGTTTGATGGTGCTGGTGACATCACCGATATTGACTTCAAATAGGTTCTCCAGGGTGTTGTCAACCGCTTGCAGGTTGACTCGGACGATTTCTTCCCCTTTCTTGCCGTAGGTCTTTTTAATCGCCTTCTTAATTTGCCCGATCGCCTCTTCCCGTGGCAACACATTGGACAGGGCAAAGAAGCACACCTGCATAATTGTATTAATGCGCGAACCCATGCCATTTTCACGGGCGACCTTGTTGGCATTAATCACATACAATTTCAGGTTCTTGCGAACAATGTCTTCTTGGACTTCAATCGGCAATTGATTCCAAACTTCATCGGGGCCAAAAGGACTGTTCAGCAGGAAGGTTGCTCCTTGACCAGCGGAGCGTAAGACATCGAATTTTTCCAGGAAAATCCACTGGTGACAGCCGATAAAATTCGCTTGTTCAATCAGGTAAATAGAGCGAATGGGATTCGGGCCAAAGCGCAAGTGAGAAACCGTCATTGCCCCAGATTTCTTGGAGTCATAGACGAAATAACCTTGAGCGTAATTATCGGTTTCTTCCCCAATAATTTTAATCGAGTTTTTGTTCGCCCCAACGGTGCCATCAGCCCCCAAACCGTAGAACATAGCCTTGACCACGTTATCCGGTTCTACGGAGAATTTCGGGTCATAAGCAATGGAAGTATGGCTCAGGTCGTCGTTAATGCCAATGGTGAAATGATTCTTCGGCTTATCTTCGGCCAAATTATCAAACACCCCTTTGGCCATTGCCGCGTTAAATTCTTTAGAAGATAGACCATAGCGACCGCCAACCACTTTGGGCATTGGGCCAGACCATTCTTCACTCAGGGCAGTCACTACATCTAAATAGAGAGGTTCTCCACCAGCGCCCGGTTCTTTGGTGCGATCGAGCACGGCAATTTTCTTGACGGTTTTGGGCAGCGCAGCTACTAACCGTTTGGCGTCTAACGGGCGATACAAACGCACTTTCAGCACGCCAACTTTTTCGCCTTTAGCGGTCAAATAATCCACCAATTCGTGAGTGGTTTCCCCACCGCAACCCATCACCACAATCACGCGATCGGCATCCGGTGCGCCTTCATACTGATAAATCTTATATTGACGCCCGGTGAGTTCCGCAAACTTGTCCATTGCCTTTTGGACAATATCGGGACAAGCATCATAGAACGGGTTCACCGTTTCACGGGCTTGGAAATAGATATCCGGGTTTTGGGCGGTGCCGCGCAACACGGGACGGTCTGGGGTCATGCCCCGTGCCCGGTGAGCTAGTACCAAATCATCATCAATCATTGCCCGCAGAACGCTTTCTTCTAGCAGTTCTACTTTTTGGATTTCATGGGAAATGCGGAAGCCTTCAAAGAAGTGAATAAAAGGCACCCGCGATTCTAAAGTTGCGGCTTGGGCAATTAAAGCCAAGTCCTGGGCTTCTTGTACGGAACCTGAACTCAGCAGGGCTACCCCAGTCCCTCTAACTGCCATCACGTCGCTGTGATCGCCGAAAATGGACAGCCCTTGGGCAGCGAGCGATCGCGCCGCCACATGGATCACCGCGCTGGTCAGTTCCCCAGCAATCTTGTACAAGTTGGGGATCATTAATAATAATCCCTGAGATGCGGTGAAGGTGGTGGTCATCGCCCCGCCTTGCAAAGCACCGTGAACGGCACCGGCAGCGCCACCTTCCGATTGCATTTCCATCACCGTGGGGATGGTGCCCCATAGATTTGGACGAGCTTGTGACATCCAGTCATCGGCCCATTCCCCCATTGGTGAGGAGGGGGTAATGGGATAGATGGCAATCACTTCATTGAGTTTGTAGGCAACGCGGGCGACTGCCTCGTTACCGTCGAGGGTTGCATAAGTTCGTGTAGTCATACTTATTTCAACTTGATTGTAAGTCTCTCAGAATTGTTCGGTTGATCTGTTGAATTTTGGGGCGTTTTTTTCGGTGTTTTGGGTGTATTTTATAAATTTGCCCCAATCATCTATCTTGTGAAAAATTACCTATTGTGGTGGGACTGTAAATGTTACATATTCCCGGTTTATTTCCCTGATTCTGGTTCACCAGCTTTATCGGCGATATTTTTTTACCAAGAACCCTTGATTTACACATTTAAACAACCAAAATGTTGTTTATAAATGTTAATAAAAAAATCTTGGAATTGAATCAGGCAACTTCTAAATTTTTTAAGGGCGTTAGCGATATTTTTATGGACGACTCCCACTCCATAGTTCTGACTCTTAGTATTCTATAGCCGACTTGGTGATTTCACGAGAAATTTAATGTTTTCTAAGGATTCTTCAACTAAGAGATGTTTTTGTGAACAAATATGACAATAATTACCCAATATTGGCGCGGTATCGCTTGTAGGTAGATTTGACGCGACTCAACCTTGTCATATATAAAGGTATTGCTTAATTTATGTTAATATTTCTTAATTTTAGTTAATCTTAATTTAACCTAAATTCGCAGCCCGGTATTAGCTATTAGCCGATCGGGGTTCAGCCTTCACCGATCGGCTTTTGACCGAATAATGAATCGTGAATAATGAATAATTAATGCTGACTCAAGCCCCTACAGACTGCTGACTGTTGACTGTTGACTTTTGACTTTTGACTAATCCACAGGTTGGAGAGGCGGAATTCTTGACTGTTGACAGCTAATAGCTGACTGCTATTAGCTGTCTGTCGATCGGCGGCGAAGCGGAGAAGCCGATCGCGGATATTTTTAACTGGCTAGTTGTCTTAAATCCGCTAAAGTTTGTTCCGCCTCATCTGGATCGATTAGACTAATGGCGAACCCTACATGGACAATGGCATAATCACCGACTTTGGCTTCGGGAACATAAGCTAGACTAACCTGCTTTAACACTCCACCAAAGCTTAATTTCCCCGAACGCATCAGCGGCTCGTCACCCGCAATACTGACAATTTTCCCTGGCACTGCTAAACACATAATTTTCTCACTATTTTCTCACTATTTTCTCACTATTTTATCGCGGCAATTTTCTAATAATTAGCGACCGTTTATGCCCAAAGGACTTACTACTTAAAGATTTACATCCTCGTTCTAGGGAGGATAAATGATTCCGACAATTGCTAAGGGAGCAACTAAGGGTAATTTCCCCGACCAGAGACCAGAATTTGCTAATTGGATTTAACCTCGCTATTTGATGGCCAACGATCCACCTAATTTAAGTCTAATTTAAGTGGTGAGTTCCATTGATTGCTCTAGACACCAAATTCGATTGATTTTAAAATATGGTATTTGTTCGTTGTTCTTTGTTCTTTGTTCATTGTTCTCAATTTCATCAACCAACAACATGCATAATCCCTACCCAACAACCAACAACCAACAACCAACAACCAACTATGACTAAGTTAGACTAAATTGGTTGCGATTCCCTCTCGTGAGCTTCGCGATCGCTTCAAGTACGGTGACAATCCGATTATACCATTGTGTCGTCGAATATCTCAAAATTTTTCGATTAATTTTATGTTTGCTAATTTTTTGGGGATTCAGACGATCGGATTGATGGAAATAATTTTAAATAAAAATAGCCGAATTGGAGGTGACGCGATCGGTATATTTAATTGGTGAAAATTGGTGAAGCAGGGGGCGATGTTTTCCTGAGAAGAATTTTCCTGCCCCATACTCCTTCATGGTTGTGACTAATTCACAATCAGCTTGAGTTAGTCTTCGTTCCAGTCTTCTCGACCCATGAGGTCAATAATTTTATCTCTGAGTAAAAATCCGTGATGTTCTAACTCTCTCTCTACATCGTGCCATTCTCGCACCGGGATATATTGACAAATATTGTAAATTGACTGCCGGCGGCTGATTAATTTTTTGTTAACCAGATCGCGGACTTCTTCCTTAATCACATCGATGGAGTATCGAACCGATGGAATCATCATTATTTTCCTTCTCCATTAAACGATCGCGAAACTCACGAGAGGGAATCGCGAGTATTAGATTTAAAGTTTTTGACGCTTGAGCTTGACCTAACGATCGCTGTCAATTCTAAGCCATATCCCTGGTGGAAGCTGGGGTGGGAAAACTGGGAACCGTTAACAGCAAAGGTTTTGAAGTTATTAAATTCAGATTTTCCGCTCGACGAGTTGCATCAGGTCAAAATCTCTGTGCAAAGAGAGATGTTGTACTCAATACAATTCTAAGTCTAATTGTGTTTTTAACTTTAACTCGTTGATTTTTTTTAACAATTGCCCGGAAGTGCGTTCGCGCAGCGTCCCGTAGGGAATCGCACCTGGACTCGATCCCCTAGAAGTGGGGTAAGTTTTTTGTCCTAATGGGAAAGATGCGATCGCCTTTTTGAGTAACTTTCGCGTAAATAGACTTTAAATATCAAGAAAGCTAGACAAAAGCCGCTTCTAAAGATGCGATGAATGGGTCAGTGATGTGAAACGATAATAGACAAGAATGCAAAATTCTAAGAAGCCCCCCTTAAAAAGGGGGGTTGGGGGGATCAATCCGGATTTTTGCACTCTTGTCTAATGTAGAAAGATGCGATCGCTCACTGACGCAATGGTGAATAATTACAATCCAAGGGTTAAAATCGGGGACTGAGTATTGCTAATCAAATGCCAATACAATGCCAAGATACATAAATCTATTGATATAGATACAGATATATAGATATGCCAGAGTACACCCGCACCTGTCCGATTCCGATTCAGCAATATCCTCATATCCTCTTAGCCCACGGGGGCGGTGGTAAGCTGATGCATCAATTAATTGAAAAGATGTTTATCGCCACTTTTGGGGATGATAGCCACATTCCCCATGACGCCACTGTGTTGACTTTGCCCACCCAGAAAATAGCCATGACCACTGACTCCTATGTGGTGCGTCCGCTATTTTTTCCCGGAGGCGATATTGGTTCATTAGCCATTCACGGCACTGTGAATGATTTGGCGATGGCTGGAGCCCGTCCGCTTTATTTAACCGTTGGGTTGATTTTGGAAGAAGGACTGCCTATGGAAACCCTCTGGCGAATTGTCCAATCGATGCAGCAAGCCGCCGAAAATGCTGGGGTGAAGATTGTTACTGGCGATACCAAAGTGGTGGACAAAGGTAAAGGGGACGGAATTTTTATCAATACCGCAGGGGTGGGAGTTGTTGAACATTCCCTGGCGATCGCGCCCGGTTCCGTGCAACCAGGGGATATTTTATTAGTGAATGGCGACCTGGGACGGCATGGCATCGCGATTATGGCCCTGCGGGAAGGATTGGACTTTGAAACCGAGATCGAAAGTGATTCTGCCCCGGTTGCGGATTTAGTTGGTCAACTTTTACAAGCGGGCGTTGAAATTCATTGTTTGCGAGATTTGACTCGCGGCGGTTTAGCCAGCACTTTAAATGAAATTGCTGAGGCGGCAGGTTTTGAGATTTGTATTGATGAATTGGCGATTCCGGTGCGGGAAGATGTGCAAGGGGCTTGTGAATTGTTAGGATTTGACCCCCTTTATGTGGCCAATGAAGGACGATTTGTGGCTTTTGTCGCCCCTGCGGATGCCCAGAAAGCTTTGGAAATTATGCGATCGCACCCCTTGGGAACCAATGCCAGTCAAATTGGTTCTGTTAGTTTAGCGGCAAATTCTTTGGTGAAACTGAAAAGTAGAATTGGTGCTCAACGGATTCTGGATATGCTCAGTGGCGAACAGCTTCCCCGAATTTGCTAAATCTCTGAAAAAAGTTAAATCACTGTTAATAAATTCATCCTAGAATGCGCCAATTTACCCGACTACAGCCAGTAGTTTTTTATTGCTAAACTAGGTAATAAAAATGAATAATAAACTGCTCAAAACCTCCCTCGTAATTGTCGCTGTCCAACTGAGTTTAACTGCCTGTGGTTCTCAGGAGGAAGCGGCAAATAATAATGGGCCGAGTGATGCGGCAATTCAACAAGCGATGACCGTTTTGTCTGCCCCAACCACCACATATATTTGTGGCACAGAAGGCGGAGTTCCCGCGACCATCGCCCAAACTGCCGAAGGTAATAAACCCTTAATCCTGTGGAAATCGACTTATTTTAGTCAAGATGGTTGGACTCCTGAAAAACGTTGTACCGAAGTGACTCAAAGATTCCAAGATTATAAAAATCAAGGAATTTTAAGTAATGTCACCACTGGCAAGATTAACGGGATGTCCGTAGTTTGCTTGTCGCCAAATGCTGGAGGAAATTGTAATAATTTACTCATTACCTTAGAACCCAATGATAACCCGCAAACTTTACTTAATCAGGTGATTAATGCGGCCAATAGTCCGGTCGATCGCTAAGGAGGCGATCGGCTTATTCTTGGCACATTTATTCTTGGCAAATATGCTCCCAGACATCTAATTGACGATGCAATTCAATCCGCGAGTCAGCATCGACGATCGCACAATTAAAAGCGTTACGAGTCCAACGCACTAAATCTGCGATCGCCACGCCTCTTTCTGCCACTAATCGCATCATTTCATCGGTGAGATGAACTCCAAATAAACTCGGATCGTCCGAGTTCACCGTAACCTTAACCCCAGCGGCATCTAAAGCTAAAATCGGATGGTCATCATACCGCTGAATATTGCCTAACTTTTCGTTAGAACTCGGACACATTTCTAACACAATATTTCGCTCAATTAATAACTGAGTTAACTCCGCATCTTCCATAGCCGAAGTGCCGTGACCAATTTGAGTCACTCCTAATCCTGCTACCGCCGCCCGAATACTTGCAGGTCTATCCATTTCTCCGGCATGGGCTTTGATTTTTTTGCCTGCTGCTTGGGCTGGTTCAAACGCCTCTCGGAATAAATCAGCACGAGTTTCTGGGGTTTCAAACCCATGAAGATCGAACCCAGAAATTATAGAATAATTAAGTAATTCTTTGACAATTTTACCGGCTATTTCAGGGTTTTGATTGCGACTAATACCCGCAATTAATTTAATTATACAACCTTGTTGATTTGCTCGATTAATTGCTTTTTCTAATAAAGATAAAACCTCTTCAAGGTTATGATTAACTCGCCGAACACTTAAAATACTAAAATTTAGTTCCACATAGCGAATATTTTGTTGAATTAAAGAGTCAATGGCTGCATCGATTAATTCTGCATAGCCATTAGGGGTGCGTAACCACGGGTGAATATAACTGGTAAAGCCATTGAGGAATTCTTGAAAATTATTAAATCTAAATTCTGGATGATACAACGGAGAAATTTCTGGCAATGTTTCGCCGTAATGTCGAGCAAATGCTTGGCGAATACTTGACCAGTGGGGGGTTGCTTCTAGGTGCAGATGTAGTTCTGCTTTGGGCATTTCAGTGATGATTTTTTTCAGGTTTTTCTGCATATTTTTTGTTGGTTGTTGGTTGTTTGTTGTTTGTTGTTTGTTGGTTGTTGTTTGTTGTTTGTTGTTTGTTGGTTGTTGTTTGTTGGTTGTTGTTTGTTGTTTGTTGTTTGTTGGTTGTTGTTTGTTGTTTGTTGGTTGTTGTTGGTTGGTTGTTGTTTGTTCTCCTCTGCTCCTCTGCTCCTCTGCTCCTCTGCTCCTCTGCTCCTCTGCTCCCCCGCTCCTCTGCTCCCCCGCTCCTCTGCTCCCCCGCTCTCCCGAAAATTTGCCAAAAGTCTAGAATATATCAGTCATCGCCATGATTAAAGAACTGCGAGGCGTCTGATTATGTATCCACAATTTCAAGGGATTCCTAATTTGCCAGATTTGACCCATCCGAATGAGTTGCTGGAATTTGGGTCACAAATTATGAAAATTTCCTTAAATTTAGCCATTTTTATGGCATTTTTGGGGTTGGTCATTGCTGTGATTAATTTTTCCATAAAACGGCGATTCCGCGAGAGCGGATCGCTGCACGAAGCGCCGGAAGAACCGACCCTTTCTCTGCAACAGTGGGTGGAAAATTATTTCCGAATATTAGATAAATTTCCTCATTTGGTACTGGTTTTGATTTTGGTTACGGGGGGATTTTTTCTCTGTTCCACTTTGGCAAATCGTTATCATCATTGGGAACAGCAACGAGTTCAACAGGTAGCGGCTACGGTATCAGGCGATCGCCTAGAACAACCTACTCCAAGAATTCGCTACACCGTGGTTGAACCATATATTTACTATAACTGGGTGGATGGCAAACAGGTAAAAGTGGAGTCGGAACAAATTGTTAACCGATATATGGCGATCGCTTCCTCAAACATTGATGTCACCATCAACCAAAGCACTGACGTGCAGAAAGATAGCGCCATTTATATCGTAGATTTCAAAGCAGAATATCAAGTTGTTAACCAACTCAAACAAGCGCAAGATTTTTTCTTTGAATTTAACCCTCCCTACGGTTACACTTTATTGCAAAACTTTAAAGTAGAAAAAGATGGGCAGCTATTACCCCAAATTAACCCCGGAGACTATGGCTTTCCTTTTCGGTTAGGTGCGGGTGAATCTGCCACATTTCAGGTAGTATATAAAGCCCAAGGAGGGCCACGGTGGGTGTATGATTCGCGGGGAGAGTCTTTGGCGAAATTTCAGTTAACGGCATTGGCGAATTTCTCTAAAGCTGACTTTGCTAGTGGCATTATTCCCACGGAAACTAAAAACGAACGCAATGGGACGCGCTTTACTTGGGTATTTGAAGATAATGTATCCGTAAGAAATCCGTTTGGGGTATTTACTGCCACAGATAGCGTCAAAAATACCGGCATTTTACCCCGCTTATTATTATTAGCGCCAGCAGTATTCTTGTGGTGGATTCTGCTGTTGTATTTCTCGGTTAATCTGAGTTTACGGGATGTGGCGATCGCTGGGGGACTATTCTTTGCCTGCTTACTAACTTTGACCTATTTGAGTCGCTCAATAGATGTTAAGTTGGCTTGGAGTATGATTTCACTGGTAATGTTAGCATTAGTCTGGGGTTTAGGTAAAAATAAATCTGCCAAATTAGCGGCAATTGTGGCGACGATCGCCGGGGGAGTTTTGCCAATTTGGGGCTTAATTGTTACATACAGTGGCATCACTCTTAGTCTTGCGGGGTTACTTTCCGTCACCTGGTTAGCGGTGCATCATTGGTATCAGATAAACCCTAAAACCTAAGACAATAGAAACCGGGTTTCTTTAGACCATCTTTGCCACCCAACCGAAGTGCTCATAGAAACCCGGTTTCTTGGCAAGCTTACAAATTTATAAGGGCGAAGCATTCCGGTATATAAGTTATTGGTTGTAACCCGATATTTACTGCCGGAATGCTTCGCCCCTACGGATATAATCCCCAGAAACCGGGTTTCTTTAGACCATCTTTGTCACCCAAGCAAAGTGCTCATAGAAACCCGGTTTCTTGCTGGCGGCAAATTTGTCAGGGCGAAGCATTCCGGTATATAAGTTATTGGTTTTATCCCGATATTTACTGCCGGAATGCTTCGCCCCTACGGATATAATCCCCAGAAACCGGGTTTCTTTAGACCATCTTTGTCACCCAACCAAAATGCTCATAGAAACCCGGTTTCTTGCTTGCTGGCAACTCGTGAACCCGGTTTCTTTTCGGCTGTAACGATTTGGGTGAGTGCAAATTATTATCGGGCTGAGTGAGAAAATATCGGCTCTACAGTTTTTTCTTCCGGCTGACTGGTGAGATAGAGGGTATCCGCACTAAAATCTTGTTCGTGAGGCCATTGAATGCTGCCAAAGCTAAGTTTGACTTGTTGAAAATATTCAATGTTTTGAAGTTCGGTGAATATGCCTTTGTTAAGATAAGGAGTCACATCAAAACGACGAATTTCGCCATTGCTAAAAGTGAGGCGAAGTTGATAAGATTCCAAGGGTTCTACTTGAATAACTTTGGGAGACATATAATTACTCCTGATTACTGGAGGGGGTTGATTTTGAAGATTTGTTGCCCATTGACTGCAATTACAGCTTGATCATCTTGATAGGTGACGTGGATGTGTGGGGATTGATGTTTTTGGTTATCAAGTACGCGATCGCTGGCCCAGAAACCGGGTTTCTTTAGACCATCTTTGTCACTCAACCGAAGTGCTCATAGAAACCCGGTTTCTTCTTGGCTGGCAACGACAATGCGATCGCCCCTTTGCCCCAGCCCCAGAAACCGGGTTTCTTTAGACCATCTTTGTCACCCCACCAAAACTATAATAGAAACCCGGTTTCTTGTTTGCTGGCAACTCGTGAACCCCAGAAACCGGGTTTCTTTAGACTATCTTTGCCACCCAACCAAGGTGCTCATAGAAACCCGGTTTCTTTTTGGCTGGCAACGAAAAAAACGTTTTTAACTTTTCAGAGGAGCATTCTTTTTAGGTCTGCCCCCTTTTTTACCATTTTCTCGCGCCGCTTTTGCTTTAGCAGACGAAGTTTTTTCACCCCCCTTTCTCCCTAACTCACTCATCCAAGCTTTTGTACCAAAAATACCGGCTAATAATTCAGTAATACCAAAATCAACATCTAAACTTTCCCAGTGAATACTACTCCCAGAAGCGGATATCCAAATATCATTTAGCTGCTCAGGGGTTGCATTTACTAAACCCTGTGCCAGTTGGGGAGGAAAACTGAAAATTGCGCCATTTTTTAGGCGAATTACGATTAAATCATTTGCCTCATCATAGCCAGCAGACTCCGCACGGGGTTCCGTAGCATTGGCTTTTTTCCCGGCTTCCTTAGCTTTGGCAATTTCTGCCGCCAGATTTTCCTCGGTTAACTCAAAATCCCAGTTAAAATTTACCGCCATGTATTTCTTGCCATTTATTCAATAACATTTAGGTGATAAACCGGGTTTCTTTAAACTATCTTTGCCACCCCACCAAAACAAGAGAGAACCCGGTTTCTTGCTTGCTGACAACTCGTGAACCCCAGAAACCGGGTTTATTTAGACCATCTTTGTCACTCAACCAAAACAAGAGAGAACCCGGTTTCTTGCTTGCTGGCAACGACAATGCGATCGCCTACGAGTTGAGAGCATTTCATATTTGCCAGGGCGAAGCATTCCGGTATATAGGTTATTGGTTTTATCCCGATATTTACTGCCGGAATGCTTCGCCCCTACGAATATATTTATTGTAGGCGATCGCTCCTTTGCCCCAGCCTCAGAAACCGGGTTTCTTTAGACCATCTTTGTCACCCAACCAAAACAAGAGAGAACCCGGTTTCTTGCTTGAACTCGGTTTTTTACATTGAAGATAGCCAAACTAAGACTATAGCAACAAATACGCCGATCGCGACTAACTTAAGCTTGGGATTGGTTGCCAGCCATTGCTGAAGTCTAACTAACTGTTGTTGAGAAGATAATTTTATGTTAAGGATTTGAAATTTATTAGTAAGTATTTTTGGGTAACTTTGACATATTTGTAAAGGTTTAGCTATCAGTGAACTTACCAAGTTAATTGGAAAAAAGCTAGGTACTTGGGTGAGAAAAAAATGTAGTTTATTTTGAGATGATAACTGTTGCTTCAGCAGAGATATCTCTTGATTCAGCAAGTTATTTTCGGTTTGCAAGTTTTGGATTTGTTGATTTAATAGATTATTTTGAGATTGCAGTTGTTGGATCCGTTGATTCAATAGGTTATTTTGAGCTTGCAGGGAAGATGATTGGGGAGATGACTGGGTAGATGATTTTGGAGATGATTGGGGAGATGATTGGGGAGATAGTAGAGAAACCTTCTGGGGGGGAATAGGATTTGGCACAGAAGGAAAAATATCAACCCTTAAAGTCTTAGCCCGATCGCACCAATAACAACTGCCAGAATGCTTGCTATAGATATGATTCGGATTTTTACTACAAACCACTAAATCATTAATCGCCACTTGCAGGGCATCAACCCAATCTTCAGGAGAGGGGCGAGAAGTTGGAGATTGATGACCGTCATTAAAGCATCTGAGAAAGCACTGTTCAAGTTTTGGATGTAGAACCTTTAGAGGAATTGTATTAGGAGTAGGTTGAAACAAATTCTGCTTCAAGAGACTTTTTTTAGCGTAAAGCCAATAACCTTTACTAATCGCTTCATCTTGTCCTGGTGGGTTTCCTGGCCCCGTCCATTTTCCCATAAATGGGTGGTATCCAAACAGTAAATGGTAAATCATTACTGCCAAGCGAAACCTGTCATGTTCTGGTTTTTGGGTGATTTTGATTAACTTTTTTCCAATCAACTCAGGAGGACTAAAACCAGGAAATCCTACGGAACAACGATAAACCTTCCTGGTAGTCGGGTCAGTTACTTGAAAAGAATCCGTATCAATTAAACAAACTAAGCTGCGATCGTTGACTAAAATATTTTTAGGATTCAGATCGCCAATCACATAATTTTTTGCATGGACTTCCCGGACAATGGCTGCAATATTTAAAGCCATGATATGCAGACAATACCAATTATATTGTGGCGCGTTTTTTTCACGACTCTTGGGATGATAAACACAAAAAATTCCTTTAGTATTCCTAATCTCTGGCATTAAAAAACCTACCCAATTAGGCGACTTTCCTAGATTATCTTTAATTAAGTCAGTTGGCCAACTAATAGAAATATGATTTTGACTTGCCGTCGGATTTTGTGGCGGATTGGCAACCATTAACTTGAGTTTTTCAATTTGTTCTCGATCTTGTTGGTGGTAGGTTTTTGCTAAATATCCACTGCGATCGGTTTGCCAAACTATCCCCTCACCTCCTTTGGCGATTTCCTTAGTTAGAGAGATAGGTTTGTCTTGGCTGTCATAGTAATTGGGCATAGTAATTAGGCATAGTAATTAGGCATTGCTATTTTCTGGATGTTTTATTTGTTAGGTAATTGGATTTTCCAATACCATTCCATTTGCCCATAGGATAAGTAGGATAAAGCAGTATAAAGTAAATAATAAGATAAACCTCCTAACCCCAGTCCAACCAGATAAACGATCGCCATATAAAGAAATAAATGTCCCTTTGTTTTCCATTTATCCTGGGAATACTGTTTTATTTTTTGTTGATATAGCTGCCAATCAACCCATAAAATCAGTCCAGCCATAACACCGGCAAGAATTAGCCCAATCAGATTTCTTAAAGGTAAACTGTTAAAGCTGATATCGATCCATAAATCGTGGTAAATTGAGTTCCAAAAAACCCCCGCCAAGACATTAATTACTACTGCACCCACTTCTATGGTGGAATCTTCCTCTTTGCCTGAATGAACTGCTGCTGGTTCCGGCAAATATTCTGAATCTAATGGTTGAGTTAATGGTTGAGTTTCTGAAGTCACAGAACTGGGGTTTGGTTGAACTGGTTGAACTGGTTGAACCAATGAATTTGCTGGTTTAGCCGGAACTTTTACAGCATCATACCAACCTAGCAAAATCGTCTTATCATCATCTGTTTTCTTATTTACCTTATCGGAATTTAACCACTCTTGAGTTGAAATTTTTTCCTCAGCTTCCGAGCGAATTTTTATAGCGTCTCTAAAGTCATCAAAAAATGGCGGGTGAGGTTTTGCTTGTTGTCTAATTTCAAGGGCTAACCTTTCCAAGCCATCAGTTGAAGCAAAAATAAACTGTTGCTGTCCAGGCACCACCTTGGACTCCATTTTTTCTAAAGCATTACTGGCGGTGACAAAAATGGTTTGATTAGCGTATTCTCCTTTCTGGGACTGAAAAAGTAATTGATATTCTGAGTCAGGTTGTCGAATTACAATAAAGCCATCGCCAATCTGCATCGCCGCCAGCCATTGCGGAGTCGCAACCACAACTAACAAAGTACAAGAGAAATCTTTTGGGGAACAAGCCCGTTCCCCCGCTTCTTTCTTAAACTTTTCTTGTACTTTTGCTAGATTTTGGCTAAAAACTTGGTGAGCCTCAGCTTGCGAAATTGGTTGTGATAAATCTTTTCTTTGCTGTTTAAGCCATTTAAGCCAATCCCGCAACAACTTGAGGACGGTTTCAACCGCTAATTGAGAACCAATATCAGAATGTTTACAACTCCCAGCCCCATCACAGACAGCACCGATCGCAATGTCGCCATTATCGTCAGCCTCTCCAGAGCCATTCACTCTGATAAAGCCAGCATAATCTTGACAAGGCAAGTCGGTTTTTTCATGGCTAGTCCCTTTTGCAGAACAGGCGATCGCTTTCCAAGGCATGAAATATCCTCACTATATTAAGTAGGCATTAATAAGTAGGCATTAAGTAGACACTTGACCCCAAGTGATCGGCGGAGTTTGGATCATCGTTGTGACTTCCGGTTGACTATGAGATACCGTTGTCACCGATGCACTGAGCCACTGGAACATTGATGTAAAATCAAGACCATTGAGCAGATGGGGTGGACGTTCTGGAGGAGCAATTTGACTTAAAATTCCCATATCCGCACCTTGTACACCCACTGCGAAAAAAGAGAATTTTTTATCTTTTTCACCTTGTCTAACGCGCTGTGCGGCAGCTTGCCATGTACCTGTACCACCATCTGTAATTAGAAACACCCAAGGTCGATAATATGGGATCCCATTGTTTTTGTAGTCAGTTTTACGATTTTCCAATAAGTCCAAACCGGAAATGATTGCTTCTTGCATTGGGGTTCCCCCCATTGCTTGTAGCTGTGGTGGAACAAATTGATCGATCGTAACAAAATCTTGACTCGTCTCCACTGGTCCAAAGGAAACGATCGCTACCTCGACTCTGAGTGCTGCCAGTTCGTCTTGCTCTACCGATTGCTTGAATACAGCCACTCCTCTATTTAGCTGCTGGATCGGCTGACCAGCCATAGATCCTGACTTATCCAGTAACAGCACCACTGGACAGCGGGGCTCTTGGTTAATGGCAAAATCACTACTATCTCCGATCGGCATAAGCGGTTTCTCTCCAATCTTCAGGGCTATATGTTATAGTGAGGATACTAAACCCAGTTCTAAAAATCTACTGATTAACGTTAGGACTGGTGTTAGAGTTCTGTTAGCCAATTTCCCAACGCTTACTATGACTCAAGTGGATCAAATGTTTAGTCAAGCTGCCCAAGAATGGGATTTAGAAACCCTTTATGCTGACTTAGCCTCGGCAAAAGGAAAACATTTGACTCCCATTGAAAAAGCCCATTTAAGAGGTTTATTATCTGGCTATAGTCCCTCAGCAATTGCGGAAAAATTAGATAAAATTCCCAGAGGTGTAGAGGCGGATTTATGTGCCACGATTTATAAATATGTCAAATTTCTATTAGATAAAACGGAAAAGGTGGAGAATTGGCGGAAAATCTATGAATGGTTGGATGAGTCGGGGTATAAATCTACACCTCCCCAAATTCCCGTGCAAAGTTTATTACCAGATCAAAGCGTTATTCATATTACTACTGTCAATATTGAACAACATCAAATCGTTTTTAAGTTTAATTTGAGCATCCCCACATCTGAAGTTCCTGATTTAGCGATCCAAGAAACCTTAAAAACTGAAAAGCTGAGTGAGAAAAACGGTAAAATAGTCTCGGAATAATGTCGATATATTGATATTTTTTTGCCAATTTGTTGTAATAATTATTTTAAACTTAATTAAATATAGATAATCTCAAGGAAATGGCAATGCTGACTAAACAAGATTGGGATTGGTTAGCAGTTTGCTCTCATTATCAAACTGCTGTGACAGTACAGACACTTCTCAAAGAAGGAAAATCTATGGAAGCAACGGAAGGTTTAGCATCTCTAATTGAAGCGATGGGAAGGACTGAAAAAAGAGCGGTAAAAACCCAGTTAATTCGCTTAATGCTTCACGTGATTAAGTGGAAATGTCAACCAGAGAAACGCACTTCTAGCTGGGCGATCAGTATTCGTTCAGCCCGTCGAGAAATTGAGGAAAGTAAAGAGGAAATGCCAAGTTTAAATCGTAATTTTATTGAGTCTATCTGGGATAAATGTTTTGAGAATGCGGTGAAAGATGCGGAGGATGAAATGGGTAAAAAATGTCGATTAACCTCACTTTCTTGGTTAGAGGTTTTTGAGGAGGAATATATTTTACCCAAAGATCATCAAGCTGATTTGTAAATCCCCAGAAACCGGGTTTCTTTAGACCATCTTTGTCACCCAACCAAGTAGGGGCGTTCTCGCATTCGCCCCTACATAGAAACCCGGTTTCTTGTTGGCTGACAACTCGTGAAGCCCAGTCAGGGTGAAGCATGACCGTATATAGGTTATTAGTTGTAACCCGATATTTACTGCCGGAATGCTTCGCCCCTACGAATATATTTATTGTAGGCGATCGCTCCCTCATAAACCCGGTTTATTTTATTTAAACGGATTAATAATCGTGAGTTGCTCAGAAACAGTTAACCCATGCTGCATATCTTCAGAATAGAGAGTATCTGCACCACCGGCTAAGGCACTAGCCACAATCAGACTATCCCAAAATGAGAGATTGTATTGAGTGCGTAAATCAGAAGCCGATTCTAGAATGGTTAATTCAAATTCTACAACCTGACAGCGATGATAGAGAGATTGGATTACCGCTTTAATTTGATTTTCATCAAACATCGCTTTTTTAATTAAATTGACCGAAATTTCATTGATGACCTGGGTGCTGATGATGATATTCGATCGCTCTGTAATAGCAGTAGCGATTTTTCTCTTTCTTTCTCTTTCTTTGGCTTCTATACGTTGGTCATCAAACAAGCGATAGAGCCAAATATTAGTATCAATAAAGCTTAGGGGCATTTTACCTCATTAACGGTCATAAATATCTTCGCGAGTGAGAAAAGCATTGACTTTAATCGGATTTTCTGTTAAAGTATTGATGATATCTGGTGTTGGATTGTCGATTCGCTCGATCGCTAATTGTTCGAGTTTATTTTTAGCATTAAAAGCATCGATAATCAATTTGATTTGTTCGACTTGTTCCGGTTTTAAGCCACTGACATTAATCGTTTGAATCATAGAAAATGTAGATTAATTGGATGGGATAATTTTAACACAAGTCCTCTAACCAAGAAGTGCTGATAATTTTTTTACCACAGAGACACAGAGAACACAAAGGATAAACCGGGTTTCTTTAGACCATCTTTGCCACCCCACCAAAATGCTCATAGAAACCCGGTTTCTTGCTTGCTGACAACTCGTGAACCCCAGAAACCGGGTTTCTTTAGATAACCTTTGCCACTAACCCCAGAAACCGGGTTTCTTTAGACAACCTTTGCCACCAACGAACAAGTCTTATAGAAACCCGGTTTCTCGCCCCGGTTTCTTGCCCCGGTTTCTTGCTTGCTGGCAACGAGAGCGCGATCGCGCTTAGATGACATTTGGCTCGATCGTAATTTGCCAACCATCATCTACTTGTTTCACAGATAACTCAGGAATATTTTTCAGGAAATCAACCAATTTAATTTGAATCGATAAGCTGCGGAATATCCCCCGAATTGGTTGCCGATAATATTTGGAAAATTCTTGACTTAATGCGCCAATGGTGGTAAAATTTAGGGGATGATTTCTCGTTAAAATTTTAACTAATTCCAGCAAAACAAATTCCAAGTGAACGCTAGATTGTATTTCATCAATTAATTTGGGCTTATATGGTAAACCGGCTGGTTTGACAAAAAGGCTATTTTGTGGTTTGGGAATTTCTTGTGGTTTGGGAGTTTCTTGATATTCCTCTGATTTTAGCAGATCCAGCAAGCGTCCGTCAACTTTCCAGGGTCGTTTGATAGTGTATTTAATTGAAAGTGCTGTAGTGGTTTTTTCTGGGGTTAAATTAGGATTTATCGCCGAAAAAGCAGCCACAAAAAACTCTTGAGTATCGGGATGGTTGTAGATAGAAAACCGTTGGCTGCTAGTCAGAAAGCTTTTTAAACTCTCGTAGCCTTTCTGTTTCATCACTGCTTTCAGTGAAATATGGTATTTATCTGCAAACAACTTACAAAGTGTAGTTGCCGTAAACCAGGGCCGATCGGTTTCTGCCGATAACTGAACCATGAAGCGTTCCAATTCTAGGAAAATCTGTTCGGCTGGTAAAGCCGAAAAGTCATGTTCCTCGGAGTTATTCATTTTGCTACACCCAATTAGTAATGCGATCGCATATAGCTACAGACTTACTGCGGATCGTTTCGTAATTTCTGCCATACAACTTGCGGTAAAACTTGCCTTTTTGGACAATATCCAAGCAGAGATAGGGTTCCAGAAAGCGCGATCGGGCTCCGCACTGCTACCGCAAACGCCCGCCCGCAACGGGAAAATGTCCTTAGCTGAGGAAATTTCTCGATCGCGATCGTGGATAGGATAAATTAATTGCTCAAAAGCAAGAGCGACCTGATTAGTAAGTCCTGAATTAGTGGCAAATTAGTAAAATCACAGTAAAGTAGTAATGGTTAATAATTAATCCTTTGACCATAGCTTGAGTAAAGGCGCGATAGAAAAGTAATAAGCCATGAATTCAGAACAACCATTAGGCTCAGTCATTCAAGGTTCCCTAAGTAACGGACTCGAAGTAAAACTCCATGCAGATGTCTCTGTAGAAGACATGAGGGTGGGCAAATTTTTAGTCATCCGAGGAGCGCGATCGCTATTTTTTTGCATTCTCACCGATGTCACCCTAGGCACTTCCAGCGAGAGAATTTTGATTAACCCACCGCCACCGGAAGATGACTTTATGCAAGCGGTTCTAGCGGGAAGCGGCACTTATGGCACAATTAATCTATCGCCGATGTTAATGTTGGCTCCTGAAACTTCTGAAACGGGCTGGAGTGTAGAATCCCTCCTCAAAACGAAATCCATTGCTCATAAAAATGGATCGAATAACAACTCAAATAACAACGGAAATAACAACGGAAAAAATAACGGATTAGCCTCTTATCAAGCCAACACTGGCACGTCGATGCAACTATTGCCGGTCAAAACCATTCCCAGCCATTTCTCCCAAGTTTATGAAGCCAGCGAACGAGATTTTCGGGCCGTATTTGGCTGGGAAGATGACCCTCAGCGGCGGAATTTTGCCGTAGGACAACCTTTAGACATGGATGTACCCGTCTGCATTGACCTCGATCGCTTCGTAGAAAGAAGTAACGGCGTCTTTGGCAAATCCGGCACTGGGAAATCTTTTTTAACCCGTCTGTTGCTGTCGGGAATTATCCGCAAACAAGCGGCAGTGAATCTGATTTTTGATATGCACTCAGAATATGGCTGGGAAGCGCCGTGCGAAGGCAAACAAGTCAGTACCGTCAAAGGGTTACGGCAGCTATTCCCCCATCAAGTGCAAATATATACCCTTGACCCGGACTCCACCCGCAGACGGGGAATTCGCGATGCCCAAGAACTTTATTTAGGTTATGACCAAATAGAAGTAGAAGATATCAGCTTGGTTGCCAGAGAACTCAACCTTTCCGAAGCAAGTATCGAAAATGCTTACATCCTTCAAGGGGAATTTGGGTCATCTTGGATTAAAGATTTACTCGATATGAATAACGAGGATATTCAAGACTTTTGCGATCAAAAGCGGGGGAATAAATCCTCAATTATGGCGTTACAACGGAAATTGATGCGGTTGGATCGACTCAAATATATCAAAGCCCGTTGTCCCCAGAATTATCTATCCCAAATTTTGGCCAATTTAGAAGCGGGCAAGAATGTGGTGATTGAGTTTGGTTCTCACTCGGATATGTTGTCTTATATGTTAGCCACGAATGTGATTACTCGTCGCATTCACCGGGCTTATGTGGAAAAATCCGAGAAATTTCTCCAAACCAAAAATCCGTGCGATCGCCCCCGACAACTGGTGATTACCATTGAAGAAGCCCACCGCTTTCTCGATACCGCTACGGTGCGTCAAACCATCTTTGGCACCATTGCCAGAGAAATGCGGAAATATTTCGTCACCATGTTAGTAGTCGATCAACGTCCCTCTGGAATTGATAACGAGGTAATGTCACAAATTGGCACGCGAATTACGGCGTTACTTAACGATGAAAAAGATATTGAAGCAATTTTTACCGGCGTTTCTGGCGGGCAAAATTTGCGTTCTGTCTTATCAAAACTTGACTCTAAACAACAAGCTTTAGTCCTAGGTCATGCGGTGCCCATGCCCGTGGTGGTGCGAACTCGTGCTTATGACCAACAATTTTATCGAGAAATTGGCGATATGTCCTGGGAAGAGATGGATACGGAAACTTTATTAAAAGTGGCCGAAGCCGCCAAAGCGGATTTAGGGTTTTAGCAGGATTTTACAGGGAATAAATTATGCAACCGAAGCGCGGTGAAATCTATCCTATAGCGTCTCTGTAATATTCCCTAGATTTGAACTAATTTACCTCAAATTATCTGTAAAAATAATTAGGTGTATTCCTCAAGAGTGACTTGAGTAATTAACATCTCAGTATTTTTACAGTTTTTTTTGACAAAAAAATTACCTGAATGGATTGATTAAATAAATACTTAATCAATCAAACAGATATGCTTCACATCAAGTCGATCTAACTAAGCAAAACTATCCTGATTTAATTTACCCAGCTAGAAACAGTAAATAGCAGTGATTTCGTCGAGGGCTAGATCGATGCAAACATTTGATGTCAACAATCAGTTAAATCTGTTATTTGATGAGCAACAATATTTAAGTGCAAACCCTGATGTAGAGCAAGCGGTAAATCAGGGCTTATTTAGTTCAGGACTAGACCATTATCAACAATATGGATCGGCAGAACTACGTCAGCCAGTACCAGGATTTATCAACGCATATTTTCTCAGCGAATTACCAGAGAATTTGGCGGTTTCTGATGCCTCAGAAATGATTCTAGCTTTGGGAGGTAATGATTACATTCTCGCTTTAAATGGCAATGATTTTTTAAATGGCAATCAAGGGGATGATTTTTTAAATGGCAACCAGGGGGATGATACAGTTCACGGAGGTCAAGGAAATGACACGATTCATGGAGGCAAAAATAACGATATTTTATTTGGGGATTTAGGCAATGACCAAATTTTTGGTGATTTAGGTGACGATCGAATATATGGCGGTCTGGGTGCTGATTTACTATTTGGAAATATTGGCGACGATACTATTTATGGTAATCAAGATGACGATACTCTCTATGGCAGTGAAGGTGATGATATCCTTTATGGAGGTAAAAATAACGATCTAATCTTTGGGGGGAGTGGAAACGATCGCTTATTTGGAGATCGGGGGTCTGATACTCTTTATGGGGGTAGTGAAAGCGATCGCTTTGCGATCGGTAAAGGTACAGGTGGCTTGGCTGAATCAGAAGCAGATTGGATTCAAGATTTTACGCGGGGAGAAGACTTAATTGAGTTAACGGATGGGTTAATTTACGATGAGTTAAATATCTTTGCCGGTAGTGGAAATTATCAGGGTCATACAATCATCCAGAATCAAGTCACTGGAGAATATTTGGCTATTCTCCAGGGGATCGATCGCCAGAATATTTCTGTCGATGATTTCCTATTTGCCGAAAATACTTTAGACATACAGCTACCGATCGCCGTCACCACCCCCAATCAAAACCCGATTCTGGTCAACCCAATTGGCAACCAACTTGCCACTGAAGGGACTAACTTTAACTTCATCATTCCCGCCGATACTTTTAGGGATCCTGATGGCAACTCCTTAAGTTATACGGCGGCACAAACAGACGGCAGTCCCCTGCCAGGGTGGTTAAATTTTGACCCCAACACCGGCACCTTTAGCGGTCAACCCACCAGTAGCGATGTCGGCAATTTGAGTATTGAACTGATGGCAATTGATGGCAATGGTGGCACTGTCAGTCATACCTTTGAATTAGAAATTTCATCAGCGATCGCCAATAATTTTAACAGCGAAAGTACACCGACACCGCTTCGCGATCGCGCGGGAAACACCCCAGCCACCGCGAGAAATTTGGGAATATATACGGGAACCAAAACTTTTCAGGACTTTGTAGGAACTGCTGACACCGATGACTATTACTTTTTTAATCTCGCCACTCCCAGCAACTTACGCTTACAACTCGATCGCCTGACCGCTAATGCAGATATTCAACTCCTCGATAGTAGCGGGAATAATGTCTTATTAGCTTCAGCAAATCCGGGCACGATTGCCGACACGATCGCCGATCGACTTCCTGCCGGTGACTACTATATTTTAGTCAATAGTAATACTGACACCAACTACGACCTAACTGTATCGGTGCAAAATATTACAGGGCCGGCTTACTACGTTTCTGCTGACGGCAATGATGCCAACACTGGCACCTTTGACCAACCCTTCCAAACCATTCAAAAAGCGGCTCAATTAGCCGCCCCTGGAGAAACAGTATATATTCGCTCTGGAACTTATCGGGAAAACGTTGTACCCCGGAATTCAGGAGAACTGAATAAACCAATTACTTTCACTTCTTTTGCCAATGAAAATGTCACCATTAGTGGCACAGAAATGATTACCGGCTGGACACAGCATGATGGAAACATTTACAAAGCCTCCATGTTAACGGATTTAGGACAAGGAAAAAACCAAATCTTTGTCAACGGTGAGATGATGACCGAGGCCCGATGGCCGAATATTCCCGGCAACCCTGCCAGTCTGACTCGTGCGGACAATGCGATCGCTGATAGTGGTGATGTGGTATCTGGGGCTGCCGGAGGAACCGCCACCGGAATTTACACTGATAGCGATTTAGCTGCCGCCAACTTCGCCGATAATGTCTGGCAAGGGGCAAAAATTAATTTCCTCCCCGGTTGGAATTGGTCTACTCAAACCGGAGAAGTTGTCAGCAATCAAGGGGGAGAAGTTCAATTTAATTTTAATTGGAGAGCCTCAACAGCTTTCAACAACGAACCTTACAAACCCCAAGCGGAAAATGCCTACTATTTGTGGGGCAAATATGAAGCCCTAGATACCGCTAAGGAATGGTATTATGACGCCCCTACTGATAGTTTATATTTGTGGAGTCCTAGTGGAGACGACCCCAGTAATTCCACCGTAGAAGTCAAACAAAGAGACTATGCTTTTCAAGTGTTTAACCGCTCGGATATTCACTTAAAAAATATCAATATTTTTGGGGCAGCGATTCAAGTATTTAACAGCGATCGCATTATCTTCGACGGCATTAAATCTCAGCATGGCACTCATACGCAAGTGCTGGATAGCCCATTTGGGTTTAGTCGTCCGGCAGTTGCCTTGGCTGATACTACCAATAGTCAATTAAAAAATAGCTCCATTGCTTACGCCGCAGCTTCTGGGGTAAGTATCAATAAAGGTTCTGGCAATCAAGTCACCAATACAGTAATCCATGATGTGGGATATATGGGCACTCATGGCTCGGCAGTGGAGGTAAATTCCAGCCAACCGGAAATTACCAACAATACTTTATTTAATAGTGGCTCGCGATTAATTAACTTACTAGAATCAGCCCAAGGAAATATTTCCTACAATGAAGTTTACAATGGCGGTTTACAAGCCTCAGACTTTGGGGGAATTATTGCCTTTGAGAATAGCGGGCAAAACACTACTATCTCCCACAACTCGATCCATGATATGAAGGCTCTATATAACCGACCCCTTAATTACTTTGGATCGGCGGGCATTATTATAGAAAAATCTGACAATTTCCTCGTCAGCCACAATGTGATTTACGATACCACCATTGAGGGCTTTAAATACTTTGATGCATCGGGGGTCGATCCGGTAAATCTCCAACTGGTCAATAACACCATTGATGGGGAAATTATGTTGCGTCCGCGAGGCAATAATCGGATGCTGGGGACTGAGTTGAAAAATAACATTTATCGGGGTATAGAACCGTTTTCTAATACCAGTGATGTCACCTTTGAAAATAACCTTTCAACCAGTAACTTTGAGGGTTTATTTGCGGATTTACTCAACCGCGATTATCGACCTTTAGCGGGATCCGATGCGGTGGGCAAAGGGGCATTTGAATTTGGTCAACAACCTTGGCTTCCCGGTGCCACTATTTTAGAAACCGATCTACCGGCACTGCAAATAGAAATAAATCAACCTGTAAATGGCACCGTAAGTGGTCGAATTACTGGGCTGCCAATTGGTCGGAAATTGCCCCAGGATTTTCAGTTAATTATTGGTGCCGCTGAACCTAGTGGTAATTTCCAATCCAGTTACTTCGATCCCATGAGCAATTTATCCACGGTGACGTTTACGAATGTGGCGATCTCCAACCAAACCGGACAGCAACCTATTTATATTCAAATTGGGGACAGTCAACCCATTGAATTAGGGCAAATGGTTGATCTAGGTTGACCGCAGACCGCGTAATTTTCCTCAAATATTCCAGATAAAACCAGAGAGGACTACAGGAGGACTACAGGGGAGCGTTATGTTTTGCGTTCCTCTATGTTTTTGATTATTTTTTGGTTACTTGTTTATTGGGCAAATAAGTATTTTGACGGGTTGATTACTTTGTAGTATCAGTGTATTATAAGACTAGGTTCAACCATTAGCCCTCACTGTAGGCGATCGCATATTTGAGTCACCTAGATGCAGCAGTGACGCCAACCCAGAGCCGGGAACCCTGTCTATCTGCCTGCTAATGGGTGAGTGAATGACCATCTGAAGAACTGTTATGCAACTCTCTGTCCAGAAAATCGAGAATGTTCGGTTGACCGCACGGGAAATACGACTGGCGCAGGACGAATCGACATTGTAATCATAGAAGTAAGGAAAGTCAGCCAGTCAGGAAAATCAGTCTAGTTAAACCTGATTTACTGGGTATTTTAACCAGATACACCAGTTCGATCGAATCAAGCAAAATTTTTTTCTTAATAACCCGGAATTTGAGACTAACCCACTGTAGTCATAGTGCAGTGATGACAAATGATGCTCAATGATGATGAATCCATGTCATTCGTCCTTGGCACTTTGCCCGGGTCAGTCCCGTCCACTCATTTAGTCACATTTAGTCAAATCATTGAGGAGAGCAATTTTACGGCATATTTCATACCTGTGCGGGCAGGGAGCGATACTTTCGCTCGATCTTGTTACTCTTTACAAACTTTTAATTTTGACTTAAGATAAGAAAACAAACTCATAACGACTTCGCTTTAGCGGGATAAACCTACCTCTCATTTTCTGTGGCGGCTGAGTCACTCAGACAAATTCCTGGTATCCAGCCTGGATATCAGCCTGGATACCAGCTTTGACGAGGACTTCCTTATATCAGATATCTCCTGGATGACTGGATAATTTTTTTCTAGGGATCCGGAAAAGTCGCCATCAAAAAGACTACGCATCTAATCTGTTTGGAGAACTGCAACCCTATGCCCACGATCAAAAACCAATCAACCACCACCCGGCAAAGCAATATGAGTACACGACGTAGTGAAACGAGTGATAGCATTCGGGCTTATCTACATGAAATCGGTCGTGTGCCCCTGCTGACTCATGAGCAAGAGATTGTGTATGGGAAGCAGGTACAGCTTATGATGAAACTCCTAGAGGATCAAGAAGCTTTGGCGAAAAAGTTAAATCGCCAGCCAATTGAGCAAGAATGGGCTGACTATGTGAATTTGACGGTTTCTGAACTTCAGAGATTGCTGGATCTGGGGCAGCGGGCGAAGCGAAAAATGATTGAATCTAATTTGCGTTTGGTGGTGGCGATCGCCAAGAAATACCAAAAGCGCAATCTGGAATTTTTGGATCTGATCCAAGAAGGCACCCTCGGCTTGGAACGGGGGGTAGAAAAATTCGATCCCATGCGGGGCTATAAGTTTTCTACTTATGCTTACTGGTGGATTCGCCAAGCAATTACCCGGGCGATCGCCCAACAAGCCCGCACGATTCGGCTACCGATTCACATCACGGAAAAACTGAATAAAATCAAACGAGTGCAGCGGGAACTCAGCCAACAACTGGGTCGCACCCCAACACCGTCAGAAATTGGGGAAATTTTGGATCTGCAACCCGCTCAAATTCGGGAATATCTGCTGCTTTCCCGTCAGCCGGTTTCTTTGGATTTGCGCGTTGGGGACAACCAAGATACGGAATTGCAAGACCTGCTGGAAGACGTGGATGCTTCCCCGGAAAATTACATCATGCAAGAGTTGTTGCGGGAAGACTTGCATAGTTTATTAGATGAATTGACCCCGCAACAAAAAGATGTGATTATGCTCCGATTTGGCTTCAAAGATGGGCGCGAGCTTTCTTTAGCCAAAGTCGGTGCCGCCCTGAAACTCAGTCGGGAGAGAGTTCGCCAATTGGAGCATCAAGCTTTAGCCCACCTGCGGCGGCGTCGGGCGAATGTGCAAGAATATTTTGCCAGCTAATCCAGCTAAGAATAATCCCGCTAAGAATAATCCAGCGAAAAATATTGTTAGCAATTTTTAGCCAATAGAATCACTGGCAAAGCCAAATAAATTCCCAAGACCAGAGAAATTAATGATTCTCTGGTCTTTGTTTTGTCCTAGAAATGCGGTGTGCGGACTGAAAATCTGGACAGGCTGAAAAATATGGGTTAATTTAGGCGTATTTGTGACTTGCTCAGGCAGTCGAATTCCTGACCATCATTTTCAGGGTTAGTATCTACCTACATATTGACGAGCAGCAGTCTTGCAAATCAAGCATCGATCTTAAACAGGGGGTAAGAAACTTCAATGACAATGAAGGATACAGAGAATCAGCATCCTGAACGGATCGGCTTGTTGACCGCAATTTGTCTTGTGGTCGCGAATATGATTGGCACCGGGGTGTTCACTTCTCTGGGTTTTCAGGTGGAGAATATTCAGTCCGGTTTTTCTTTGTTGTTTTTATGGTTTGTTGGGGGAGTTTTCGCCCTCTGTGGCGCCCTGGCTTACGGTGAACTGGGGGCGGCGATGCCCCGGTCTGGGGGTGAATATCACTATTTATCTAAGATATATCATCCGGCTTTAGGCTTTCTTTCGGGATGGCTTTCGGTGACGGTGGGGTTTGCGGCGCCGATCGCTGCTGCCGCGATCGCATTAGGAAATTATTTCTGTAGAATCATTTGGGAACCAGAAAATACTCCCAGTTTCTACCCACAGGCGATCGCTTTATTGGTGGCGATCGTGATTTCTTTATTGAATACCAAAGATTTGAAACTTGCCAGTTCATTTCAGCAGATATTTACCCTGTTAAAAGTGCTGCTGATTGTGGGATTTATTGCCTGCGGATTGGTTCTGGCTACTCCCCAAGATATTAGCTTTTTGCCCTCTGCCGCCGATCCCAATCTGATTTTTAGTGCGCCTTTTGCCATTTCAATGGTCTATGTCACTTATTCTTACTCCGGCTGGAATGCGGCGATTTATTTAGCCAGTGATATTGACCAACCGGCCAAAAATCTGCCCCGGTCTTTGTTGCTGGGAACGGCGATCGTTATGGTGTTATATTTGTTGTTAAACTTGGTGTTTCTCTACAGCACCCCCATCGATCGACTAGCCGGACAATTGGAAATTGGTTATATTTCCGGGAATCAGATTTTTGGGGCGATCGGGGCGAAAATTATGGCATTCTTAATTTCTTTTGGCCTAATTTCTTCTATTAGTTCAATGGTTTTAGCCGGCCCAAGAGTCACTCAAGCGATCGGGGAAGATATCCCCGCTTTCAGAATTTTGGCCAAGAAAAATGCGCGGGGAATTCCTTATACGGCGATTTTATTCCAATTGGCGATCGTGATATTTTTTATTATCACCGCCACATTTGAATCTGTGATTACTTATCTGGGCTTTACCCTAACTCTTTCTTCTTTTCTCACAGTCTTAGGGGTATTTTTCCATCGAATTCGCTACCCTGAAGTGGCGCGACCCTATAAAACTTGGGGCTATCCCATTACGCCAATAATTTTTCTCTTAATTAGTCTGTGGATTATGATATTTCTCTTAAGAGATAAACCGATTGAATCGGTGGCGGGTTTAGTCACGATCGCCCTGGGATTGCCGGTTTATTTCTGGGCAGTGAAGAAAAAACTTGCCGATTAACTTGCCGATTAAATTGTTGCTTTGCTTGCTGAATGCTGAATATTTTCAGCGGTTTAACTCCTAAGAAGTCTATGACTATCAAAATTACCATGAATCAAAAAATGAATCAAAAAATGAATCAAAAAATGAATCAAAAAGTCACGCGATCGCTTTTATTAGCCATCATCTCAAGCCTAGTTTTTATTCAGTCTTGTAACAATCCGCAAACTGAAGGCAGCCCAACGGAAAATAGCAGCCAAACTGCCAACACAACTCAGACCGCCGCAAACAACCCAGAGGCAGTCACAGAAGCACCTACAGCCACCCCAAACCCTGAACCAAAGCCCGATCCCTTAGCCCAATTCGATTTAGAAAAATCGGCCAAATTAACGGATACTGCCAAGTTAATTGCCGGGATAAAAATCGATGATGCTAGTTCTCTGGCTGCCATCCAAAATACGTCCGCTTGGAAAAATCATGCTCAATATTTTCAAAATGGTTGGCCGCAACTAGAAAATCAACAACTTGCTAAAGTCAGAAAATGGGCTGAAGCGGAACTCAAAACCATCAATGAATCAGCGCCATCAATATTTTATCCTTTTAGCGGGCCTGATTTTTTATACGCTTATTCTTTCTTCCCCAACGCCAAAGAATATGTAATGATTGGCCTAGAACCTGTGGGCACAGTCCCGGATTTGCAGAATATGTCCGATGCCCAGCGATCGCAACAACTAGAAATTATTAATCAGTCCCTTTATGCCATTCTTGAATATAGCTTTTTCCGCACAAAAGCGATGGCAGTAGATTTAGCCAAACAAGGGGTTTTGCCCGTTCTATTACTATTCTTGGCTCGCACAAACAATCAAATTTTGGACGTGCAATACGTCGGCTTGGATGCAGAGGCAAAAATTCAAATTTTAGAAACAAGTACCACCCCAGCCGGAATGATTCCCGGCGTCAAAATTTCGTTTTTACCCGCTGGAGAATCTGAACCTAAAACCCTGCATTATTTTT
The DNA here is from genome assembly GCA_011390955.1 of Oscillatoriales cyanobacterium. Taxonomy (GTDB): domain Bacteria; phylum Cyanobacteriota; class Cyanobacteriia; order Cyanobacteriales; family Laspinemataceae; genus Planktothricoides. Next base: position 59,595 of record JAABRM010000020.1, on the reverse strand, counting down.
CTACGGATTTATCTAATGATGGCTTGAAGAAAACCCCACAGTTAGTAGAATTTGCCCAAGCTTATGCCCAAGATTCAGTCACTTACTTGAAAGCGGCTTCTTATTTGATGTATAATGAATCATTTTCCACGATTCGGGAGTTAATTCTCAACCAAAGCTATGCGGTTTTGCAAGATGATTCCGGGATGCCCGTGAAACATTTTGATGAAGCAAAATGGAACCGGACATTTTACGGCCAATACATTGCCCCGATTGATTTATTTGCCAGTCGATATCAGCCGGATTTGCGAAAAATTTATCAAAACGATAAGACGATTAAGCCTTTAGATTTTGGCATTGGCTATAAATTTTACAAAGACTCTAATTTAATGTTAGCCACTCGGAAAGCAGCCCAATAAAAGTTAAGCAATTAATTCACTCAAGACCAAAAACCCGGTTTCTTCAAGAAACCGGGTTTCTTTAATTTATTGGCAACAACCAACAACCAACAACTTTCCAGGGAACAGGCAACAGGCAACAGTGGTGAATAGTGAATAGTGAATATAGCAATCCTTGCAGGGGTTGTGGTAATTGTAGGGGCGAATGGCCATTCGCCCCTACGACTTTCCCCCGTTCCCTGATAACTGTTCCCCGTTCCCCAACCAACAAGCAACCAACAACCAACAACCAGAAACCCGGTTTCTTCAAGAAACCGGGTTGTTGATTACATTCCCATGATGTTGTAGCCAGAGTCTACATAAATAACTTGGCCGGTGATGCCACTGGACAAGTCACTACAGAGGAAAGCCGCCGTATTTCCCACTTCTTCTTGGGAGACATTTCGCCGCAACGGGGCGATTTGTTCCACATGGCGCATCATATCTAAAATGCCACCAACGGCAGAAGAAGCTAGGGTGCGAATGGGGCCGGCAGAAATCGCATTGACGCGAATATTTGATGGGCCGAGTTCGGCAGCTAAATAACGCACGTTCATTTCTAGGGCAGCTTTGGCCACTCCCATGACGTTATAGTTGGGTACGACGCGGACGCCACCAAGATAGGATAAGGTGAGGATCGCGCCTCCTTCGGTCATTAAGGGTTTCGCCGCTGCACTGAGATTGACTAATGAATAGGCGCTAATATCCAAGGCACGAGTAAATCCTTCACGGGTGGTATTGCTAAAATCCCCGGTGAGTTCATCTTTGCCTGCAAAGGCTAGGCAGTGAATCAGGATGTCCAGCTTGCCCCATTTGTCTTTGATGACTTCAAAGGTGGACTGAACTTGCTGGTCATCTTGGACATTTAAGGGTTCAAAGATGCTGGGGTTGAGTGGTGCGACGAGTTCCTGGACTTTCTTTTCAAAGCGACCTTTGTCGTCAGGCAGGTATGTGACCCCAATATTTGCGCCAGCTTGGTGAAGCTGTTGTGCAATGCCCCAGGCGATGGAGCGATTGTTAGCAATTCCTGTAACGAGGGCATTTTTTCCGGTTAAATCTAGCATGAGCATATATTCTATATCTAAGGTGCGCGATCGCTTCTCAAGAGAAGCAGACAACGCTTAATATCCCTGTAATTGGGCAAGTTTACCCCGAATTGGTCTCAATTGTGCTATTTGTTTAAGTGTGAAATAGACCAGAGTGGATTTACGGATGTACCATCCCACTTCCACCCAGTTATGTTAAATTCCTTTGTGTAAATTTACTCAAGTTACTCAGGGAAATTTGCCACTGAGTGCCACTGAGTGCCACTAAGATGGGCAATTCGCTCAGATTCGCCGAACCTAGTTGCGCGATTCGCGGGAGCGATCCGCTTTGCGGAATCGCTTTCCCCTAGGGATTTTGTTAGATCGCGGCTCTCGGCTTAATTGTGTATATCAGGACACAAAAAACAACTGACTGTAAGTTTAAGTTTTGTAAAAACAACATTCTCTAAACTCCGACAGTTGAACCTTTCTTGAACTCCGACAGAAACAGATCGGCAGCTTGACTCGGCCCCTAATAGACTATTGGATATGGTAATGACTCAAGATAGACCCCTAGAAGCTGTATTTCGTCAGATGGGAACCGGGACATTTCCGCCCGCCGTTGAAAATTTCGATCGCGGCAAAACGATTTTTTTCCCCGGAGATCCTGCTGAACGGGTGTATTTTCTCCTCAAAGGAGCCGTCAAACTCTCCAGAGTGTACGAAGCTGGAGAGGAAATCACCGTCGCACTGCTGCGGGAAAACAGTGTGTTTGGTGTGCTGTCGCTGATTACAGGTAATCGTTCGGACAGGTTTTATCATGCGGTGGCTTTTACTCCCGTGGAGTTGCTCTCGGTGCCCATTGAACAAGTGGAAAAAGCCCTGAAAAATGACCCAGAACTGTCGATGCTGATGTTACGGGGCTTGTCATCGCGGATTTTGCAAACAGAGATGATGATTGAAACCCTGGCACACCGAGATATGGGGTCGCGGTTGGTGAGTTTTCTGTTAATTCTCTGTCGGGATTTCGGCGTACCGACCGCCGATGGGATTACGATTGATTTGAAACTGTCCCATCAGGCGATCGCTGAGGCGATCGGTTCCACCAGAGTCACAGTCACCCGACTTTTGGGGGAATTGCGAGAGGATCAAATGATCTCCATTCACAAGAAAAAAATCACCGTTCACAAGCCGGTGGCTTTAAGTCAGCAATTCACTTGATGGGGAAATAGTCGATCGGGAAGATTTACTAATCGTCGATTATTTGGGTCAGCCAATGCCCAATCCCAGGCATTTATTTGCCATTTCGCGCACCTCCGACCAGAGGAAATCAACCTGTCAATCAACCGCCCCTTAAAAGTAAAAAGTAAAAAGTAAAAAGTAAAAAGTAACGACCAACGAGTAATGACCAGTGCCTATATTTTGATTCTGGCCATTTTGGTCTTAGGTGGCTTACTGGCAACCCTGGGCGATCGCCTGGGGACAAAAGTCGGTAAAGCCAGACTCAGTTTATTTAAACTTCGACCGAAACAAACCGCCACCGTTGTCACCATTATTACCGGCACCATTATTTCCGCATCGACGTTGGGAATTCTGTTTGCCACGAGCAAATCTTTACGGGTGGGAATTTTCCAACTCGATGAAAAACTCCGAGAATTACGTGAAGCCCGTGAAGAACTTACCGAAGTGACTCTACAAAAAACTCAAGTAGAGAAACAATTGGCTGAAGCCTCAAAGGAACAAACCCAAGCGCAAAAAAAATTAGATGCCATTAACCAGTATCTACAGCAAGCAATTAATCGGCAAAGCGAAACAGCGGTAAAACTGAATCAAACCGAAAGTAAACTTAGCCAAATTGAAACCGATTTTCAACGGGCTAAGACGCAACTCGGTTTGATTCAATCTCAGTATCAGCGGGCGCAAAGTCAGTTGGCCACTTTTTCCGATCAAGCCCAAAACTTGCGTCGGGAAATTCAAAAACTGCAAGGGGAACGGCAAGAGTTATTGCGACAAAAAGAAGAAGTGCAATTGCAAATTGCCCAAAGAGACAAAGAAATTGCCCAGCGTCAGCAGGAAGTTGAAAAACGCGATCGAGAAATTACTCAACAAAAGCGTCAAATTGCCGAACAGGAAAGTCAAATTACTGCGAAGCAAGCCCAAATTACCCAACAAACGGCTCAAATTACCCAACAAACGGCACAACTTACCCAACAAACGGCTCAACTTGAACAACAAATGGCTCAACTTACCCAACAAACGGCTCAAATTGAAGAACAACAAAGAGAACTGACTGAACAGCAGCAACAAATCGATCGCAGACAGGCAGAAATTGCCCAAAGAGATCGAGTGATTGCTGAACGAGAAAATCGGCTGAAAGAACTGGAAAGGCAACAAGCTTTTTTAGAACAAGATATTCAAAACTTAGAGCAAAACTTTCAGTTTTTACGAGAGGGAAACTTTGCTATTTTAAAAAATCAAGTTTTGGCCTCTGGAGTAGTTAGAGTTCTCCAACCATTAGGCGCACGTCAAGCGGCTGAAGAACTTTTGCGAGAAGCGAATTCAGCCGCTATTCAACGCATCCGTCCGGGGATAAATGTTGTGCAAGAACAAGTGGTACAAATTACCGCCACGGAATTCGAGCGCCTGGTGGAACAAATTAATAATGGGCAACCTTATGTGGTGAGAATTCTATCTTCCGCTAACTATTTGGTTGGGGAAAATATTGTCCAAGTGTTCGCCGATGCAGCGGTGAATAAAATTGTTTTTTTTCGCGGGGAAATTTTGGCGGGAACTTCTGTGTCTCCAGCAACGATGACCGATGCAGAATTGCGAGAAAGGCTTGATTTGTTACTGGCATCGGCGAGTTTTCGGGCTCGTCGTGCGGGTATGTTAGGTGAGCCGATCCAAATTGCTGAAGGTCGTTTGACCTTACTTGAATTTATTGAGCAATTAAAGCAGTATAATCAAGAAGTGATTGTGCAGGCGATTGTGTCAGATGTAACTTATACTTCTGGCCCGCTAAAAATTAATTTAGTGGTGGTTCAAAATGGGCAAATTATGTTGAATAATTAGTTTTATTGTTGGTTGTTGGTTGTTGGTTGTTTGTTGTTGGTTGTTGGTTGTTTGTTGGTGGTTGTTTGTTGGTGGTTGTTTGTTGGTGGTTGGTGGTTGTTTGCCCCCTCTGCTCCTCTCTCTGCCCCTCCGCTCCCCCGCTCCTCTGCTCCTCCGCTCCCCTGCTCCCCCCCCACACCCTACACCCTACACCCTACACCCTAAAATCCCCCAACCCTATTCCCTGTATGAGAAAATATCCATGAATGACTCCCCAATTACTTTTTTAGGTTTTGACCCAGGTAAAGATAAATGTGGCATTGCGGTGATGAAGTCAGATCGAACTCTGCTATTTCATCAGGTGGTGCCATCGGGTGAGGCGATCGCGACTATTTTTAGTCTCGCGCAACAGTTTCCGGCGGAAAAACTGATTATTGGCGATCAAACGACGGCGAAAAAGTGGATTAAAGAGTTAGAAAAGTCCGGCTGGTCTATAGAGCAAATTGCGATGATTGATGAGCGATATAGTAGTCTGGAAGCTCGCGATCGCTATTGGGAAATGTATCCGCCTAAAGGTCTGCAACGGCTGATTCCCCAAGGGATGAGACAACCCCCGCGACCTGTTGACGATATTGTGGCGATTATTCTGATTGAAAGATATTTGGCAAAAATTAATGCTCCAGGTAATACCTAAAGCTAACCTAAAGCTAATCTAAAGCTAATCTAAATTTGGGCTTTAATGGTAAAGAAATAATCCCCACCTGGTTCTAGTTGGTAATCACATTTTTCCAAAAATCTGCCGAGAGGTTCTTGAATTAAAGCCCGTCCCCGGGAAGGAGCGATCGCCAGTTTTCCCTGGCGAAAACTCCATTGAAATTGCCAAACAAATTGACCGGCAATTACCTCTCCTTCCAGAGTCCCTTTTTGCCAAGAATGCTGAGTCACCCTTACATGAGCGATCGTTTTGGGTAAATGCTTGTCACTCACCGATTTAGTTGATGATGTTTGATGATGTTTGATGATTTAATTGATGATTTAGCTCACGGGCGGCACGGTACGACCATTATAAAGACTCATGGCTTTTTCTACCCCTTGCTTAATACTCAATTCCACGGCATCAGCCACCAATTCCAGGACTTCTGAGATAATTGGCTTTTCCTCTGGGGCAAATTTGCCTAAGACATGAGAAACGGTGGATGTATCCAGGTTACTGGGGTCTGTTGGTTTGCCAATGCCAATGCGTAATCGAGGAAAATCTTGGGTGCCAAGATGGGCGATCGTGGACTTAATCCCATTATGACCGCCAGCGGAACCGGACAACCGCAGTCTGATCCGACCCGTGGGCAAGTCCATATCATCATAGACCACTAACACGGATGTGGGGGGTATTTTATACCAATCGGTGACAGAACGAATCGCTTGTCCCGATCGATTCATGTAGGTTAAAGGCTTGAGTAGACGGATTTTTGCTCCTTTTGGCCCGACTCCTTCTCCAAATAATCCTTGGAAGCGTCGATTCTCTGGCAGGGAAATGCCCCAGCGACGAGCTAGGAGATCCACCGCTTCAAAACCAATATTATGGCGAGTTTGCTCGTATTTCTTTTCGGGATTCCCTAACCCAACGATTAACTGAGGAATCACTAAACTGGGAACTTCTGTTGCTTCTGTCATAACAAGTGGAAAAAACGATTGAGTGAGGATGGCAATGCAGATATTAATGCAGATGTTTCTCACCTCACTCAAAACATTACATTTAACCCGGTCTGAGATCAAACATTCGATCGAACAAATCAGAAAAACGATTTATTTTCTGATTAGCTTTGCCCAGAGGTGCCCGTGGTGGTTTCTTCGGGAGAGGCGATCGCCACTTTGGTCGATGCTGCATCCTCCTGCGCCGCCGATTTCACCGCTGACTCCCGTTTAGCAGCAGTTTCAAGTTGTTCCGCTTCTTTCTTAAATTCCGATTCAAATTCCCGCGAAGCTTCTTGGAAACTGCGAATGGCTTTGCCCATACTCCGGCCAATTTCCGGCAGCTTCTTTGGTCCAAAGATTAATACCGCAATCACTAGAATGACAATTATCTCTGGCAAACCCAGCCCAAAAATATTCACACAGCTACCTCCGATTCTGAGTTGACAACAATCTGGAACAGTTGGATTTAAGGCGATGGTCTTGCGATTACCACCTTGATACCGCGAAAAATGCGATCGAGCAAATGTTTTCTATGATTTTAAAGCCCGCCTGAGCTAACTGGGGCAAGTCCCAATTAAAAACGGCGGGCTATTGCGGGAAAACTTGTAACTGAAATGCGTCTATTTACCCAGGGTTGACCAATCTACATTCACACCCTCAATCATTAGAGAGGAGTTGTAAATTTGCAGAATGATCAGCAGGAACACAAAAAATAGCCCCATGAAAATACCCATAACCGGGGTGGTGCCCCAACCGGGGGCCACTTTACCATACTCAGCGTTCAGGGGTCTGAGCAAATCTCCTAAGCCAGTGCGTTGTGCCATAAGTCACCTTTGATGAATGTACGCAGAAAGTTTTAACGATTCGTAATATTATAGAAGAAATAGTTCTCATAACCTATCTAATCACATGGAATCCTCTCCGGAAACTAATTTTATTATTGGCATTGCCGTCATTGTGGTTGCGATCGCCGCCTTTTCCATCTATACCGCCTTTGGACCACCGGCTAAAGAGTTGGCTGACCCGTTTGATGACCACGACGACTAAGCCAAGTTCAGCCCCCTTTGGCCAAGTTTACTTTTGTAACAATTCTTCATCTAGATTCTCATTTTCCCCCAAGGATGGGCGAATCTGATGGGATCCCACAAAACCACCCCTCCACAAGTGGGGGGGTGGTTTTTGTCTGAGATTTTGAGGAATATAGATGGGCGGTAAGCGGAGGCTATGCGGACGCTATGCCCAGAGAGATTTTCGCCGGTTAGAGGAGAAGTAGGCGATCGCTTTTTAATCTTTTTAATAGATATTAATAGGGTGCGCGTTTGCTCCCATTTATCTTGAGGTATAAATCAGCCATTTGCCATTTAAATTTCTCGGACACACCACAGAGACACAACATTTATAGATATGGCCAATTTAGGCTCTCGATGGTGTTTGTTGCCGGTTCATAAATCTTTACAATAAAAATTGTATCTTGGTTGACAAAAAAACGGCAAATTTGTTATGGTAGTTGCCAACTTAGGTTAAGCGCTGAACTAATTTTGGGGAATCAGAGCGAGGCATATCGCCAGTAGTGCGCGTCTAGTTTCTGGCTTTAACGGCATCTGTGGTGGTCTACGGAACTTAATCTAAGTTGAGATCGGGTGCAACAGTTATATAACGTGAACCGCTCTTGAAAATCCACTCAAGAAGACAGTCCTGCGCTCGAAAATTAGCCAATATTATCTATCCAGCATCGCGATGGCGCGGTCGTGTCATGGCTTTATGTTGCAGGGGAGCCGATGTTGTTGAATTTCAACTCGGCTGATTATTAATATCAAAAAATCCGCTCTACCAGACGGTTTGGAGAGGGGGCTAATTTTTGATGACTTTCGATGGCGGTGTTACGTCACCGAGTCTAGTTCCGCAGAGACGGCGATTTCGATATTTTATTGCCTTTCAAAATTAAGGACTTCAATCATGGTAAAAGTTTATTTCAGGACAGTCACTAACAATAGCCAAACTTACGGCAAAGGTTATTTTGTCTATGGCAATTCTCAGCGCTCCAACGATCAAGAGATTGTTTACCATACCGATTTAAAAGAGTTTGTCTATACGGACTCCAACACGCAAATCGATCTGAGCAAAGGCGCGAGAGGAACATTGCACTTTGTCGTCGGTGGAAGCCCAGCCAATGCCGTCCCAGCCCGGAGCATATTTAATCTTGAAATGGCAAACCCCGTTGGGGACTTGCGAACCACAGCCAAAGAAGGCTCCCAGTCTTGCCGTCCCGGTCAACTGGGTTTGACCAATAAACCCGGTATATGGCTAGAATGGCCTTCGATTGGCGATGCAGCCCCCTCCTGGTGGGAAGAGAAACCTTATGACAGTTCAAATGAAGGCGAGAAGCCGACCCAGCCCAGTGAGGGTTCAGAAGGACAAAAGCCACAACCGACCCCGCCGAATGTTGACCAGTCTAGTTTCATACAACCACAGGGTGGCTGCGCCCCCACACCCCCAGGCTACATAAAGATAAAGATTCCGTATGACTTTGGCAAGCGAGATTTTCCGAATAGTTACTTGCCGGAAGTAGACTTGAGCAAAATGAATCTGAGCGGTATCGATCTGAGCTTTTCCTACTTGTGTGGAACTAACTTAGGAGCCACTAACCTGTGCGCGGCTAACTTGGGTTACGCCTATCTCTCTCACGCCTATCTGGGCTATGCCTATCTGGGCTATGCCTATCTGGGCTATGCTAATTTGTGCTGTGCCGATTTAAGCTACGCGGTTCTCACCCAAGCGGATCTGAGTTTTGCAAACTTGTGTCAGGCGAAGCTAATTGGAGCCCAATTAAACCAGGCTAACTTGGCTTACGCGAATTTCTGTTACGCTTATCTCGGCTATGCCAATCTCAGCTATTCCTATCTTGGCTATGCTAACTTCTGTGGTGCTGACCTGACAAATGCAGACCTGCAAGGAACCGACATGACTGGGGCTAACTTCACCAATGCCAACCTGACAAATGCGGACCTGCGGGGAGCCAACATCACTGGGGCTAACTTCAGTAATGCGAACCTCACCGGGGCTAAACTTGATGATGCCCAGAAGCAACTGTTAGGAATTGCCTAACAAAGGTAATCCCAGCGACAAATTATTCTACCGTTGATGGGATCAATTTCCCATTGTGGAAATCCATCATCAAACCCGGTTACATTGTCTGGTGTGGGTGGGGTGGGTTTTTTGTCATTGATTGATGGAAATAAGAGGCTATCCCTAGGGATAGCCTCTCTAAAGACTGTCAATTGGCTTTCTTTGCCTGTCTAGCACTAGGCAATGATGAATAATGCCAAAATGTATCCGATTTTAACGGTGGTGATCTGCCGTTGTACGAAACTGTAGAAAATTGGTTCTACTTTAACTACTCCGAAGAATAGAGAGTTCGCTTCCTGCTTCATCCAGGACTGTCGGCAGCACCCTGTCCACAGGCTTAAAATCGGGCGCAACTCGCCCTATTTGACAGCAAAGCTACTCTACTGAGCTATTTTCAGGAAGTTTAAAACTGGTGGATATACCCAATTGCCTTGTCACAGGTCTCCCAATAGAGAAGAGTTTTGTTCCGGGTGTCAAGCCGTTAAGTTTTTGCTTTTATACCATTCTATAACATTTTCTACAGTTTATGATTAACTGTGGTCAACCCTTCGATCTGCCCTTCTAGCTGTACTCGATCAATGTTTGAATTGCTGTTAAATTGGCTCGGTCTTAGCCCTCCATCCAATTTAGTCTTTTGGGGAATCCTGTTTGATTTGATAATTGTGGGAATCCTGATCGATTTTAGATTCTTTGCTGTCAAAAGTTTCGGTGGGCAATGCCCACCCTACTCGGTATCCCCAGAGTTGGAAAAATCTACTTCCTCGATGTTGCATCCGCAACGCTTCGCGATGTTGCATCCGCAACGCTTCGCGAACGCGCAATTGGGGGAAAATGGCTGTGGGAATGGTAAGTCTGTTGTGCCATTTCACCGCACTGAGGAAACGGACTCGGCTGGTGAATTACAGTGCGGAGTTCCCCAAACGATCGCGGTTTCTGAGGCTAATGGCGATGTGGCATCCGCAACGCTTCGCGATGTGGATTCCCGCCTTCGCGGGAATGACAGTCCCTCATCAAGTCAGCCGATCGGCATTGCCAGCACTCCCCAAACCGCCACCATTGCAGTCAGCGATGTGGCATCCGCAACGCTTCGCGATCGCAGTCCCGACGGTAAAAATAACCGGGGTTCGATTCTGCCGGAGGATGCGAACCTGGAAGCAGACTTAAATATTCAAGTGGAAGAGGCGACCCTCCCGACCCCCTACCCGGCCCAGTTTGATAAAACCATTATTAACCAAGCATTAGAAGACTCCCGGATCGCGATCGGGGCAAAAATTCAGGAATTTATTGACAGGCGACGAGAAGTTATCGGTTCCTACGAACCGTTATATGATTTGTTGCTCGATTACCCGTTTCGGGGAGGTAAAATGCTGCGCCCCACCATGTGTATTAGTGCCGCGCGGGCGGTGGGTGGCATGGGACAGGTGGCGCTATCGACGGCGGCGGCTTTGGAACTGTATCACAATGCGTTTCTGATTCACGATGATATTGAGGACGGGTCAGAGTCGCGCCGGGGAAAAGGGACGTTACACCACAATATTGGGATTCCCCGGGCGATTAATGTTGGGGATGCAACCAATGTACTGGCTGTGGGTTTGTTGCTGGAAAATTTATCGGCGATCGGGGTTACTAAAACTCTGAATGTACTCCACGAAATTGAGTTTATGGCGCGTCAATCGGTGGAAGGACAGGCGATGGAATTGGATTGGGTGGCAGAAAATACGGACAATTTAAGCGATCGCGATTATTTTAAAATGTGCGTCAAAAAAACCTGTTGGTATTCTTTTATGACACCCTGTCGCATCGGTTTGATTGTGGGGAATTCCTCGGCTAATCCTCAAGATTTGGTGGAACCTTTGGCGGGAGTTACTCGGTTTGGCATGATTTTAGGCATTGCTTTTCAGATTCAAGATGATTTATTAAACTTGGTGGGAGATATGAAGGCTTATGGGAAGGAAATTGGCGGAGACATTTACGAGGGAAAACGCACTTTGATGCTCAATCATGCGATCGCCCATAGTAGTCCGGTCGAATCCCGCCGAATGTTGGAAATTCTCGCCACTCCCCGACCGGAAAAGACTCCGGAACAGGTAGAATTTGTTATGGAACAAATGCGCCAGTATGGTAGCATCGAACATGGCTGGGCCGTTGCCCGATCTTTAGCTCAAAAAGCTGCCGATATTTTGGACAGTCTGGATTTTATGGAGCCAGAAACTCCGCTCAGACCCGGTGAAAAATGGCAGACCCCGGTTCACGATCGCCGCTTTCTGAAAGAATTAATTAACTATGTGATTTATCGAAATTTGTAGCCTTTTTTTTGTAGCCTTTTTTAAGTCTGGGTTGTGTTCAGACATTATGTTTAATTTTTAATTCTTTAATTAGAACATGGTGGGCAATGCCCACCCTACTTCCTCATTTAAGGATGATTGGCAACCCCTAAAAAAGTTGTATTTATGCCCCCCTAAATTTTACCATCAAATTTACCATCAAATAGAGAGATTGTCAACAAGATGATCGAAGATAAAAACCCGATCGCAATGTCCCCCCCGGTCCAAGCTGAAATTCACCCCGGCGGTGAACTGGTGCTGAGACTGTCCCTGCATAATGGTAGCGGTGAAACTCTACTGGTGCGACCAGTTTTAGATAATTGGCTCGCCGATAACGGGGAGATTTTTGCCACCATTAATCCGGTGGAACCTGACTATATTTATCTGGGTTCTGGGGCATCGGGAAACGCCACTCAAACTGTGACGGTAAAACTACCTTTAGAACTGCAACCAGGACAGGTTATTAAAAGTTGGCTAAGATTTCCCGGATTACTTGAAGAACCTCTGGCGATTATCCTAAATATTAAAGCTGAAATTGCGGAGAAAAAGCCTAGAGAATATCTGGTTAATATCAGCTTTCCATCGAGAGAATTAGCGGATAATAAATCGTCAATTTATTATGACATAACCACCCAAAATGCCTGGGGATTGATTTCGGCATTGAACGACCTCGATCGCATTCCTTCTCGCTGGCTGGTGGCAGAATTATTAGTAGCCATCAGCCAAAAAGGAGAAGAATACACCTGCACCCCAAAGGGTTTAAAACTGCTCTCGCAACTGCGAAAAACTGCTTTTTTCTCCACTGTATCGACAGTGCTGGCTACGGCAAAAGTACCCGATTGGATTTCGGAAACTTTATCGATGTCCGGTCAAGTCCTCAAGGGCGATCGCCGGGAACAACGTCTGCTTTATATTTGGGAACGGTGGCTGTTGAGTTTGGTAGAAAGCGACGTAGAAGCCCCAGAAACGGCTAAACCCATCGTCGCCCCATTATTTTTAGCTACAGAATTTGTGGCTAAACTGGGAACAGATAGCGATCGCTGGTTGGGTTATTTTCTCCTAGGATTGATGTCATTATCGCCTCGAATTGCTTCCCATATAGAGGCGATCGCCACCCAGAAAATTGAGCCATTAAACCCAGCCACCCCCGCCGATAGGCTTTGGATTCCCGCCTTCGCGGGAATGACAGTCCCCTTCGCGGGAATGACAGTCCCTTTCGCGGGAATGACAGTCCCTTTCGCGGGAATGACAGTCCCTTCCCCCCAAACCATCAGCGTTGCTGGCTATCATTTAGGGACGCGATTGCCAGAATTAGACTTACTTCCGGCTCGTTGGTTGGTGTTAGAATTATGGCTAATTTTCGCCCAAAAAGGGGACGACTACGCCAAAACCCCCCCAGGTCGAATGCTACTGGATCGATTGCGACTCACCCGGTTCTGTAAAAATGGGGTTTTGAGTTTAGCCGCCGCCTCCGTCCCCCGTTGGATCGCTGTCAGTCAAGCGACGGCTACCGCTTTTCACAATTCCGTCGGGACTCCGGCTTCTAGGGCGGGTTTGCTCAAGTTTTGGGAACAGTGGTTGTGGGATATTGCTGGTTCCCCAATCCCTAATTCCCAGACTTCGGCGGCGGACTTGGTGAACCAATTAGGAATAGATGGGGAGGCTTGGTTTCTCAAGATTGTTTTGGGAATCAGTTGTGTTTCCCCCAGGATAGCTACGACATTGCAGGCGATCGCATCTACCGCACCGTCTGTGTCCCCAACCGCCCCAACCTCGCCACCTCGCCACCCCGCCATCCCGCCAATTAAAGACGTTCTCAGCGAGCCCGGTTCCCTACAACGATAAGTTATCGCGTGGTGGGCAAATTTTGCCCACCCTACTCCACTTTTTTTTAGAGTCATATTCAAGTGTGGATGAAAAAATGACCATTGACGAACAAAAACTTGCCCGGGTGGAACAACTGCGAATCCCTCTCGACGATCCCACCGCACCCCTAGATTGGAAAGATTGGTATCATTATGTATTATTAGATCCTGATACTCAGATTAGAGTCCTCGTGAATCTGACGGCGATCGCCAGACCGGGAACTGGAGAAATTCAAACCAGTTTTATAGTCACAATTCCCGCTGATTTTCTCGACTCAGACTGTCGCCCTCCCACCCCTTTTGCCAGCTTAGGAACGACTTTTTCCCAAGAGTGGAACCCCAGTCAAATCAGCCCGGAACCCGTACATTGGCAAGGTCAAGGGATGGAATTGCAAGTAAACGGAACCCAGACGCGGTTAGAAGTACAAGATCGGCGATCGCAGCTATTCATTGAATTGGCGGCGACAGCTACAGCCACTCCCCTATTAGTCACGGAAAATTCACCGTTTGGCAGTGGATTCATCGGCTGGGGATTAGTACCGGGCTTGCAGGTGAGAGGAAACTTATCCGTTGGTGGGCGATCGTTTCCCATTCACCCAAACTGGTTTTGCTACCACGATCGCAATTTTGGCCGCTTCCGCTGGGGGGAAGATATCGGTTGGGAGTGGTTCGTCGCTTTTGGCACCTGCATTGATGGCACCGCCATCACTTTGGTATTGGACAGACGCACCAACAAAGACCATTCGCAAGGGGGCTTTCCCTATATTTTTATTTATGTCAATCATCAATTGCGAAAAGTGTTTTTGGGTGCAACTTTACAGATTAATTGGGACTGGTCGGAACAGCCTGTTATTCCCCCCAGGTTGCCGGGAATTATGGCGCTATTATTTAGCGATCGCTTATTGCAAACCCCCAGCGCCTTGCAAATTATCGCCGCTGATGAACAAGACCAATTGCTAATTGAAATTGATTTTGAGTCGGTAGTAGAATTAATCGTCCCCGACAATCAACAACGGCAATATACTTTTATTGAAGAACTCACCGGCAGCGCCGCCGTTACCCTTAAACTCGGAGAAAAAACATGGCTGGCCACGGGCTTAGTTTATGGGGAATATGTGATCTGAGAATCATTGGGGGAGTCGGAATATTTGGCGGGTTTCCGACTCCGGTACTGGCCGATAAGGTTGGCGATCGCATCACAAGCCGTTTCTACGCCATTTTCCGCCCCGATCGCTTCTCCAATGGCAGCGGCTTTTTGGGCATATTGTTCTTCAAACAACAGTTGTCGAAGTTCGTGGGCTACCAACTCCGCAGTATATTGTTGGGGTGGGAGCATTCGGGCGACCCCCAGGCGGACGACGCGGGCTGCATTTTCTGGCTGGTCGTACTTGTGGGGAACCACCAGCATTCCCCGCCCCGATCGCAATGCTTCTCCTGTGGTTCCCATGCCGCCATGATGGACGATCGCCGCCGCCCTGGGGAAAATTTGCCCGTGGGGGGCATAATTGACGGCGATCGCGCCTTCAGGCAATTGGTTGGGCTCGACAACATCCGCGCCAGGGCCCATCATTAGCACTGACCGATAGCCCAACTGGTGGGCGGCGATCGCGCTAGACCAGTAAAAATTACCGGGAGTCCATACCACCGTTGAACCCAAAGTAAACACTATCGGTGGCGGCCCGCTGTCTAAAAACTCTCTCAATTCCTCAGATAACCCCTGATTGGACGGGCGATCGTAAAACGGAAACCCGGTGACGACAGTTTGCCTGGGCCAGTCCGGTTGGGGTCTGGCAAAAACCTGGGAAAACAAAGCCAGCACTAAATCGGGGGAATGCTGCCCTTCAAACAGGGGATCGGGGCCTGGTGGCAGTCCCAACGAACTCCGCAGTTGACGCAGGGGGGCACTCCAATGGCGAAGCCGACTGCGGAGTTGGCGTTGTTCGGCATCTTTGGCGACCCATTGCAAACACCGTTCATACTCCGAGACTGGGGAAGCGATCGCCTCGGTGCGTGAAGCGAAGCGATCGCCCCCAGGCGAATCGTAAACTGACATAAAGGCTGATAGAACCGTTGAAATCCAAGGAATTTGGGTTTGTTCGGCGACAATTCGACCGGGCAAAATCAGCGGATGAGTTATTAACAAATCCGCCCCCCGTACCGCTGCCATCAAGTCGGTGTAAGTCGCCCGCAAGTGGGGCATCAATTGATAACAAATAATGTATTCGACCTCCCGTTGGGAGTCCATCACTATGGGTAGAAATTTGCCATCCTGTTCCCAAGTGTCCTCTAATCTCAGGGGATGAAATGCGATTTCCTCCGCCGCGACATAACTGCGGTATTTTTCGGCGGCGGCGACGATCGGCTGATACCCCCTGGCTTTTAATCCTCGGGCGATCGCCAAATAAGGATACAAATCACCCAAAGAACCATAGGTTGCTAATACGATGCGATCGACCATGTTTAATTCTCCGGTTCCACTGAAATCTGCAACACATCATGGGGAACCTTCCGAATTAATTCCCCATGGGTGGCGGCTTGTGCTTCCAGAGACAAAACCGGGGGAGGAAAACTGGGACGGAACCACAGATCGTCAAATTCTTTCCACAGTCGCTGTAGTTGGGGATTAATAGCACTGTCGGCGACGATATTCATTGCTAGTTTATAAATATCTAACAACTCTGATAAAGTTCCCCGCAAATGAATTTTACCCGTCGCTACCGCTTGATCTAACGTCAACCGACCACCAATTAAATCTCGTAAGGTTTCGGCTTCGCTGCCAAAATTCAAGGCTTCCACTGACTCTAAATTATCGGAATTATCAGTAATATCCACCTGGAGAGGTTCGCTGTGATTGGCATTTAATTTCAACTGAATGCCATCAATTTCTATGGTAGCGGTTTTACCTGCGACGGTTTGCACAAAGCTATGCCAAGTTAAACCACCTTGACTCCGCAAAATTTCCACCAAACGACTCAGCCAAATCGCTAACTGCTGGGGGGAACAATTAAAGGTATCAATCATTGGTAATTTTTGAGATTTGAGAACCCCATCTCCATGAAAAAATGAGTCACTTTTAAGATTATACTGCTAATAGGAACGGAAATCAAGACCAAAAAGGATTAAATCGGGGAGAAATTTCCCAGAAACCGGGTAACTTCGGCGACAGTTCCGCCCGTCAATACCAGTTGGGCTAATCTCCTAGTATTAGTAGGGTTATGCGGACAGTTATCTTGAGGTATAAATCAGCCATTTAAGTCGTTAAAATTATGCGCTTGGGAGTTATTTGATAATGGAGATAGATGGGCGATTCGCGCCATTCTTCCGCTTTGCGGAATCGCGCAGATCGGGCGAGGGAATCGCTTTTTTGGCAAATGAATGATTCACCATTTTCGATAGATATTAAAAGTAGGGTGGGCATTGCCCACCTGTACTCATACTGGCTTAATTTTAGCAAAAACAGGCGATCGCCCTGCGAACCGGGCTTAAATCTTCCTTAAACCCTCCTTTGTGTCCTTTGTGTTTTTGTGGTTCAAAAATTCTCACCCCGAAATCGAAAAAAATGAAATTCCCATCAATTAGGATCGCTCGAAAAAGGATTAACTAATACAATTCCACATCCTTCAAAGTCTCTAATATTGCGCGTCACTAAAGTTAATTGATGAATCTGGGCAGTGGCAGCAATAATCATATCTGCCTGAGACCTGGGTTTTCCCTGAGACTGTAATTCACCTCTCATTTTACCAGCTAGTTTGGCAATTGCCGGAGTCACTGGAAGTATCAAACAATTAGAGTCAAGAAAGGTTTCAAACCAAGCTTGAATTCTAGAGTTAGGCTTCCAAGCTAGACCATAAAATATTTCTTCAACCGCGATCGCACTAATCGCAATTTCTGAAACTTGTGCCGACCAAGCTATAACATTCTGATTAGGGTTAGGTCGGGCTAATTCACTGATTATATTCGTGTCTAAAAGAAACATCTTCACAATTTTCAGGGTGACAATTTTCAGCAAAAGGGTTTTCTCGGTTTTCGCGCTGGGGAATTTCCAGCAGATAATCTTCCTCGGCACATAGATTACGCAACTCAGCAAAAGCATCAGCAATTGAATATTTTTGCCGCTGCTGTTGCCAGGTTAAAAAATCTTGAAATACCCGACGATCTACCACCGCTGCCACAAGGCGATCGCCCTGATAAATTAGTTGCGGTTCTTTTGGCGTCCGACTAATAATTTCCTGAAAACTTTGTTGTACTTGACTAATATCCCAATTCAAGCGATCGCCTCCTAGTTAAACCATGACTTAATTAATCTTAAATCGATCTTAAAAGTAGGGTGGGCATTGCCCACCTGTACTCATACTGACTTAATTTTAACAAAAACAGGCGATCGCCCTGGGAACCGGGCTTAAATCTTCCTTAAACCCTCCTTTGTGTCCTTTGTGTCTTTGTGGTTCAAAAATTCTCACCCCGAAATCGAAAAATCAGCCTAAGATCGAGATGAACCTATCGATCTCGATCTATGAAACGCATTGTATTAATCACGGGATTTGAAGCCTTCAACGCGGATCTGTACCGCAAAGCCGCCCAGATAGCGACTTCTCGCTGTCCTGACCTGGAAATCCGGGTATTCTGCGATCGCGACATTACCACAGATCCAACGGCTGTCGAAACCGCCTTAAAAGGGGCGGACGTATTCTTTGCCAGCTTAATTTTCGACTATGAACAAGTCATCTGGCTGCGGGAACGAGCACAAAACATTCCTATCCGCTTAATTTTTGAATCAGCCTTAGAATTAATGGCCCTGACCCAATTGGGCAAATTTGTCATTGGGGACAAACCCAAAGGAATGCCCAAACCCGTACAATTTATCCTCAGCAAATTCTCTAGTGGCAGAGAAGAAGACAAACTCGCGGGATATATTAGCTTCCTCAAAACCGGGCCAAAACTGCTAAAATTTATTCCCATTGGTAAAGTCCAAGACTTACGCAACTGGCTAATTATTTACGGATACTGGAATGCCGGGGGCATAGAAAATGTTGCCGCAATGTGTTGGACATTAGCGGAAAAATATCTCGGCTTAACCGTGGGGGAAATTCCCCCACCCCTAGAAACCCCAAACATGGGCTTACTGCACCCAGAATTAGAGGGCTATTTTGAATCACCCCGGCAATATTTAGAATGGTATTTTTCTCGCCCCGGTTTTCGTCTCTGGGAAATCCCCGAAACCGAAACTAGCCCAACTAAAAAAAAGCCGGTTGTAGGCATTTTACTTTATCGCAAGCACGTCATTACCAAACAACCCTATATTCCCCAACTGATTCATCAGTTTGAACAAGCGGGACTTGTTCCCGTTCCTATTTTTATTAATGGGGTAGAAGGTCATGTGGCTGTCCGGGATTGGATGACCACGAGTTATGAACAAATGCAACGCAAACAAGGCAATATTGAAACCCTTTCTCTATCCCCAGAAGCGGTAGAGGTGGATACGATTGTTTCTACCATTGGCTTTCCTTTAGTCGGTGGCCCAGCCGGGTCAATGGAAGCGGGCAGACAGATAGAAATTGCCCAAAAAATTCTCACGGCCAAAAATATTCCTTATATCATTGCTGCCCCATTACTGATTCAAGATATCCATTCTTGGACGCGGCAAGGAATTGGTGGTTTACAAAGTGTGGTTTTATATGCTTTACCAGAGTTAGATGGGGCAATTGATACTATTCCCTTGGGGGGTTTAGTTGGTGAAGATATCTATCTAATTCCCGATCGCGTACAGCGGTTAACGGGACGGATTAAAAATTGGGTGAATTTGCGCCAAACTCCGCCAGCGGAAAGAAAAATTGCGATAATTTTATACGGATTTCCTCCGGGTTATGGGGCAACGGGAACTGCTGCTTTATTAAATGTCCCTCGCAGTTTATTAAACTTATTAAATGCCCTGAAAACCCAAGGTTATACGGTGGGTGATTTACCGGAAGATGGGGAAGAAATTATTCGCCAAGTTAAAGAAGCAGATCAGGCGATCGCTTCTGAAGGTCAATCCTTTTCTGTTAATCGCCAAAAAATGGGTAATCTCACTACCACCGTTAACGTCAAAAGCTTAGAAAAATGGTTAGGCTACCTGCTGAAAACCCGGATTGAAAAACAATGGAAATCTCTGACTAATACGGGCATTAAAACTTATGACGACCAATTTCAAATTGGCGGCATTCAGCTAGGAAATATCTGGATTGGGGTGCAACCACCTTTAGGAATTTCCGGCGACCCCATGCGGTTAATGTTTGAACGGGATATGACCCCGCATCCTCAATATGCGGCGTTTTATAAATGGCTACAAAATGAGTTTCAACCTCATGCGATCGTTCACTTTGGGATGCACGGAACGGTGGAATGGCTGCCCGGATCTCCGTTAGGCAATACGGGCTATTCTTGGTCAGATATTCTATTAGGAAATCTGCCCAATTTATATATCTATGCGGCGAATAATCCCTCAGAATCTATTTTAGCCAAACGGCGCGGTTATGGGGTATTAATTTCTCACAATGTTCCCCCCTATGGACGGGCTGGGTTATATAAAGAATTGATTACCCTGCGGGATTTAATCGCTGAATATCGGGAAGACCCGCAAAAAAATTCGGCCTTACAAGAAGCCATTTGTCAAAAAATTGTGGATACGGGTTTAGACAGCGATCGCCCCTTAGCGGAAGCCAAGAAACTAGGCATTGAGTTTACGGTCGAAAATGCCCGAATGTTTAGCATGGAAGTTTTGCGTAACTATTTTATCCAAGTTTATGAATACTTGCAAGTGGTAGAACAACGGCTATTTTCTTCAGGCTTACATATTTTAGGCCAACCCCCAGAACCAGACCAATTAAAATCTTATTTAGATGCCTATTTTGGGGAAAAGAAATCACCCAATTCAGCCGACCCAGAAACCTCAGTATTGGCGGCAAAAATTCAGGATTTGTTAATGCAAACTACCGATGAAATGACTAATTTACTCCGTGGTTTAAATGGGGAATATATTCCCCCTGCCCCCGGAGGAGATTTATTGCGCGATGGGCCGGGAGTTTTGCCCACCGGACGGAATATTCATGCTTTAGATCCCTATCGAATGCCCTCCCCGGCAGCTTATGAACGGGGGCGAGAAATTGCCCAAAAAATTATTGCCCAAAACTTGCAAGAAACTGGCCAATATCCCGAAACCGTGGCGGTGATGTTATGGGGTTTAGATGCGATTAAGACTAAAGGAGAATCCCTGGGCATTCTGTTAGAATTAGTGGGGGCAGAACCGCTGAAAGAAGGAACCGGACGCATTGTGCGTTATGAGTTAAAACCTTTAGCGGAAGTGGGGCATCCTCGGATTGATGTGTTAGCCAATCTTTCGGGGATTTTCCGCGATAGTTTTGTGAATATTATTGAATTGTTGGATGATTTATTTTTGCGGGCAGCGGAGGCTGATGAACCGGAGGAACAAAACTTTATTCGCCAACACGCTTTAGCTTTAAAAGCGAAGGGAGTTGAGAATGTTTCGGCGCGATTATTTTCTAATCCTGCCGGTGATTTTGGGTCTTTGGTAAATGACCAAGTAGTTGATGGGAGTTGGGAAAATGGGGATGAGTTGGCGAAGACTTGGGAAAGTCGGAATATGTTTAGTTATGGCCGCAAAGATAAAGGTCAAGCCCGACCAGAAGTGATGGCAGAATTGTTAAAAACCAGCGATCGCATTGTGCAACAAATCGACTCGGTAGAATATGGTTTAACAGATATCCAAGAATATTATGCCAACACGGGAGGTTTAAAACGGGCAGCGGAAAAACAAAGCGGCAAAAAAGTCAAAGCCAGTTTTGTGGAAAGCTTTTCTAAAGATACCACACCCCGAAATTTAGACGACTTGTTACGGTTAGAATATCGTACCAAATTATTAAACCCTAAATGGGCTGATGCAATGGCCAATCAAGGGTCAGGAGGGGCTTATGAAATATCCCAGCGGATGACTGCTTTAATTGGTTGGGGAGGAACCGTAGATTTTCAAGAATCATGGGTTTACGATCGATCCGCCGAAACTTATGCTTTAGACCCAGAAATGGCGGCTAAATTACGCAAGTCTAACCCGGAAGCTTTTCGGAATATTATCGGACGAATGTTAGAAGCCCACGGGCGAGGATTTTGGCATCCTTCCGAGGAAAAATTAGAGAAGCTGCGGGCTTTATATGATTTAACCGAGGACGAAATAGAAGGAGTTAGCCTGTAGTAATTCCTCAAGAAACCGGGTTTCTGGTCTGGGTCAGAAAACAGGTTGTTTTCCCAAATAAATAAACTCGGTTTCTGCGTTTCTGTAATTTTGATATAAAGGAGTATATGATGAGAAAAATCAGCTTGACAGGATTAGCGATCGCCTTAGTATTTTTCGGCGGTACACTAGGCTGTTCTAACCCCGTTACAGGGGAAACCAAAAATCAGGAAACAAACAATAAATCACCAGAGGTAAATATGCAACAAACTACTCCAGAAATCAAAGGAGAACAGGTGACATTAACAGGTGTGGTTATTCGCAAACCTTGGCATAAAAGCTATGAGTCTTGGAATGCGGGAGGCGGCGATTATTTCGTTCTAGATGTAGGAGATATAGAAATAGCAGAACGTTCCGCAGAGGAAGGAGTAATTTTACGCGGTTCTGATGCGGTGGACTGGGAAAGTTTTGCAGATTATGAGGGTCAACGGGTGCAAGTTGAAGGCTATTTTATCGAAGCACAACCGTATGTCCCCCAAAGTCCCATAGAACAATATCCTATGGGTATGGATGGGAAACCTTTACCCCGTGGGAGTGGTTTTCAAGTTGATGCTATTCAGATTTTGAATTGATGATGATTTATGATTTTAGCCATTCCCGCATTCGCGGGAATGACAGCCATGAATGGTGTATTTAGTTAATCAATGATTTTCAGGTGAAACAATGACAACAGAAAAAGTCAGCAAATGGGGAAATTCCCTAGGAGTGAGATTGCCCTCAGCGATCGCGCTACAAATGGGATTAACAGAAGGGGCGTTACTGTCAATTTATACCGATGGCTACCGCATTATTTTCTCTCCTAAAAAACCCAAATATACCCTAGATGAATGGAAAATGTAACGCCTGAAATGCAGCATGATGAGGATGATTGGGGTGAAGCGGTAGGAGAAGAAAATTGGTAATACCGTTTACCATTAAAAATGTCACAGTAGGGGCGCAATGCTTGCGCCCAAATAAACCTCGGAATTGTCGCAATAATTTTTGATGCTTTGATGCTATAATTTTGAAGGTTTAGGAAAATAACATTAATTTTCCACAACTATTTGTCAGAATTTGAGGCAAACTAGAAGAAGAGTTACTATTAGATCCAAGCAGATAACCCAACCCCAAATGGCCGAATGTTCTATTTCATTATTGCAAGAGATCCATGAGGCGATCGCCACAGACAACCCCTTTGTCCGACCCCCGGTAGTCACCGACCAAGATATCTGGGGCGAACCCTTCCCGGATCTTCCCACCCTAAACCGTCATGCGAGTGATGCGGTCTTAGAACTGCTGACGGCAAATTCTTATCATCCCAAACTGACCTCGATCGCGATTACAGGTTCAACCGGGACGGGTAAAAGTCATCTGATTGGTCGCATTCGCCATCACCTGAAAACTCATCCGGGCAACTTATTTATCTATACTTCTTTAGGCCAATATACTGATGCCAACTTGTTGCGTTACCAATTCCAACAAACCATCGTCAATGGGTTGCGACAAAAAGGCAGTCAAGGGGTGATGCAATGGTGGCAATTGGCAGCGGAAATTGCCAACCAAACCTTAAAAGTGGTGAACCCAGAGGCCAGAGTTTTTCATCCTTTGGAGTTGGTAAAAAATCTCCAAGGGAATAACTTGGCGAAAAACCAAATTTGGATTAATCAACTGACCGAAGCCTTTTTCAGAATTAAACCGAATATTGGCGAACCGGATATCCTTCGCGGGATTATCTGGACTCTTTGCAATGCCCAAACTCCTTATGCTTTGAAATGGTTAGCGGGTCATCCCCTGACGGCGGAAAAAGCCGAACAGTTGGGGCTGCCGAATCACACGGACAAATACCGGGACACGGATGCTTGGGAAACGGTGGTACAACTTTTAACTTTAATTAGTGATTATTACGGGGTGATTATTTGTTTCGATCGCGTGGAATCCAGAGATAAAGGAGAAGCCGGGTTAAAACGAGAAAGAATTGTGGCCAGTTTGGTGAAAAGATTGTTTGATACAATTCCCCGATCGCAACTCAAGCATCCCCTAATTCTGTTAACAGTAATGACCCCGCAAACTTGGCATAATAAAGTGCTAAATTTGCCCCAAGGAATTCCCTCTTATTTATCAGATATGGGCGAGCCAATTCGGTTACGACCTATGGTGGATGAGGAAATTGTCCAGTTAATTGCCCTTTGGCTGCAAAATTTTTATCAAACCTACCAATTAACCCCACCAACTCCGGTCTATCCTTTTGATGCGGATCAGCTAAAAGCATTAGGTCGGGAACAGCTTACCGTTCGGCAAATTTTAGCCTGGTGTGCGGATAACGTGCAATCCGTGGAAGTTTCCCCCGCAGAACAGATCGAACGGCTATTTGCCCGGGCTAATAGTTTAGACCATGAAGGGTTAAGCGAGGCAGAAGTCGATCGCGCTTTGACCGATCGCCCTTTATTAACGGATATCCTGGAATTTTCCCTAGAGTTGGCGATCGGACAAACCATTGGGGGTGTCACCCTGGAAGGAGTTGACCGTTTGCATAGTCAAAAAGGGAAATATATCCAATTACGAGCGATCGCCAAAGAAAATGGCCAAATCGTGAAAATTGGCATTGCGATCGCCCCACAAAACCATCCCCAAAGCCTTTGTGCCAGCTTAAAACGCCTTGTGGAATATGAAAAATTTGACTTAACCAAAGGCTGTATATTGAGTGCTGAAAATCCAGCAATTCCGACTCATTGGCAAGCCTACGGTTATCTAACTAAATTATGTTTTCAAATGGGAGGAAAATGGGTCAAATTACAACCGGCAGACCTGAAACCTTTATTAGCTTTATGGCAGGTTTATCAACAAAGGTCTGACTATGGATTAACCGCCGAACAAGTTTATCAGTTTGCCCGATCGCGCCAAATTATCCCCAAAAATCCCCTACTATGGGCAATTATCACCAACTCCACCCCGGCGATCGCCCCCAACTCTCTGGAAGAAAAACCACTTCAAGATTTGCTAATTTCAGAATATTCCTACTTCGACTTAGCCCCGTTAGATTTAGGCTTCATCAGTGAATTGCCGGACGATTTTGCTGATGACTGAATTTTAGCGTTGTGGATGTATATTCATGTAAAATTAATTGCATAAAATTTTCCAACATTATCGGTAGTCCTGTATCCAGTAATTCGTAGGGTGGGTTAGACGCGGCGATAATTTTGGCATGAAAGCGATAACCTTTATTCCGCGTCGTAACCCACCAAAACCGTGGTGCGTTACGACTGGAATAGAGGTTAATTGTTTATGTCTTTCCGCGAACACACCCTACATTTTGCCTCGTAATGGTGCGTCTAGGCTGGAATAGACATCTCCAAAAATCAGATATAAAGCCTTAATCAGGCTTGGTGACGGGCAATTATTAAAAATGTCTACTGTGGATCTACAGCTTGTTCACCAGTAGGGGCGAATGCGAGAACGCCCCTACTTAACACATTGCCCTCACCCTAAATCTCTCTACCAAAAAGGGAGAGGGGTCTGGGGTGAGGGCAAAGAACGGATTATTTCTGAGCAGACTTTAGCTAAGATTTGTTGCAGAAACCCGGTTTCTGAACCATTAGGAGATTTTTTTCCAGCTACCGGGTTTGTTGCCCTTTGCGGTTTTGAGTAATACAAACAACCGCTATGAAGTTTTAAAGCAAGTGGCAACTGAATTGGATAAAATAGAGGCAAGGCGCGATCGCTAACCTCACCGCCGCCAGTCAGATTTTAGCTGGATTAGTATTAGATGAATATACGATTAGTGAAATTCCGGAGGAGGGATATTATGAGAGAGTCAGTCATTTATCAAGCAATTCTCCGCGAAGGAGAACTGCTTGGAGAAGCACGAGGTGAGCAACGGGGTGAGAAACGGGGTAAACAACGGGGAATCCTTCAAGGCAAACAACAAATTGCCCGAAATCTCCTCAAGTCAGGAATGACCGTAGAGCAGGTGATGAAGTTGACAGATTTGCCTCTGGAAGTCGTGCAAAGTCTCCGGGACGAGAATAGTCTTTAGTCGATGGAGAAACCGGGTTTCTTGAATAACTTTTAACTTTGAGACTTTAGCTAAGATTTGTTGAACAAACCCGGTTTCTTTGGCACATGATAATTTATCAATATTACACCAAATTACACCAATTTTCTCCGCGAAAAAACCACAAACACCTGTAGGGGCGAAGCATGACCGCAGACAAATTATTGCTGAAAATATTGTAAGGGCGAAGCATTCCGGCAGATAACCTATTTGTTAAAATATTAAATAGACTGCCGGAATGCTTCGCCCCTACTCCGGTCATGCTTCGCCCGATCGTGGTTTAGTAAGAAAGAAAACCCCTGTAAATTAGTGGCATCTTTAGCCCAAGTCGTCCAATCACTTTCCCCAGAAGCGGGAATCGCTTTTAGAGGAAAAGCTGAAAACCCACCAAGCGCAAACCTCAGCCGAGGGAAAAGAGCGTCCTTTTTATGAAACCGCCACGACCGCATCAGGAGTTCATGTTATTTTTGGTTGATAATTTTATGCTAGATATGCTATAATCAATTATCAGAGCAAAATCAAATATTAAAATCCCATGAAAGTAATAACTAAACTATCTGAATTAAAGGCTAACTGTGGCGATATTACTAACGAGGAAATTGCCGAATTTACCGGAATTGATGAACGAGAACTGACGCAATTAGAGAAGGAAGAGGCACAGAGTATAGAATTGGTGACATTGGCAAAACTCTGTGCTTTTTTCCAATGTACTCCTAATGATTTGTTGTTTTTAGACTGGGAAGAAGTGGAAATCGATCGCACTGCTCCTAGTCTAGAGGTGTTAGCCAAAGCTCGTGAGATTATTCAACAGGGATTTGCTTTAGCTGAGGAAATGCCACCCCGTCCTGCTAAAGAAATCTGGGCAGATTTTCAAGCTGTTCGCGCCCAAGTCGGCGCAGAAATCGCTAATTCTAAGTCGATCGCCCCAGATATGGAAACAGTAAAAACAGA
The DNA here is from genome assembly GCA_011390955.1 of Oscillatoriales cyanobacterium. GTDB lineage: Bacteria > Cyanobacteriota > Cyanobacteriia > Cyanobacteriales > Laspinemataceae > Planktothricoides. Next base: position 32,831 of record JAABRM010000020.1, on the reverse strand, counting down.
TGCTTAAAGTTATCCTGGATACTTCGGTTTTTGTGGCGGCTTTTGGCAGCAAAACGAATAGCAGTCCGGTGAAAATATTGGATAGTTGGGTTGACGGCGAATTTGCCCTGGTTATGTCACCCCAACTTTTAGAAGAGTTAGTGGCAAAGTTATCGCAGCGGGGCGTTTCTGAGCAGACCTTAGTGGTGTTGGTTGCTAAAATTGCCGCGATCGCCCTCCATATTCCAGGGGCATATCAAGCCACTCGTCTTGATGAAATTGACCCGGACGATAATAAATTTTTGGCAGCAGCTTATGAGGCTAAGGCAGATTATTTAGTCTCCGTGGATAATCATTTATTATCCCTGAAATACTACCACGGTACTCAAATTGTGACTCCGGCTTTGTTTTTGCGGTATTTACAGGAGAATTTATAAATATTCTTGAAAGAAACCTGGTTTGGGCGATCGCTTAGGACGCAACGGTGGCGGCAATTGCTAAATTAAAGGCAGCGAGTTAGGAAAATCTCAGGAGGTTAAGATTATGAGTCCGTTATTAGCGCAAGTTTTACGGGAAATTGAGCAACTAAACCCAGAGGAACAATTGGAAGTAATTAGCCATACAACGGAGCAATTGAAGCGGCAAACTATTAAACCGAAAAAACACAAGCTGAGTGAGTTTAGGGGGATAGCGCCCAACTTACTAGAGGGGCGGGATGCTCAAGATTGGGTTAATGAAATACGGGGGGAATGGCAAGAACGAGAACAGCGGTTATTTGAGGGATTATGAAGATTTATTCGGCGCTAAAGGGGGTATCCCAAATTTATCTCGATACAGCCCCGGTGATTTATTATGTGCAGGGAGTAACTCCGTTTTTTCCTGTAGTAGATGCCTTATTTCAAGAAATTGAAAAGGGTAAGTTGCGGGCGATATCATCTCCAGTGACTTTAGCAGAATGTATGGTACTACCGCTCCGACTTGGTGATAGTGCTTTACCACAAAATTTTTTAGATTTGCTCACTAATACCCAAGGGATAACCTTGGCTAATATTGATGTGGCAGTTGGGCGACTGGCGGCGGATATCGAGGCACGATACCGATTGAAATTACCCGATGCCTTGCAAATTGCTACTGCTTTGGTAGCTGGTTGTGAGGCGTTTTTAACCAATGATGTGCAACTTAGTCGGGTGACAGAATTGAAAATTATCCTGGTGAGTGAATTAGAGGTTTAGTCAGCCGGGGAATTGATTAGGCAGCAAAATAAACCGGGTTTCTGCGATAACTTTGACAACAATAGCCAAGCTATTCGTAGGGTGTGTTAGCGAAGCGTAACGCACCAAGACCCCAGATATAGAGTCGTTGCGTAAGTCCTATTATCTTTGTTTCAGCAACCCGGTTTCTGGCGGGCTATTTAAGTCAATCTTTAGGGTTCATCTGAGACAACAATCCGGCCTTTTTCTATGACAAACATTCTATCGGAACGTAAAGCATGAGCAATCCGGTGGGTGATCATAATAATGGTACGGTCTTTAGCCAGATGATCGATGGTATTCATAATCTCGACTTCCGTGGCTGGGTCAAGGGTTTTAGGGAATCAAAATCTGCAATTGATTTTGTATGAGTGCTTATTACAGAAAAATTTTTACAAAATCGTAACACTATTCAATATTTCGTTACCTCCCGAAATAATAATTAATGAAAATTTTGAGCAAAAAGAATAGACAAAAGAAGAAAGACAAGGTAAAAGTGGAATATCCCAAATATTTCTGGGTGGCAAAATATTTTAGATATTGAGTCAACCCTGAGACCCAACCACTACTAATCCCTGGAATAGAATCATGACCAAAGAGTTTATCTCAAGGAAGACAGCAGGAAATTTCCAGAAAACCACCAGCCAGTTTGCCCCACGTCCGTTTGCCACACCTCAACAAAAGTCAGCGAAGACCGAAAATTCAACGCCACAGGATATTCAATGCTCACCGGAAAGCAGTAATCGTCTATCACGAATTGCGATCGCGCAACACGAAACATTTACGCCACAGTTAACGGTGCAACGTGCAGAGCAAGTGGTGGCAAACGACAATCCAGGGGAAGAAGCGGAGAAAATCCAACGGTCAAGCACTGGCAACAATCGGCTGGCAAAAATTTCTATTCAACCACCAGAACCACCTTCTACACGAAGGTTTCCCATCCAAGCAAAACTGACAGTCGGGGCGGCAGGGGATAAGTACGAGCAAGAGGCTGACCGGGTGGCGCGTCAAGTTATGAATCGAATTCATGCACCCCAAGTCAATCTCAACAGCAGTGAATCCAATCCCGTACAGCGGAAAATCTCGATTCAGGCACTTGGCGGGGAAGGTGGAGACGTTTCTAGTGAATGGGAAAGCGAATTAAACCGAGCCAGAGGTGGAGGACAGCCATTGTCGCTATCCCTAAGAGAGCCAATGGAAAGGGAGTTTGGTGCAGATTTTAGCGGCGTGCGCGTGCATACGGGGGCGCAGGCGGATGGGTTGGCGCGATCGATTCAGGCGAAGGCGTTTACTACTGGGCAGGATGTGTTCTTTCGGCAGGGAGCGTATGAGCCAGGGAGTCGTGGGGGGCAGGAGTTGATTGCCCATGAGTTAACCCATGTGGTGCAACAGGGTCGCAGGATACAGCAGGATATAAAAAAAGAGGGAAAAGAAGTAACAGCAAATAAACAGTCAGCAACCATCCAAAGGGTTGATACCAGAAGTGGAAGAAAGAGACACAGCTATAGAACACGCCTAAATCAAGGTCCAGTGCAACCAGGAACTAGGAGATATGGAAGAAGTACCACAAGAATTAATAACCTATCTCAAATAATAAATATAAACCTAGCAGAAAATTTACCCCAACTTCTACAAACCACTGTGATGCCAGACGGAACTAATGTGAAAAGTACAAATGGATATGTCAGGTACAATGCGATTGCAAATGGAAGGAGAGACGGAGTGAGTGCGACTATAACGAAAGCAATGTTAAGAACGGGAACGGGGACGGGAGGATATAGCTTCCCTTTCTTCACCCGCAGTACAAGTAACATAATAGTGAGAGCCCATTTACTGGCAAGGGTTTTAGGAGGCTCAGGGACAGAACCAAGAAATTTAGTGCCACTTTATCATACAAGAAATAACATACCAATGTACCGAGATGTAGAGAGACCGATTCTAGAATATGTGGAAAAAGGAAATATAGTAAATTATGAAGCATATACAGTCCATCTTGGACCAGCGTATCCGGATCCGTTGTCTCTACTACCAACAATGATTTGCATTAGAGCCACGGATTTTTACGACGGACACTCTATTCTTAGTTCCAACCCGATTATCTTTGACACTGGATTTTAAGTGCGATCACTAATCCTGTAGGTTACGTCAACAAAGCAACGCACCAAACCAGAGGAAAGAACTGCCACCACCGCCCCACATATTCCCCAATGCGCCCAATCGACGCACCTTGCTCGTAAAGCCGGGAAACCTTCTCCAAACACCGCTCCACCGTCATCCGGGCAACCCCCAAACCCGACGGTGAAAACCAATAGCCCAAAAAATCAAACCCCCGCGATATCCGCCCGATAAACGCCTTATCCGGATGCTTTTCCACCCGCAAATCCGCCATCACCTGATTCACCGCCTTAATCGCCTTTGGAGAGGCGATCGCTCTTAATGGAAAGCCAAACCGAGGCTCCCCTGATTTTCCCAAGCGCTATCCAACGCCTACATTGCTTAAGCGATCGCTAATTTTCCCCTCAACTGCTGAAATAGCTACCACTCGGGGGGATGCCAAATAGTTCTTTGCCGTAGGATCGCCACTGCGTCCCTTGAAATTGCGATTCGTCGCATAGACCCCTGTCTCTTCTTTACCGAGTATCCCAAGTCCAGCATTAATACAAGCCCCGCAGCCTGATTTGAGAATGGTGGCTCCCGCCGCCTCAAATATCTGCATATATCCTAACTTCTCAGCCTTTTGGCGCACCTCAAAAGAAGCTGGCACAATAAAAAGGCTCACACCCGGAGCTATGCGGCGGTTTTCAAGCACTTCCGCAGCTTGAGCGAGATCGAACAGTTTCCCCCCAGTGCAAGAACCAATAAAAGCTTTAGTTATCGGAATTTCTCCTAACTGGCTAATACCAATTACGCAATCGGGTTTGGGAGGACGAGCAACCTGCGGTTCTAAATCGCTCAAATCGAACTGATGGATTTCTTCATAAGAAGCATCGGGGTCGCTGCCAATTTCTTCAAATAAATCCTGACCGGAGTTTTGCACGTATTGGCGAGTGGTTTCATCAGGAGCAATTAACCCACACATCGCACCACACTCAATCGCCATATTCGAGAGGGTCATGCGCTCTTCCATTGGCATTTTATCGATAATACTGCCTCGAAATTCCATAACTTTCCCGGCAGCGCCGTCACAGCCAATTTTGCCGAGAATAAACAGAATGATGTCTTTGGCAGTAATATATTTCGGCAAAGTTCCTTCCAGTTTAAAAAGTAGAGTGGGAGGCACTCGCACCCACATATCCCCCATTGCAAAAATATTTGCCATATCCGTCGTTCCCACTCCAGTGGAAAAACATCCAAAAGCACCGTAAGTGCAAGTGTGGGAGTCGGTCCCCGCCACAATCATACCTGGATGAATAAAGCCCTTTTCTGGCAGTAAAACGTGACAAATCCCCGCAGCTTCTCCGGGGGACACCACATCTAAGAGATGGCAGCCTTGCGAATCAGCGAACTCCACCATCTTTGAGTATAGTGAAGTGGCTTTGGGGTCTACTCGTACCTCGTTGACTTGGATAAAGTGATCGGCTACTAAAACAACGCGATTGGCATCCCAAACTTTTGCTGCTTCTCCAAAATTCTGGTAAAATACTTCAGCAACAGGTGCGGCTACGGCATCGTGAGACATGGCTAAATCGACTTTAACAAACACCGTCTCTCCAGGCTGAACGTAAGCATTACTAGAGGCGCGTGCCAAAAGTTTTTCTGCCATAGTCATTGCTCTAGGAGGAGTTGAACTTTCCGGAACGGAAATTTCACCTTTCTGCCGCTTCTGGTTAAACGGAATTAAGCCGCCTGCCCTCACAATCGTTTCGATGACTGGATTATTCACGGGCTGAGAGAGAATCTCTAAAGGCAGACCAATATTGATGCTATTGCGGTAAAAGATTTCGGCAAAAGACTGGGCAGACACTTTTTGAATGCCAGCAGCTTTAATGGCAATGGGCGCATTTTCCCGACTAGACCCACAGCCGAAATTGCGTCCAGCTTCAATTTTTTCATAGCCTAAAAGAGTACCTTTTCCAATGAGATGTTCAAAAGCATACTGCTTTAAATACTCAGGGTCGGCAGTAGTACATCGTTTCGCGGGAATAATATCATCTGTGTTGATATCATCGCCAATTATTAAGACTTTTGCATTGCTTTCCATAATTATTCCTCTATTTTTTATTGACCAAAGTTCGTTCAGAAAGTTGTTTGACAATTAGCTCGGTTAAAGTTTCCGCATTGGCTAAAATTTCTTGACCCTGGGGGGCTAAATCTGCCGTGCGGTAGCCTTGGGCTAACACTCTTTCTATGGCTTGAAGTAGGCTGGTAGCCGCCTGAATTTCACCCCACTGTTGGAGCATTAAAATAACTGCACCAATCGTCCCTAAAGGATTCGCAATACCCTTACCGGCAATATCTGGTGCTGTACCATGTATGGCTTCATACAGGCCAAACCCATGCTCGTTCAGACTAGCAGAGGGCAATAGCCCAATGGAACCGACTAATGCCCCTCCGATATCGCTGAGGATATCTCCAAATAAATTTCCTGCTAGAATCACATCAAATCGCTTAGGCTCTCGCACGAGTTGCATAGCTAAATTATCTACTAGCATTGGCTCTACTATAACATCAGGGAAATGTTGGGCCTCCTCCTGCACTAAACGGCTCCAAGGAATTTGGGGCAGAGCGTTTTCTTTGTGGGCGACGGTCAGAAAGCCTCGGCGTTCTTTAGCTTTAGATAAAGCTACTTTAGCGATGCGGCGAATTTGCCAGTCGTAGTATTTCATTGTATGATAGCCATAAGCGCCATTCTCGTCTTCTGTTCGTCCGGATGGACCAAAATAGATGCCACTGATTAGCTCCCGAACAAATAATATATCGACTCCTTGAATTTTGTGGGGCTGAAGACTCGATTTATCCAATAAAATTTCAAACGGACGCACGGGGCGAAGGTTGATAAAAAAGTCGAAGTGCTGGCGCAGTTCGAGAATCCCGCCTTTCGTAACGGCTCCAAACAAAATTCCGTCAGCCCCTTCGCATAATTGCGAAGTTTGAGTGGGAAAAAAGTTTCCAAATTCATTGAAGGCGGGCTGTCCAATTAAAGCATAGTCGATAGTTAGAGAAAATCCTTCTAATTTGGCTAAATGCTGGAGGATTTTTACCGAAGCATCTACCACTTCTGGCCCAATGCCTTCGCCAGGAAGTGCTACTACGCGATACGCTTTAGCCATTGAAAAATCCTCCCTCAAATAAATTGACAATCTCTTGTGGAGAAAAGCACCGCTGCTCTTGAATGGATAAGGATTTGATTTGGTCTCGCATTCGATTATATTGTTCAGGAGTGAGCGGTTGGTTAAGTTGCTTCTCAAATAGGTACTGAAAGTTGCTAGAACCGCTGCATTTTCCAAACCAGATTTCTGGGTCGGCGTGAGGGAAAATATGGTAGCTCTCTGGGTCGCGTAAGAAGCCGTTAACGTGAATGCCGCTTTCGTGACGAAGGGCTGCTTTGGAGTAAGGAGGAGCAGGACGAACTCCTAGTGAATCTAGGTAATCGGTAACTTGGGAGAGAGCTTCATAATTAATGCCTTCTACTTCTATCCCAAAGCGCCACTTAAGTCCCGTTAAGACTTGCTCTAGTGGAATATTACCTGCCCGTTCGCCAATGCCTCGGAATGTACCTGAAATCATTGAAGCTCCACCTAAGACGGCTTGAATAGTATTTTCCAAAGCCATGCCTAAGTCATTGTGAAAATGTACTCCTAATGGTGCATTCTGGGTTAATTCTAACAGGTCGTGAATCCATACATAAGTTTTCTCTGGAGTAAGGACACCCATTGTGTCGCAAAGAATAAAGTGTTCAATGTAGGGTTGGAATTCGCGAATGCACTGCACTAAAAAGTTAAAATCAGCGCGGCTAGCATCTTCGGCAGCAAACTCTACTTTTAAACCAACTTCCGCACTGGTAGCATAGTGCAGATTTTCCAAAACTTGATTAATCATATTTTGACGGACGCGGCGGACAAGTGCATCTTCTGGGGGCGCTGTAAAATTGCGAGCTTCTGCATCTCTTAACAATAAAAGGCGATCTGAAACGGCATAGAAGAGAATGATTTGCTTTATTCCGCAGGCTTTAGCTCGATCTATAAATTCTTTGCCCAGCATTGTGGAAGCCGTCATTATACTGTCTAAGCCTTCTGCTACCAAGGTTTTGAGTAAATGTTCCTCGGTTTCGTGAACGGCTGGCATTATGGCTATGTGGTGGATTCCAGCTTGACTGATGAGTTGGGCTAAGGTTTTTTTTGTTTCATAAGGAAAGAAAAGCCCCGCTTGCTGTTCGCCATCCCGGAGGGTTTCGTCAGAAATGATTAACGGAAGTCTTTGCATAAGGAATATCTCAAAAATAAGGTAAGATTTTCTTTGATGAGAATTAAGGTTTTTATGCTGGATTAAATCACATCGGGCAATTCCTTTTCCACAAACCGCAAGCGAGGATAGCGGTAAATGGAAAATGTCACCAATATGGCGATAATTTCCATCGTAATAAATAGGAGGCCAATGCCGCGACCTGGCCCCACGCCAATAATTTGTCCGATGCTTCCTGCTAGTAACCCGTCAGCCGCCATGAGAGGTTCAAATATGCGATCGGCTAGAGGGCCTGCTATAACATAAGCGAGAGGGATACAAGAGAGAGCGATCGCTTGCATTGTAGCAAAGACCCGGCCTTGAATAGCCGGAGGGACTTTTCTCAGCAAGATGGTAAAAACCGAGCTATTGATAATAGGTACGCTGAAAAAAAATAAAAACATAGCTAATGAGAAAAGTGTGGCGTCAGTACGCCATCCCAAAGCTAGGATACACAAATGAGCGAGAATATCGAAAGCAAAAATGCCCCGGATGAGCGGTTTAGTTCCCCCCCAAATACTGATAGCCACACTGCCAACTAACATCCCCGCACCGCCCATAGATTGAATGGTTCCGAGAACGGTGACAGAGGTGAATGACAGTACCAAGGGGGTGAGCAAAGCTTCAACCGTTCCGGCAACAAAATTGTCCAGGGCGAAGACAATTAGCAAGGCTAAAAGTCCGGGGCAACCAAAAATATAAGTCGCGCCTTCCATCGCCTCTTGCCAGAGAGAAGTTTTTTCCTCTTTTGGAATGGCATCAGTTTTAGTATCAGGAAAGCGAACCAACAATAAGGTGGTGAGGGCAAATAGGAAAGTTGCAAAGTCAACTAAAATCACACCTTCAAGCTGGATAATTCCAAGCAAGACCCCTGCCAACAGGGGCGAGAGGAGTTGGGCGCAGGCTTGTGCTGATTGCACCATCCCATTGGCGCGAGGTAACTGTTCTTTCGGTACTAATAAAGATGTCGAAGCAGTGTAGGCAGGTAACTGAAAGGCTTTGAAGACGGAATCAAGGCCAACAGCAAGATAGATCTGCCAAAGCTGAAGGTTGCCCGCAACGAGTAATAGGGCGATCGCCACTGTGGTTACACCAGCGCCCGAGTCCGATAGAATCATGCACCATCGCCGGTTCCATCGGTCAACCATTGCACCAGCGAGCGGGGAAACTACGATACTCGGCAGCAGACCAAATAGCAAAATTAGCGAAAATTGGGTGACTGAACCTGTACGCTGGTACACCCACACTCCCAATGCGAAATTAGTCAGACCCGAGCCAATTAGGGATATTAGTTGTCCAAACCAGACTATAAGGAAAACGCGCATTTGACGGAGTGCCAGGAATTTTGTCATTCTGCACCTGCTCGATTGTTGTCTTGAAAGCCCAGAAACGAAGCAATCTTCATTTGTGGTGACTCAGCCAGTTGTTGCAGGATTCCTTGATAGCAGTTAAACACCCGTTCGATAGTTTCACTGTCAAACAAATCTCTCTTGTAAAGAGCGTGAATTTCGATAGTTTTAGAATCTTCTGAAGGTGAAGAAATATAAAGTTCTAGAGGAATCTCCTCATCCCACAGTTCTTCTGTGGGCAAAACTGGTGCGAAGTCCCATTCAGACATCCGGTCAGAACGATGTACAGGAGGAACTATTGTAACACTCGCCGAGATGGTCAATTCTCTCTTGCTTCTGATAACTTTAATAACTTTTTGCAAAGGAATCTCCTTGTTTTCGATCGCTTCATTGAGTGTTTCTTGAACCCGTTGTACAAGAGCTAGTCCTGTTTGTTCATCGTCAAGCTGTGAGCGCAAAATTACGTCATTAAGAAAGCAACCGAGCATTTTTTCAATTTCTGGAGTGCTTCGATTACCAATGGTCGTCACTACTAGAATGTCGTTTTGCCCGCTCCATTTAAACAAAAGGAGCTTCAGGGCTGCAATGATGATGGTGGAGATCGTAACGCTGTGGGAGCGGCTTAAGTCTTCGAGAGATGCGACTATATTTTCTCTCAAGACTACAGAGTAGGAAGAGGCGCGACCGCTGTTAGGATTGGGCTTTGATTCTTGATCCGGCAGGTATTCTTGCGTTTGTAAAGGAGCAGCCAGTTTTTGCAGCCAATAATTAAGCTGCCGAGCCAAGACTTCTTCATTGAACCGCTGCCGCTGCCAGAGAGTAAAGTCAGCGTACTGCAAAGGCATTTCAGGAAGGGGTGAAGGTAAACCTTTTGAGAAAGCGCTATAAAGTATGTCTAACTCTTCCACAAAGAGACCCATTGACCAGGCATCCGTAATGATATGGTGCATCGGTATTAGTAGCCAATGCTTTTCTGAAGACAACTGCAATAAGGTGATCTCAATTAATGGACCGTCTTCCAGATCAAAGTGGTGTTTCATCACTCGCTTGGAAACCTTTAAAGCTTCAACTTCTCGCACTGCTGGAGGTACATTTTGCAGGTTTATTATCTTTAAATATAGGGTTAGCTTTGGGACAATCACCTGCACGGGTTGACCCTCTACTACAGGAAAAGTAGTACGCAATATTTCATGGCGGCGGATAAGTTCATTGATACTTTTTTCTAACATTTCTAGAGAAAGCTCGCCATTAAAACATAAAGCCAAAGAAGCATTGTAAGCGCAACTATTGGGGTAAGACTGCTGTGATAACCACATATACTCTTGTGCAAAAGACATCGGTATGTATGGCTCGTGATCAATAGCTATAAGAGGTGGTACAGTCTCCGATTGTGACTTCAAACGTGCAAAACATACAGTATGGATCACCTGTGCCAGGAAAGCGATAGTAGGTGCTTCAAATAGATGACGCAGAGAAAGTTGTATCTCAAAAACTTCTTGAGTGCGCGAAATAACCTGAGTTGCCAGTAAAGAATTTCCTCCCAAATCAAAAAAGTTATCATTCACTCCTATTGGATGAATGCCAAAAACTGCCGACCAAATTTGTGATAACTGTAATTCCATAGCATCTCTAGGTGCTACGAATGTACTTTTTAGCTGAGAACGTTTCTGTTCAGGTGTCACTGCCGAGGGATTTACCCTACTATTAGACTGTAATGGCAAAATATTGAGGAATTCTTGAAGCGGTAAGTCATTCAATGCCACCATACCTTCTAGCACAGTTTGCATATCCCTTTGCATCTGAGTGATTCTTACTTCATCAAAGCAATGACGATCGTATGCAAAAATTAGAGACAATTCTTGAGAAGGTACTACCATTACCGTTAGCGGGTAATTGGTTTTCAAAGACCCCCCAAAATTACTAATCTCTATACCAGTAGTATCCTGGTCTTCTAGAACATCCCTCCGATAGTTCTGAAATACCACTAAACTCTCAAACAAACGCTGATATCCCGGTATCTCGCTCCACTGCTGAATCTGTACCAGGGGTGTATGCTCGTACTGACGCAACTGGACCAACTTATCTTGGAGCTCCTGTAACCAGGATAAAAACAAACTCTCTCCATTTACCATGACTCTCACTGGGAGGTTATTAATAAACATCCCCACCATTGATTCAACTCCTAACAAGTTAGCAGGACGACCCGATACAGCAGTTCCAAAGATTACATCTTCATCACCGCTATACCGACTTACCACTAACGCCCAAGCTCCTTGTACGATCGTACCCAATGTTAATTGCTGCTTGCGTGCTAACGTCTCAAGTTTTTGCGTAACTTCTGGTGATAGCTGAATTTCCAGTTGTGCGTAGCCTGACTCTTGGTTAATAGAATCACCTACTATTAAAGAATTTGGTTTGGTTATCCCAGCCAACATTTGCCGCCAAAACGTTTCTGCTGCTACTTGGTCTTGGTCTTGTAACCAAGCTATATAATCTCGATACGGGCGACTGCTCTTTAAGTGGAATTCTTGATCGGCATCTAACGCTTTATACAAAAGGAGCACTTCTTTCCAAAGTAAAGGCCACGACCACCCATCTAATATTAAATGCTGGAAGCACCAGATTAATTCGTAAACATCTTCATCTAGCCGAATCAGAGTCACCCGCATTAGCGGCGCTGATGATAAATCAAATCCTTGGTGTCGCTGTGCTTGAATAAAAGTATCTAGCTGCACCTGCTGTGAGTCAGAAGAAAGTCCCCGCCAATCTAGTTGCTCCCAGGGTAAATTAACTCTGCTTAGTACAATTTGTAGTGCTTTTTCAAGACCTTCTGAGACAAAAGCGGTACGTAAGATGGGGTTGCGGGCGCTCGCTTGCTGCCAAGCTTGTTGAAAAGCCAATATATTAAGATTACCGTGAAGAGTACAGTACCCCTGCTCGAAACCTACCTCTGACTCAAACACGCCCAGAGCGTAGAATAGGCTCTGCATGGGTGAGAGAGGATAAATATCCTCTAGATCTGGATACTGTAGCAGTAAGTTATCTAGTTGTTGTTGGTCTAATTTTGCTAAGGGGAAGTCAGAAGGCGTGTATCCTCCAACATCAGGAGATTGACAATGTACAATCAGGGTTTTTAGTGCTTCTATATATTGTTGGGCTAACCTTTCAATTGTGGCACTTTTGTGAAAGTTTTCGCTGTAACTCCAATCTACGTTTAGCTGACCTTCTACTACGATACAGTTAATATCTATTAGATAAATGCGATGTCCCAGTTCGCTGTGTTCGGGTCCTATTAATTCCGAAGCTAATTTAAATAGACCGTCGGATGAAATCCCCCAATCGAATTGTCCTAGATAGTTGAAGCTAACTTCGGAAATTGGTAATGTTTTTAAGGAAGAAACAATTTGTGCATCGTCGCTCAGATAGCGCAGCAAACCATAGCCGATACCCCGATTGGGTATGGCATGGATTTGTTCTTTTATAGATTTGATAGCATCTCCTAAATTATCAGGGGCTTCTAATTTTAGCAGTACCGGGAAGATGGTAGTAAACCAGCCAACTGTACGGGATAAGTCTACATCTGGCCAAATTTCTTCTCGTCCGTGACCTTCAAGGTTAATAATAACTGAGTTAGATTGAGTCCAATTAGCTAAGACTTCCACTAATGCGGTGAGCAATATGTCGTTGATTTGAGTGTGGTAAGCTTTGGGGACTTCTTGGAGTAAGGCACGAGTCTCTTCCTTGTTCAGAGATACAGATACATTACGGGCTGATGCTTTTGTGTTGGTTCCTTTTACATAGTCTACTGGTAAAGGGGTGATCTTTGAGGCGGAAAGGTTTGACCAATAAGTTAATTCTTTTCTGGCAGTTGGCAAAGTGGCATATTCGGTTAATTTTTCAGACCATTCTTTGAAAGAGGTGGTTTTAGCAGGAAGTTGAATTGGTTTTCCGGTTTCGAGTTGGTGATAAATTGTCTGTAAATCGTCAAGTAAAATTCGCCAGGAAACTCCATCTACTGCTAAGTGATGGATGACTAGCAATAAGCGGGAAGGTTTACTATTTCCTAGATGGAAAAGTGCGACTCGCACTATGGGGCCAGTGGCGAGGTTTAAGCTGGCTTGGAGTTGGGCTGAAGTAGTTTCAATTGTTTCTGCTTGTGCGGTTTCTGCCAGTACAGACAAATCTATGAGGGAGAAGGGTACAATTTCATCCGGTAGGGCGTTAAATTGTTGCCAACCTTGTTCGGATTCAGTAAAACGCAAGCGCAAAGCATCGTGATGGAGTAATAATTGTTGTACGGATTGCTGTAATAAGTTGGGCTTGAATGTTGCTGGTACTTCTAGTAGAAAGGCTTGATTCCAGTGGTGGGATTCTGGAAAATTTTGAGCAAAAAACCAATGTTGGATGGGTGTGAGTGGTAATGACCCAGTTATTAGACCTTGTTCTGCTTTATTAGTTTCTGTCGGAGTTGCTACGGCAGCTAATTCGGCAATGGTTTGATGTTGGAATATTTGTTTGGGAGTGAGTTGGAGTCCAGCAATATTGGCTTGTGAAATAATTTGAATGCTGAGAATGGAGTCTCCGCCAACTTCAAAGAAGTTGTCGTGGATACTGACTTTTTGAAGGTGGAGGACTTCGCACCAAATTTTGGCTAGTGTTTGTTCGGCTTCAGTGCAGGGTGCGACAAAGTTGATGGCTAGTTGTTGATCTGCTGAATAGGGTTTGGGTAAGGCTTTTGTATCTATTTTGCCGTTGGGTGTCAGCGGCAGCGCTTTCATCAGTACAAAGGCGCTCGGTACCATATAGTCGGGCAGCTTTTGTTTGAGATAGTCGCGCAGGTTGCGAGTCAGAGTGCGTTGCAAAGTTTTCCATAATTCTTGAGTGTCCAACTGATAACCTACGCTTCGAGTGACTTGAGCCTGTTCGCTCGGCGTAAGCTGAAAGCGAATCCCTGCCTGTGGGGGATGCGACCAAACCACTGTCCCAGAAAACCAGCGCGGTTCTTCCTCCCCAGGCAATTGCAGGTGCAGGCGGACACTGCTACCTTTATCAAGAACTGGCACCCCCACTAGACTGACGCCGCCGGTGGAGATATCCTGTGTCTCAATTTTGAGCGCGTTACCGTCTAGTTCTAGTTCGCATTTACTGTGATAAGGGATGCGATCGGGGATGAGGTTAGAAACCACATAAGCCACGAGACGCTTGTTTCCAGGTGTATCTTCTCGGTCAATGACTGCCACTTCCCGCACATTCGGATGTTCTGCGAGTACCGCTTCAATTTCTCCCAACTCGATACGAAAACCTCTAATTTTTACTTGATTATCGATGCGACCAAGAAAGTCGATGTTACCATCGGGGAGATAACGCGCTAAGTCCCCTGTTTTGTAAAGGCGCGAACCCAGTTCATTGCTAAAGGGGTTGGGAATGAATTTCTTATCAGTCAGATCGGAACGGTTGAGGTAGCCTCGGGCTAAACCAACACCACCGATATGAAGTTCTCCCGAAACGCCTATCGGTACGGGTTGGTTTTCAGTGTCGAGAATATAGATTTTTGTGTTAGCGATGGGACGCCCGATGGTCGGCTTCTGACTTCCGTCACAAAGAGCAAGGGTGGCGCAAACGGTGGTTTCTGTTGGCCCGTAAGCATTGAGAAACTGACGCCCTGTTGCCCAACGTCCCACGAGGTCAGGAGGACAGGCTTCTCCCCCAACAACGATGGTTCCCAATCCCGGAAGCTCTTCAAACGGAAGCACGCTGAGAACGGACACTGGCAGTTCAACGTGGGTAATAGCTTTATCGCTCAACACTTCAATCAAACCAGATCCAGGCAAAATAGAATCCTTGGTTGCTAGATATAGAGTTGCACCAGAAGTAAGCGCAATCACCACATCTGAAGTTGCCACATCGAAGCTAAAAGAGGCAAACTGGAGGACGCGACTGTTTGGCTGTACGTCAAATAGCTGGATCTGTGCGGTGGCTAAGTTACACAGTCCCTGGTGAGCCAATAAGACGCCCTTGGGTTTTCCTGTAGAGCCTGATGTGTAAATAACGTAAGCCAGGTTATCCGGCGTTACTGCGCTGCTGGGGTTTTCTGAACTGTGGAAAGCAATTTTTTCTATGTCCCCATCCACACAGACAACACGCGCCGAGGAAGGAGGAAGCAATTCGACCAGTTGCGTCTGGGTGAGCAGCACTGGAACCGACGAATCTTCTAGCATGAAACCCAAGCGCTCAGACGGATAGTTCGGGTCGAGTGGAACATAAGCACCACCAGCTTTGAGGACGCCCAACAAACTGATTACCATTTCCAAAGAGCGCTCTACACAAAGACCCACCAATACTTCAGGCCCTACTCCCCAGCTTTGGAGGTAGTGCGCTAACTGATTTGCCTTTGCATTCAATTCTCGATAGGTCAGTTGTTCCCCTTCAAACACCACAGCTATAGCATCAGGAGTTAGCCGCACCTGCTCCTCAAACAACTGATGGATGCACTTATCCTGGGGGTACTCAGCCCGAGTGTTGTTCCACTCTACTAATAGTTGGTGTCGCTCTGTTTCTGTCAGCAGGGGCAATTCTGAAATTTTCTGCTTGGGATTAGCGGCGACTTCTTCTAGCAAGGTCTGGTAATGTCCCGCTATCCGAAATATGGTGGCCTCATCAAACAGGTCAGTATTGTATTCCCATACTCCTATTAATCCAGAGGCGGTATTCTCTATTGATAAGCCCAAGTCAAACTTCGCCGTGCCGATTTCCACGGGATAAGAACTTATCGTTAACTCAGGCAGTTCTACGGCAGGTACTAAAGCGTCTTCGAGGGAAAACATCACCTGAAACAGGGGCGAGTAGCTTAAATCTCGCGTTGGTTGCAATGTCTCTACCAACTGCTCAAATGGCAGGTCTTGATGGGCGTAGGCTTGCATCGCCACTTCCCGGACTCGATTAAGTAACTGCTCAAAAGTAGGGATACCTGAGAAGTCAGTACGCAGCACTAAGGTATTGATAAAAAAGCCAATTAGTCCTTCGAGTTCCTCTCGGTTACGACCCGCTACGGGCGTACCCACTACGATATCATCTTGCCCGGATAAGCGGTAGAGCAGGGTTTGAAACGCCGCCAAAAGCGTCATAAACAACGTAACTCCCGCTCGCTTACTCAATGCGGTAAGTTCCGCACTCAATTCCTGGGGAAGAACTGCATGGTAATACCCTCCCCGAAAGGTTTGAACAGCAGGTCTTGGTCTGTCTGTCGGCAATTCTAATAAAGCCGGAGAGTTTGAGAGTTGTTCTTTCCAGTAGTCAAGCTGGGTTTCGAGTATTTTTCCCGTTAACCACTGCCGCTGCCAAACCGCAAAATCGGCATATTGTACTGGTAACGAGGGTAAATTTACAGGCTTTCCAGTGCAAAAGCCTTTGTAAAGTTCTATGAGTTCTTTCACAAATACGCCCAGCGACCACCCATCAGAAATAATGTGGTGCATGGTGAACAGCAAGACGTATTCGGTTTGGTCTAGCGGTAGCAAAATAACTCGAAATAAAGGCTCTCGCTCCAGTTTAAAAGGTCGATTCGCTTCTTCATTTACGCATCGTTGCACCTCGATTTTTCGCTCAGTTTCACACAGGTGCAACAGGTTTACCACTTGCACCTGACAATTGAGATTTGAAGCAATAACTTGGACGGGTTGACCTTCTGCCGTCACGAAGTTGGTGCGTAAGGCTTCATGTCGCTGAATAATTTCGTTGATGCTGCTTTCTAAAGCCGCAATATTAATCTGACCGCTCAGATGTAACGCCAGGGGGATATTGTAAAAGGAACTGTTGGGCTGTAACTGGTCGAGGAACCACAGTCTCTGTTGGGCAAAGGAAAGAGGAAAGGTGTTTTGTTCTGTTCTGGATATTGGCGCGATCGCCGTGGTAGTGGTTTGAATATTGGCTTGTTGCAAAAAGGAGATTATCTCCGCTTTCCTTCCGCTCATCTCTGACTTTAGTTCAGCGGTGATAGCACCTTGAGGTGCGTTGCACCGCAGGCGATCGCCTTCGAGAAACAGGTTAATATCCAGCTTGCGTAGATAATTTACAAACTCAACTATATCCATTACAGTTCAAACTCCTCTCTTTCGTGACTTGTATTAATATTTTCGATGTTTTTGCTTGTCCAAAGGGTGGCATCAATGTAGCTAGAAAGACTGGCTACCGTTGGCAACTCAAACAACTTAGACAGAGGGAGATGCAGCCCTAAACTAGAATTCAAATGGGAAAGGACTTGAGTCGCGAGTAACGAATGCCCACCTAATTCAAAAAAATTATCGTTGACGCTTGCTTGCTCTACTCCCAGAACCTTTTTCCAGATAGATGCTACTAATTCTTCTGTTGGAGTCTGAGGAGCGACAAACTCTAATGTTTGAATCAAACTCTTGATATCTGGTGCGGGCAACACCCGGCGATCTACTTTGCCATTGGGTGTTATCGGCAGTGTCGGTAGGCTAACGAAAGCATTGGGAATCATGTAATCGGGCAACTGCTGTTTGAGAAAGTCGCGCAGTTCGCTAACGGTGGGTGCTGACTCCTGAACGGTGACAATGTAGGCCACTAGGCTCTTTTGGCCTGGAATATCTTCTCGAAGCGCAACTGCGACAGAGAGTAAGCTGGGATGTTGACTGAGTGCTGCTTCAATTTCTCCGAGTTCGATGCGAAAACCACGAACCTTCACTTGGTCATCTATCCGACCGAGGTATTCAATATTACCATTAGGCAGATAGCGAACCTGATCTCCAGTTTTATAAAGGCGTTCAGTGGGAGAGTCACTAAAGGGGTTACGAATGAACCGCTCAGTGGTCAACTCAGGACGGTTTAGATAACCTCGTGCCAAACCAGCACCACCGATGTGCAACTCACCCGGAACGCCTATGGGTACAGGCTGTCCGTTCGGATCTAAGATGTAGGTACAGACATTCCCAAGAGGACGACCGATGGGCAACTCCCTCAATGCCGTATCGTCTGCTAATAACTCGTATATGGTCGCTCCTATAGTGGCTTCTGTTGGGCCGTAATTATTCAATAGACGTACTTGTTGTCCTACACATTCAAACCAGGTTTTCAATCGTTCTGGCAGTGCTTTTTCTCCCCCAAGAATGACCAAACGTAAAGAAGAGGGTAATGCAAGAGTTTTTGGGTTCAACAAAGCAGTCAATTCATGCCAGTAGGCTGTGGGCAAAGCCATTACACTTATTTCCCAGTTCTGGCACTTCTGCAAAAATCCCTCAAAGGAGTCCACCATTGTATCGGTACGCAATACGAGTGTTGCACCCGATGCCAAGCTGGTATAGATTTCTTCGGCACTGACATCAAAACTAATTGAGGAGAATTGCAGAATGCGATCTGACTTCTCGATTTGATATTCAGCGATCGCAACCGTCGTGTAATTGACTAGCGATTTGTGTTCGATTAAAACGCCTTTGGGTTTTCCAGTAGATCCTGATGTGTAAATAATGTAAGCTAAATTTTCTGGCTGCACTTCGCTTAAAGGATTGTCTTGACTGTGGAAAGAGATTTCTTCCCAATCAGAATCTAAGCAGATAACACGAGCCGAATTAGGAGGAAGTTTCTCGACTAGCTTCTGTTGGGTGAGCAGCACTGGTACAGAAGAATCTTCTAGCATGAAAGCCAAACGTTCTTTTGGATATGCTGGGTCGAGTGGAACATAAGCACCACCTGCTTTCAGGATGCCCAATAAACCAATTATCATTTCGAGCGATCGCTCTGCACAAATGCCTACTAAAACTTCAGGTTTTACCCCTAAAGTTTGCAAATAATGTGCTAACTGATTGGCTCTTACATTCAATTCTCGATAGGTTATTTGTTCCTGTTCAAAAATCACCGCTACAGCATCAGGAGTTAATTCCACTTGTTTTTCAAACAATTGATGGATGCACTTATTCTGTGGATACTCAGCCCAAGTATTATTCCAATCTGCTAATAGTTGCTGCTTCTCTTTTAGAGTCAGCAGTGGCAATTCACCAACGCGCCCACTTGGATGAGCCACCATTCCTGACAACAAAGTTTGTAAATGTCCCAACATCCGGCTGACAGTATCATTATCAAATCGGTTAGCATCGTAACTAATTTGAATAGACAACTCATCACCAGGAACAACTCCCACAGTCAAAGGATAGTTAGTTTTTTCAAAACCTCCAATATTCTTAATTTCTATACCCTCTTGAGATTCTAATAAAGAAGAATCTACCGGATAATTTTCAAACACAACAATGCTATTAAACAAAGGCAAGTTCCTCGTCACATCACTTTGACCTTGAATTTCTACTAGCGGACTGTAAGAATACTGCTCTCGCTCAACTTGAGAAACCTGCAATTGTTTTAGCCAATACAATAATTCAGTTTCAGCAGATATCTGCACTCGTACAGGCAAAGTATTAATAAATAGCCCTACCATCGACTCCACTCCCGACAAAGCTGGGGGTCGTCCCGATACAGTCGCTCCAAATACCACATCTGATTCTCCACTGTAGCGACTTAGTAATAAAGCCCAAGCTCCTTGCATTAAAATATTCAAAGTCAGATGATGTTGCCGAGCCAAAGACGAGAGTGCCTCTGTTAGCTGGGCTGATAAATTAATACCCTGCTCATCATAGGTATCCTGCTGTTTGGATGAATCTCCTACTGATTTATCTACCATCAGAGGGGTAGGAGCCGTAAAGCCTGCAAGTTGCGATCGCCAAAACTTTTGAGCAGCTTCACTGTCTTGCTGTCGCAACCAAGCAATATAATTTCGATAAGGCGGTGGGGCATCTAAATATAAATTTTCACCTCGATCAAAAGCTTCATAAAAAGTCCAGGCTTGTTTAAGAACAATCGGCAAACACCAACCATCCATTAACAAGTGGTGAAAGCTCCAAACAAATTGATAAGCATTATCGGTTAATCGAATGATAGTGCCACACATTAATGGCACTTTATCAAGCTCAAAACCCCGCTCTCTTTCAGTTTGTAAGAAAGTTTCTAAACCTTCTTTCTGTTCCGCTTCTGACAAAGAACGCCAGTCATAAATATGCCAAGGTAAATCGACCGACTTGCATACAACCTGAAGCGGATGTGGACGATTTTTCCAAATAAAGAAAGTCCGCAAAATTGGGTGAATTTCTACCACTCGTCGCCAAGCTTGTTCCCAGGCCAAAACCTGAAGATTTCCGCACAAAGTAAAGACTGATTGCACAAAGTATATTCCAGAGTCGGGAGCATACAAGGTATGAAATAGCATCCCCTCTTGCATAGGCGATAACGGGTAGATGGATTCAAGAATTGTTCTGGGCGTTAATGACTCTACTAACTCGTCAAGTTCTGCTTGAGTTAAGTCAGCATCAGGAAAATCTGTTGGTGTATAACCAAAATTGTCTGGCGACAAGCAGTGGAAAATAGTACCAGTTAATGCTTCTATAAAACTGTTAGCTAAACGCTCAATTGTGGAGGTTTGATGAATTTTCTTATTATAAGCCCAATTTAGTTGAAGTTGACCATTTGCCACAAATCCATCTATCTCTATAAAGTGAGAGCGATTCCCTTTTAAACTAACTGGTGAGCCACTCGATTCTTTCGCTAATCCCAAGATGGGAAATGCTGACAGCATTTGATCGAACTGACCCAGATAGTTAAAACTTACTTGTGCTTGGGGAAGTTCTTGTAGTTGCTCGCGGGTGGTTTCATCCTGACTGAGATAGCGAATTATTCCATAACCTATTCCGCGTTGGGGAATGCGGCGCAGTTGTTCTTTGATGGATTTAATTGATTTCCCTGTAAATTCAGCTTTCTCTATCTTTAATAAGACTGGGAATATACTGGTAAACCAACCGACTGTTCTCGACAGGTTGACCAATTCAAATAATTCTTCTCTTCCATGTCCTTCTAAGTCAATTAGCAGGGAACTTTCTCCTGTCCACTGGGCAAAACTTTGTACTAATGCTGTGAGTAGGACATCATTGATTTGGGTGTTGTAAGCTTTATGAACTTCTTTGAGTAGGGCGGTGGTTTGTTCTACACTTAAGGAGACTGATACAACGGCGGTGTCGGCGATTTTATTTTCTACTATGGAAGCAGGATAGTCTACTGGTAGCGGTTCAATGTGAGAGTTTAATTGAGTTAGCCAGTAATCGAGCTCAGAAGGTGCTGTTTGAGATTGTGCATATTCTGTCAACCTGATTGCCCAATCTTGGAAGGAAGTAGTTTTGGCAGGTAATTGAATTGTTTCTCCCCGACTGAGTTGTTGGTATGCCGTGACTAAATCTTCTAACAAAATCCGCCAAGATACGCCATCGACTGCTATGTGATGAATGATAATTAGTAACCGATTAGCTTCTTGATTGCCTAGATTAAATAAAGTAACTCTGATAATCGGGCCGTCTAAGAGATTCAGGCTTGCCTGTAGTTGGTTAGCAGGGGTTTCAATAGCAGCAATTTGTTCGCTTTGTCCTATTTGGGATAAATCAATTACATTGAAAATTTCAGTTTCTTCACTCGGTGCGTTAAGAAGTTGCCAAGTGTCATTGTTGGGGATTAACCGCAAGCGAAGGGCATCATGATGCAGCAGCAATTGTTGGAGAACTTGATGCAAGAGTTCTGATTTTAAGTCTGAGGATATTTCGAATAGGAATGATTGGTTGAAATGGTGAGAGGAGGGTAAGTTTTGTTCGATAAACCACTGTTGGATGGGGGTTAAGGATACGATGCCCGTGACTAACCCTTGCTCGGCTTTAATTTCTATGGTGGAGGTGACAACTTGAGCTAGTTCAGCAATGGTTTGGTGTTGAAATAAGTCTTTAGGAGTAAGTTGGAGATTAGCTTGATGGCAACGGGCGATTATTTGAATGCTGATGATGGAGTCGCCACCTAATTCAAAGAAGTTGTCGTGGATGCCTATTTCTCGTACTTGGAGAACTTCTGTCCAAATGCTGGCGAGGATTTTTTGGGTGACTGTTTGAGGAGGGACTTTGGTTGTGGCTAGCTGTTGATCTGCTGTTTCTGGTTTGGGTAAAGCTTTTGTGTCGATTTTACCGTTGGGGGTGAGGGGGAGGGTTTCCAGCATGATAAAGACGGCTGGAATCATGTATTCAGGCAGTTTTTGTTTGAGGAAGTTGCGGAGGTCGCCGCTAGAAGCTACTGCTTGTGGTTGGGGGACGATGTAAGCTGCTAATTGTTTATTGCCTATGTTATTTTCGACAGCAATAACGACTGTTTGTGCGACTGATGGGTGTTGAGAGATAGCGGTTTCGATTTCGCTTAATTCGATACGGAAACCTCGAATTTTTACTTGGTTGTCAATACGACCGAGAAATTCGATGTTACCGTTTATGAGATAGCGGGCTAAGTCTCCAGTTTTGTAGAGGCGAGAACTCGGTTGATTGCTAAAGGGGTTGGGGATAAATTTTTCATCAGTTAAATCAGGACGGTTGAGGTATCCTCTTGCTAGCCCATCACCACCGATGTATACTTCTCCAGGAACACCGAGCGGAACAGGTTGCAACTGAGTATCTAATAAATAAACCTGTGTATTGGCAATAGGACGACCAATCGGAATAGTTGTAGCTTCTTCTGAAACATCCTCTACCAAGTACCAGGTAGTAAATGTTGTGTTTTCTGTAGGCCCATAAACGTGAAGCAATCGCTGAGGTGAACCCTTCTTGAGTACCTCTTTGACCCATTTAGGCTCGACAGCTTCTCCTCCAAATAGAAGGTGTCGTACCGATCTAAAAGCTGAGGGTACTTCTCTCGCTAGTAGATTAAATAAGGCAGTAGTTAAAAATAATACGGTAATGCCTTGCGAGTGGATTTGAGCGGCAAACTCATCAGGAGAAATTGCTACATCTTTGGTGATAACAATAAGTTTCGCACCGTTCAGTAAGGCTCCCCAAATCTCAAATGTAGCTGCATCGAATGAAAAGTTGGAAGCAAAAGCAACTACATCTAGAGGTTGGAAGTAAATGTAGTTTGTATTGATTACCAAACGGTTTACTGCTCGGTGAGGAACACCAACTCCTTTCGGTTTCCCTGTTGACCCAGAGGTGTAAATAACATAAGCTAAGTTCTCTGGTGTCACGCTAGTGATAGGAGAAAGGTCACTCTCAGTAGAGATTTCTTCCCAATCAGAATCTAAGCAAATTACTTGTGCTTGATGCTCTGGTAACGAGGCGACCAGTTTTTCTTGCGTCAATAGAACTGCTAGCTGCGAATCTTTGAGCATATAAGCGATCCGCTCAGATGGATAAGCAGGGTCTATGGGGACGTAAGCACCACCTGCTTTGATGATACCTAAGATTCCCACAATCATTTCCAAGGAGCGTTCTATACAAATGCCTACTAAAACTTCGGGTTTGACTCCTAAAGTTTGTAAGTAATGTGCTAATTTATTGGCTTTTGTGTTTAATTCTCGATAGGTGAGTTGCTTACTTTCAAATACTACAGCTACCGCATCCGGTGTATGCTCAACCTGTTCTTCAAATAACTGATGGATACACTTATCTTGGGGATACTCAATTTGTGTGTTATTCCACTCAACTAATAGCTGGTGGCACTCTGTTTGTGTCAGCAGAGGCAATTCGGAAATCTTCTGCTTGGGATTGGCAGCGATCGCCTCCAGCAAAGTCTGGAAATGTCCCGACATCCGAGTGATCGTGGCTTCATCAAACAAGTCGGTATTGTATTCCCATTCTCCAATTAGTCCCGATGAAGTCTTTTCTATAAACAAAGCCAAATCAAAGTGAGTTGTGCCAGTTTCTATTGCTAATGGACTTACCCTTAAACCTTCCATTTGGATTTCGGGTAATTCTTCAAGCAGCATGAACATCACCTGGAACAGTGGTGTGTAACTCAAAGAGCGTTCTGGCTGCAATATCTCTACTAATTTCTCAAACGGTAGCTCTCGATGAGAGTATGCTTCGAGCGTTACTTTTCGCACCCTAGACAGTAAATCCTCAAAGCTTGGGTTCCCTGCCAAACATATGCGTAATACTAGCGTATTAACAAAATACCCAATCAAATCCTTAAATTCGGAGCGATCGCGATTCGCAATGGGCGAACCGACTACAACATCATCTTGCCCAGTATAACGGTAAAGTAATGTTTGAAACGCAGCTAAGAGCGTCATAAAAAGAGTTACTTTTTGCCGCCGACTTAAACCGATCAGAGCCTCCGTAAGCAGCTTTGAAATAACAAATCTATAATGTTTTCCTCGAAAAGTTTGTGTGACTCCTCGTACTCGGTCAGTGGGCAATTCTAACAGGGTTGGTGCATCTAATAGTTGTTGCTGCCAATAGGTTTGTAAGGAATCTAGCACCTCACCTGTCAAGTATTGCCTCTGCCAAACCGCAAAGTCTGGATACTGCGCTGGAAGTAGAGGTAGTTCTTGGGATAAGTCATTGTAGAAAGCTGCTAACTCCCGCCACATAACACCTAATGACCAACCATCCCAGACAATGTGATGAGTTCTCAGCAAGAATATATGTTCTGTTTCTGTTAGCTTAACTACAGTCGCTTGGATTAAGGAGTCGCTAACTAAGTCAAAGGGTTTTTGGGCTTGTTCCGTTGCTAATCGTTGGACTTCGTTTTCTCTGTCACAAGCAGGCAGATTGCTTAAGTCTATGACTGGAAATGTCAAAGTCAATCTTTCAGCAATGAACTGAACAGGCTGCCCGTTAACCGTCGCAAAGTTGGTTCGTAAAGCTGCATGGCGAGCGACGATCTTGTTCAGGCTTTGCTCTAGTGCAACGATGTTCAGTACACCCAAAAATCGGAGAGCAAAGAGTTCGTTGTAAGAAACGTTATTTGCGTCTAACTCGCTCAGAAACCACAGTTGTTCTTGAGGAAAAGATAGAGGTATCTCCCGTTGTTCTGAGGTGGTTACAAGTGTTTTTCCAGTATCGTTCGCGCTCGTATTGTTCGGGGACAGCAACGAGATAATTTTTGCTTTATGCAATACCAGCAAGTCCCGCTCTTCTGGTGTCATTACGCCTTTGGGAGCGCGAAAACGCAACGTTTCACCCTCTAGCCACAATTTGACACCGCGTTGGGCAAGTTCAGCTAAAAATTGGTTCAGATTCATAGAGCGCCCTCCTCCATTTCATAGGAACGCAGTACACCACGTCTGCGGACATCCAGTGTCGCGCAATGAAAAGAACCCATGAAAGGATAGTAACTTTCAAACTCGCAGGGAATGGGTTTGAAACCCCAGTCTTTTAAGGCTGCAATCATAGATTCCTGTGATTTTTCGACAACTACTCGCTCTTCATCGAGACTGAGTACATTCATATTCACCCACTGACTGATTACTTTTGTGTCATAGAGTGTCATCGGCGTTCGGTTGGGTTTCGGTGCGAGCAATATATCCCAAGATTTGAAGTAATCAGGTAAATTATCCACATCTATGAACAGAGGATTTACTAACACCTTCCCTGGCGCAAGCGGAACTAGAGTGGTGTCAATATGCAAGGCTTGTGGGCAGAGCGACTGAACCTCGTGAACTCGATATTCATCGCCCAGGTGACGCCGCACCCATTCAATCCCAAGGCTATTAGTAACATGACTCTTCTGGACAAAAATATCCCGTCCAAAACGCACGAAGTCTGCTGCATCAAACGTTGGCTCAAATTCAGTGATGACATAGCGCATTTCCTCACCATTAACGGGAGTTTTGTAATTTGGGTCATACTGGGCATCGAGTAGCTGCGGTTTGGGGGCAGCGACCCATTTGGCTCCTCCCTTTAAGTATTCTTTAAGTAGGGAGCGATAAGCCCACGACTCGAAATAACGACTGCGATCGGCCATTGGAGCTTCTATAATTTCATTGCCAATTACCAAGAAAACGTCGCGGGGATTGGCTGAACAAAAGCCATTCATGACTTCCCAATCCGGTGTACGGAAAGAGGCAGAGTAATCAACAATATCAGGGCGACGAACAATAACTCCTTCCGATTCAAGAATATGAGCAAATTCCTCGACGCATTTGCTTGCAGCCTGAACGAGCCACTCTGGATAGGGAAGCGGTTGTTTTTGCGTCCGCTTGGCTAGGCTCTCCATTTGTTTTTCTTGACCGGGAAGCACCGTAGCGCGATGGATGGTATGCCAGGATGGAATCATTGCTCCATCGACAATGCCAACAATCACTTCTTCCAGTGGGTCCCATTCATTGTAAGAACACACTGGACATTCATTGCTAACGGTGTTTGTTCCCTCAAATGACTTGGGGGAGGCGAATTCAGAGAAGGTAGTTTTTTCCTGATGCGATCGCTCCGTTGAACCCTGTTCTCTCCGCAAAAGCTCTAGCTGTTGAGACATTAATTGAAGCTGCTGCGAGACAATCTTTTCTACGCTTGTCTGAGGCTCCACATTTTCATTGGGTCTGTTCATCGATTTATTTGTCGGAACCGCTAGTGGTACTTGTAAAGGTTGAGTTAAGTTTTGGCTCGGTTTTACAGGCTTTACATTAGCCATTAAACCGGCAATGGTCTTTGTTGAATCAATCTTCTGATATTTTTTTGGCTCTTCTTCTAAGCGAAAAGTCTGCTCGATGTATGTGGCTAAAGCGTCTATAGTTTCCAGCTCTTCAAAAAACTGTTGAGCTTCCACCTGAACTCCAAAAGTATTTTGAATGCTTCGCATAGCTTCCAAAATAAGTAGCGAATCAATGCCCAGGTCTAAAAAAGTGGCAGATACATCTATTTCATCGACCTCTATGCGTAGCAAATTCGCCACCAAAGAAAGTAATCTTGGGCCGATGCTATCCGTAGGTGTGGATTTCAACTCTGTAATTTTCCGTTTATTATTTTCGACACTAATGTCTATATTAGATAACTCTACCTCTGATTCGTCTATATCCCTCTTTTTAGAATATTCATGTAGCGCTCGCCGATCTACCTTACCATTAGGTGTTAATGGCAAGGCATCTAACATAACAAACACTCCTGGAACCATGTAATCGGGCAGCTTCTCTTTGAGAAAAGCGCGCAGGTCGCTGCGCGAAATCGCCCTGGAATTTTGCGAGACAATATAGGCTGCTAAATATTGGCGATCTGAAACATCTTGCTGCACCACGACAGCAGTTTCTAAAACTGCTGGATGTTGAGACAAGACTGCCTCTATTTCGCCCAATTCGATGCGAAAACCGCGAATCTTTACCTGATTGTCTATCCGCCCCAAAAATTCGATATTGCCGTCTGGTAGATAACGGGCTAAATCTCCTGTTTTATATAGGCGAGAACCAGATCCGTTGCTAAAGGGATTAGGGATGAACTTTTGCTCAGTTAAATCGGGGCGGTTAAGGTAGCCTCGTGCTAACCCCACGCCCCCAATATGAAGTTCTCCTGGTACTCCAATGGGGACGGGTTGGTTCTCAGTGTCGAGAATATAGATTTTAGTGTTAGCGATCGGTCGTCCAATTGGCACCACATCCATGCCTTGAGAGCATTGTGCAATGGTAGCACAGACGGTGAATTCAGTTGGGCCATACAGATTAAAAAAACGCCTTTTATTTGACCATTTTTCGACCAAATAAGAAGGGCACGGTTCTCCCCCTACGACCATATTTTGTAAAGTAGGTAACTCCTCATCAGGGAGAGTCGCCAGCACAGATGGCACAAGGTTAGCGTGGGTAATTTTTTGCTCTTGTAATAGCTCTAACAACGCTCGTCCTGGCATTAAAGACTCCCGTTTTGCTAATACCAGTGTCGCTCCTGGTACTAAAGCCATAACAACCTCCCAAACCGAGGCATCAAAACTAAAGGAGGCAAACTGAAGAATTCGACTCTCTGAGTGTAGGTCAAATAGCTTGCTTTGTGCTGTAGCTAAGTTACACACTCCCCGGTGCGCCACTAAGACACCTTTGGGTTGTCCTGTAGAACCTGATGTGTAGATAACGTAAGCTAGGTTATCCGGGGTGACGATGGTGCTGGGGTTCTCCTTGTTATGGAAAGCAATTTCTTCCCAGTCCGAGTCCAAACAAATGACCCGGGCAGAGTGTAGAGGCAGGTTCTCGGCCAGTTTGGACTGAGTGAGCAGCACCGGCACCGAGGAGTCTTGCAGCGTGAAACTCAGCCGTTCCAAAGGATAAGCTGGGTCGAGAGGAACGTATGCGCCACCGGCTTTGAGAACACCCAGGAGTCCCACTATCATCTCGAACGAGCGTTCAACACAAATTCCTACCAAAACTTCTGGCTTCACACCGATTTCTTGCAGGTAATGCGCCAGTTGGTTTGCCCTAGCGTTTAATTGTTGATACGTCAGTTGCTCCTCTTCAAAAACTACTGCCACAGCGTTAGGTGTCCGTTCTACCTGTTCCTCAAATAAGTGGTGAATGCAGCGATCGTGGGGATATTCTCTTGTAGTGTTATTCCATTCGTGTAATATTTTATGCCGTTCGGCTTCTGTTAAAATTTCTGCGCCTATACGTTGTTGTTCTGGATTAGGTACCGGAATTTCTGGTTGATTGATAGGAGCCATCATTAGTCAAAGTTGAATGAATGTTTATTAGGCTAAAGTCGTCCATGCAGAGGGTCTAGCTGCGATCGTGTCATGGTTTAGTAATCGCCCCTGCTGCTGTTGAATGGGCGCTCGCGCTCTCTACTTCTTCATCAATTAAAAGATAGATAGAGGGGCGATTATCACATTTATTATACCGCAAGAATCACATCATGTGTGGATTTTTTGTCTGTACTGAAACCAAAGCCAAAAGATAGCGCTCACGTCCTAGTTGCCCAAATGTAACACCAGTATCTGCTCAACGATATCACGGAAAAATTGGGCAAGTTTTTGGTTTAAGAAATAAGCGGAACGTTCACTGGTAAGCCAAGAACACTCGTCTGCAAAGATTTTTCATTTGAGTGGTGAAAAAAATTAAGTGGCGGCTGCTCGACATAACGGGCGAACATCTGCTGAATTTTCGCCTCGCTGGATTGGAGTGGGGGCGTGTCTTTCGCCGTCCGCATATCGAGGATGTACGACTTGTTGGTTTTTAATACATAGTCGATGCCTCGCTGCACGGCAGTTCTGACATCCTGGCGACTCTCCACAATCTCCCCATCTTGACCGCCGAATGCTTTCGCAATGACAACGAAGTTAACATTTAGCCTTTCAAGTCGGAGATACTCAGGGTTAATTGCATCAAATTTAAGATTTTTAAAAATGGTTTTATTAGAGAATAAGCCATGCACAAATATAATTTTATGCCAACTTAATTTAGATGCGTTTACCCTGGTATTTCTCTATGGCAGAGTGATTTAGTTCAACACAGGTAAATGAGGCTCAAACCCATTCACAGTAATAAAAAGCATAAATTTACCTCAAAATACTTTAATGAATAGGTGTAAGCCTATTTTAGGACTAGCTTTAGTCTAAGTCACTTTACGATATTATGCCACCTTAGTTGCGTTTTACTAGGTCAAATTTTGTTTGAATTTATCAAGCTCTATATTTGTTAAATATTGATGCTTTGAGGAATATTTGAAGGCAATAAATATCTGTAAGAAACCAGCCTTTTGCTATCTTCTGTCCGAATTTTTGCTTCGATGTCATCTAGGTTAACCTTAAATTTGTTAAGAGCTTTTTCCACTTTTTCCTTTTTAAAAGATGAGCCAGAGTAATCGCCTAGTTTCGTATAGTAGACTGAGCCCAGCAAATAAAGAACTTTTATTTGCAGTTCAGCTTTGTCGTCTAACGGCGGTAGTAACTCCAGAAAATTTTGCTGCTGTTGGGGGTTTGTAGGTGCTGGGGAATAGCAACCTAAAGGAAATGCTGGTGCGTAGGTCATTAGGCCACTTTGCGAAAAGTTAACAGCAGCGTGTTGAGCGCTAGCTGTAAAAATAATTGTAGAGATGGCCTCGACTAGATAATCTCGGGTTTTAATACGACCGTTACTTTCTTCACCAATCTTACAGTTTCCTTTAGAAAGCAACTCACGCGCCCAATTTTGTAGTTGTTCATCTGTCTCTACAGATTTATCACTGGCGTAGAACAGACCTAAGTATTCCTTAACCCACTGATGAATAGCACCCCAAATCAGTAGCCCATCATCTCGGTAAGGATAAATTGGTAGCTGTTTATAATTATTAACGCCGCGTTTTTCTAAAGTCCGAGGGAAGGCAACTTCATTAAAGTTAGCTAATTGGCTCAGAGTTTCTTTGATAGCTAGTTCAACGTTACTCTTAATAGTGCCACCTAATAACGAGTCTAGAGAGCCTTGTTCAGCTAATAGAAATTTAT
Organism: Oscillatoriales cyanobacterium; assembly: GCA_011390955.1. Taxonomy (GTDB): domain Bacteria; phylum Cyanobacteriota; class Cyanobacteriia; order Cyanobacteriales; family Laspinemataceae; genus Planktothricoides. Next base: position 2,563 of record JAABRM010000020.1, on the reverse strand, counting down.
GTGCGCCATAATTAATCAATACGGTACCTTCTAAATGAGGTTTCAGCAAAAGTCTTACAGCGTGATCTTTCTCAGTGAAGCAGCGATTAGTTGCGAGAACAAAAGGTTCTAAAAATAAGTGGGTCCGAGCTAAGTGAGATATCAGTTCGTGATAATTACTATCTGCCATTTGTAAGATGGTTTTAGCTGTCATCCAGTTGTCTCCATCTCCGGGGGTAAATATAGGGTTTTCATCCCCTGGAGTCTGTTGACAACGAATTGCTATCGGCAGCAAATTCTTATCTGTACTCTTATCTGGTGGTACAGCAAATAGAGCCACTGGAGCATATATATACTTTTGAAATCCACCACCACTACCATTAATTACATCGCCTAGCTTAGAATAGTCTGCTAGATAAAGTCGCCCTTCTTGTAGTGCTGCCTCTAAAGAATCCTGGGACACAATATTTTGGTATTGTTCGTTGGTAATTGGCAGGCGAGAATCAATTTTTTTGATTTGATTTAGCATAACTGGGTTTGGGCCAGCTACTTGCATATAAGCAAAAACTTTATCTTGTTGGAAATTCCTTAAAGTTGCTGGCTTGATGCTTAACGGTTCAATTAAGTTTTCGTAATCCTCTAGACTAGGATTAGGAGCAGTACTTTCAAGTACCTCTTGAAAATCTGGTTGATTGCCAATTAATTCTCGTCCTAAAAATCTAGCAATCTCTTGAAGATTACTATATAATTCTTTGTCAGTTTGCTCAACTTCCTCAGCTTTTAAAGAACTTGCAGATTCTTCCTGTAGGGTTTGGCTTAACCAATCCTCTATTTCCCGGTCAATTTTATCAAATTCATCTTCCAATTCACTGCGATTGCTTTCCAATTGGATGTCATTTTCAGTCTTAAAAGGTGCTTCCCGTTGTTTGTCAGTATCTCCTAATCCTAATGCTGATTTTAGCTTTAAAACAGCATTAGTCAGATCTTCTTGTCCATTAGCAGCTTTAATTTGTTCATTAATCGACTCTAACGAGTTAATTTGATTCTCATTTGAAACCGATTCATTGATAAATTCACTAGATTTTTTATCATTATTTTTTTTGAGAAGAATTAGTGTACTTAGTACCAAAGTAATCCATTTTTGATCGGGCAATTCATCTTCTTTAGGCAGTTTAGGTAATCCTCCTATTATGGTATCCACTTTTGTCATAGCTAGAGGAGGTAGAAGAGGTAGACGTAGCACTGTATCGTCATATTGATATTGATTAGATATAAGCAATCTCTTGGCGAAAGGAACCGTCGCTAAAAATTTTATTAAACCGTATAGCACTGTAAGTGCTTGATTTGGAAAAGACATATTTTTACTCCTTACAAAAGTGTTGTTGCCTGATTTTTTGAATCTAGAGCATGTTCTTTACGCTTGGTCAGCAGAAGCTTAACCAAATGCCTAATCTTGTATTAGGTACAGGATTGCAGAAACCCGTATGCTCTCGAACGGGGTGAGTTTAATCAACAGAAGTAGCACAGAAAGCGATCGCACCAATGTGTGGAGCCTGTTTACTCTTCTTCTCTCCACCTTAAAGACGATTCCCAAAGTCAATATCTGAATTGTTCGAGGTAGAGGCGTTTTTTCCCTAACCCAATCCATCCCATAAAACCAGCCTAAGATACGAAAACCCTTTCGCACCCTAGTTTGCGACGGCCTGCTAAATATAATCGATCGCGTACACAAAATTAGCCAATTCCAACCGTTTCTTCCATTCAGAAAGATACTGCTGCACGTACTGACTTAATTCCTCTTTCCTAATAGATGGCAAAATTTCACACCGATCGCGCAAGCCTTCCCATAATAAGGCATCGCCAAAAGTTACCCTTGGATAAGGCTAATTTAAGGAAGTTTGACTCAACATAAACTTTCACCTCATCATCATCCCCAACAGACTCGTGGACATTGGATTGAAAATAGGAAAAACAATAAGGAGGAGAGCGGGACGATCGCACATTCTCCCGCAACTTTCCCCACCGGCTGCCATTGTCCCCCCCACACCATCGGCACCACTCACCCCTTACTTCCAATACCAATTTTCTTAGACCATGAAACAGCAGTGAACCGCCAAAACTGGACAGCCACCGGGGGACTGCCCCTACTATCTGTTTCCCGATCGCATTAAGTTCCTCCAACCTCCCTTCAGAAGTCGCCGCAACAGAATCCGAATCAGAATCCCCCACAGATACCGCTACAAAAGGCGATTCCTCACCCTCAACACACTCCACTTCCGCGATCGCAACCGATAACGTCACCATCTCCCCAACGATCGCTTCAACTCCCGCATTCTCCAGGGGAGTTTCCTCAATTAGGGGCTCTATTGCCACAGGTGTAACTGACACTTCCGTGCTCGCCTCTTCCTCCTCGATAAAATATCCCCGCAATTTAGGACGTAAAATTTTCCGCGCATCGGATATGCGCTTGCAAACATTCGCGTAGGAAATTCCTTGCTTTTCGGCTATTTCTTGATGAGATAGTGCTTCATAATAGTGCAGAATAAAAGTCTCGCGCATCTTGGTCGGTAACTCATCAACAGCA
>JAABRM010000071.1 GCA_011390955.1 Oscillatoriales cyanobacterium | reverse complement strand
GATTTAGCCCCGAATGTGAAGTTATTTGCAGTTCCCGAAGCGATTCGCCAAAAGTTATTACGATATAGCCCTGGGGAAAGACCTAGTTGGGATGAAGGGTGTGGGATGAAGGGTGTAGGGTGTAGGGTGTGGGGTGTGGGGGAAAGTGAAAAGTTAAAAGTGAAAAGTGAAAAGTTAAAAGAAATATCCCTCTTCCCTACACCCTACACCCTACACCCTACACCCTCTCAAACCCCTACACCCTACACCCTACACCCTACACCCTCTCAAACCCCTACACCCCAGGAAACAGACCTATTAAATGCCCTATTAAAAATACACGAACATCCGGGGTGTTTGGATTTTTGCTTGAAGTCAATTCCAATTAAGCCTTGGTTACATCAAATAAAAATATTGCGCCGCGTTGCCGCAAGTTTCCCGAATAATTTTTTGATTGCTGATGAGGTGGGGTTGGGGAAAACTATTGAAACCGGGCTGATTTTGCGCTATTTGTTGGTTAGCCAAAAGGTGAAACGAGTGTTGATTCTTGTCCCGGCAACGGTACAACCCCAATGGCAAGAGGAACTTAGGGAAAAGTTTAATTTGGATTTTTGGAGTTATCGCCAAGGTAGCTTTAAGTCGGCGGATAAAATAACGGAAATTGCGGCTAATTCTGGGAATCCCTGGAATCAGTGCGATCGCATTTTAGCTTCTTCTCATTTAGTCCGCCGCAAGGAGAGACAAGGGGAATTGTTAGGGGCAGAACCTTGGGATTTAGTTATTTTAGATGAGGCCCATCATGCCCGCCGCAAAAATCCCCAATCCCGTCAGGAAACTCCCAATAGTTTATTACAACTGATGCAGCAGTTAAAAACCCAGACCAAGGCTTTAATTTTATTGTCCGCTACGCCGATGCAAATTGACCCTATTGAGGTATTTGATTTACTGGATTTGTTGGGCTTAAATGGTCATTGGCGTTATGGGGATAACTTCTGTAATTATTTTACTACATTATCTACTAATTTGTCAAGTAAACCGGACGAACAATTGCTAAAATTTTGGCAAGAAATGTCTCGCGATTATTTCCAGTTTGGGGGAAAACCTTGCCCCCGGTTGCAAGCATATCTGGAAAAAAATAACCGAGTGTTAGCCTATCAACTCCAAGATACTTGGAACCGGGGCAAGCCTTTGGTGCATGGGAAAAAGTTACTGGAAAATGCGGATTTTATGCAGTTATCCCGCCAATATTTGACGGTGAATACTCCCCTGAAAGATTTGATGTTTCGCCATACTCGCGATACTTTGCGGGAATATTATAAGCGGGGAATGTTAAGCCAAGATATTCCCCAAAGGGTTGTCCAAGATAATGCGATCGCCCTGGAAAGCGATCGGGAAATTCCTCTATATCAAGCGGTAAGCGATTATGTGAGAAATTTCTATAAGTTAGCGGAAAAACAGAACCGAAAAGCCCTAGGTTTTTTAATGACTTTATATCGAAAACGGTTAACCAGTTCTTTTTATGCGATTAGAGAATCTTTACAACGACGGTTAGAAGGGATTAGTATTACTCCTGATGATTTGGCGGATTTAGATGATGCGGATGATGCGGTGATTCAAGGGTTGGAACAGTATTTAAATCCTGGATTAAATCCTGGATTAAACCCGGTAGATCCGAAAGAAGTAGAGTATTTAGAAGATTTATTACGCCAGTTTGAAAATACGGGGGACGATAGTAAGTTATCTTTTTTGCTGGAAACTTTACGGCAGGAATTGTTAGAACGAGAAAGCGCGATTATTTTTACCCAATATACGGATACAATGGATTATCTCCGCGAACAAATTTGCCAATTATACGGCGATCGCGTGGCTTGTTATTCGGGACGAGGTGGGGAGTTATTGGTGAGAGTAATTGAGGCAGAGATCCCCCCCAACCCCCCTTCAAAAGGGGGGCAAAAAGAGATCCCCCCCAACCCCCCTTCAAAAGGGGGGCTTATTAAAAAATATATGTGGCAATTAGTGCCAAAAGAACAAATTAAACGAATGTTTAGAGATGGAGAAATCCAAGTTTTAATCTGTACAGAATCCGCTAGTGAGGGATTAAATTTACAAACTTGTGGGGTTTTAATTAATTATGATTTGCCGTGGAATCCGATGCGGGTAGAACAAAGAATTGGCCGATTAGATCGCATTGGTCAGCGCTATCCTACGGTAAAAGTGCATAATTTTTATTATGATGGCACTGTTGAGGCTAAAGTCTATAAAAAATTGCGCGATCGCATCAATTTATTTACCAATGTGGTGGGACATTTGCAGCCAATTTTAGCCCAAGTTCCCACCTTTATTGAAAAAGTGGTAATGAGTGCAGACCCGGAAGAAGAAGATGTATTAATGGCGGAATTTGATCGAGAATGCGATCGCTCCCCGTTGCGTCCCGATCTAGATGAAATGGTGGGCATGGATGTGGAGGCAGACTTAGCCGAAATCCGCCAACCTTTGCCCGGTTCTCCGATTACTCCAGCGGAAATTGAGCAACTTTTCACCCAATCGGAAATAATGGCAGAAATTTGGCGATCGCGGGGAATTGAGTTCACCCCAATAGGCGATCGAATTTGGCAGCTAACCTATGAAAATCAACAGATATCAGTCACTTTTTATCCCGAAGTTTTTGACGAACATCCTTCCCTGAGACTAATGAACTTGGGCGATCGATTGTTTGAGGAATTGTTAGTTATTGGTTGATTGTTGTTTGTTGTTGGTTGTTGGTTGGTTGTTGGTTGGTTGTTGGTTGGTTGTTGGTTGGTGGTTCTTTGTTGTTTGTTGTTGGTTGGTGGTTGTTGAACAAAGAACAAAGAACAAACAACCAAGAACAAAGAACAAACAACAATCAACTAACAACAATCCGTATATACTACCCTACACACGAGGCAGAGCCTCTATTCGGGCATTCCCAGGGAGACCCTGGGAACGAGAATACTTTGTTGGTGGTTGGTGGTTGGTGGTTGTTGGTTGGTTGTTGGTTGGTGGTTGTTTGTTGTTTGTTGTTGGTTGGTTGTTGGTTGGTTGTTGAACAAAGAACAAACAACAATCAACAAACAACAAAGAACAAACAACAAAGAACAACGAACAACAATCCGTATATACTACCCTACACACGAGGCAGAGCCTCTAGAAGAGCATTCCCAGGGAGACCCTGGGAACGAGAATACTTTGTTGGTGGTTGTTTGTTGTTTGTTGTTGGTTGGTTGTTGGTTGGTTGTTGAACAAAGAACAAAGAACAAATAACCAAGAACAAAGAACAAACAACAAAGAACAAACAACAATCAACAAACAACAAAGAACAAACAACAATCAACAATCAACATTCACTATTCACTATTCACTCTCTTCCCTGTTCCCTGTTTCCTGTTCCCTGTTCCCTGTTTGGCGGCTTTAATTGGCCGATCTAGCCGTTCAGGAGATACGGGAATAGTGAAATGAAACTCACTACCTCGATCCAGTCCCGAAGAAGTAGCCCAAATTTTTCCCTGCCACCCGGTGACAATTTGCCGACAAATGGCTAACCCTAAACCAGTGCCCCCAGCAGTACGACGCAGGGCGCCTTCTTCTTGGTAAAAGCGATCGAATACGGCTTCGAGGCGATCGCTGGCAATACCCCGTCCGGTATCGCTGACGATCGCTTCCAGGGTTCGATCGTCAAGCTGCTGGGCGCTGACGGTGATTTTGCCATTCGGGGGGGTAAACTTACAAGCGTTATCCATTAATTTCGTCAGCACTTCTACCAACCATTCACCGTCTGCCCGAACTAAGGGCAAATCTGGCGGTACGGCCAAAATAATCTCTGGTCGTTTATTTTGGGGATAGCGCGTGGTGATACTACTGAGGGATAAATAGACGCATTCTTCTAGGGGCATCGCTTCTGGATGCCATTCCACCCGACCGCTTTCTAAGCGGGATAAGGTCAGAAAGTCTTGGACTAATTTTCGCATTCGATCCGCATCATCCAAGGCGGTACTCAGCATGACTTGCCTAAGTTCGGCTGGCATATCCGGGTCGCTGGCTAAACTTTCCAGGCAAACTTGAATGGTGGAAAGGGGGGTGCGGAGTTCGTGTCCGGTAATGGCAATCAGGTTGCTGCGAGTTCGGTCTAAGGCTTCTAGCTGTTGGTTTAAACTTTCCAAGTGGGCAAATGCTTCCCCTTGGATTAAGGCGACCCCAATTTGGGTGGTGATGCCCTCGACTAAGGCTAATTCGTGCGGACTCCAGTTTCTGGGGCGATCGCCGCAGTGATGTAACTCGATCGCGCCCACTAACTGATTTTGATATAAGACCGGGACTAAGAGCCAAGAACCAATATTAGCTCGATGGATAAAGGCTTGCATATTTGTGGCTGCCAGTCTGGGGTCAGTGGCGGCATTTTCTATATAAATATGTTCAGAACTGCTGGCGATTTCCTGAAATAGGGGATTTTCCGCGATCGGCCAAGTTTGACCCGCGAGAGACTCTACTCCAGAGCATAAAAATTCATGGCTAATGGTGGCGGTGCGATCGCTGAGTTTGCAGCGATAAATTAAACAACGACAAACCTTCAAGGCTTTGCCAATTTCTTCCGCAGCCACTTGGAAGATTTCATCGGGATTCAGCGATCGCCGAATTGCCGTAGTAATCAGATTGATGGATCGTTCTCGTTGCTCTTGTTCCGCCAAAGAGCGATAAGTTTTGATTAACTTATACTGAGAGGCTTGTAAATAAGTGACGAGGCGATCGGCAAAGGGGTCAGGATTGACATTTTGTAATTGACTGCTGGAAATCGACAGAAGCGATCGCGCTTGCTCAATTTTTTCCGCCAACTCCGGTCGATACGCCAAAATCCGCTGCAACAAGGCTTTTGCGGCTTCACAAGCCACCCGGCGATCGAAAGTCCAAATCCCCTCAAACCGACGGACTTGATCTATTTCCGCAATTTCGGGCAAATTGCTGACCTCCTCTCGTTCTCGACAGACCAAGCAAGTGGCATAAGTGGGCGCCACCACGATTAAATGCCACTCGTGAGATAAAGCGTCCGTGGGTTCAAAAGCAACGTTTTCGTGAATCCCCGAAGTATGTTCAAAATTAGTGTCCGGCGCCGCGAGGACATAGACTTGATTACTCTTAAGTCCAATGCGTCGATACCGCTGGGCTTCCTGACGATAAAAGCGTTCTTGTTGAAAGCAAGCAATCACCAAAGGCTTCTCTGTCCCTGCCAAAACCTGATCTTCCATCGCATGGGACAAAGCCGTTAGAGAAGTTTTAAAGTAAATTTGCGGACGTAGCTGAGGTAAGGCTTTTAGTACCTCTGTCAGAACAGAATTGGGATTGCTCATTGATTTTCTGCTTTGTCGAATATAGAAAAGATCAACGGGATTCCAGGGACAAATATGATTGTTGTTGGTTATTTGTTGTTGGTTGATTGTTGTTGGTTATTTGTTATTTGTTGATTGTTGTTTGTTATTTGTTGTTTGTTGTTTGTTCTTTGTTCAACAACCAGCAACCAGCAACCAGCAACCAGCAACCAACCAACAACCAACAACCACCAACCAAAAGTCAATAATCTAAGAATTATATTACGTTGCGGCTGCAAAACCTATTATCTATGGTTACAGATTGCTAATATGATAAAATTAGCCTAAAATTAGCCTAAAATTAGCCTAAAATTAGCCTAAAATTAGCCTAAAATTAGCCTAGAACTAGCCTAGAACTAGCCTAAAATCAGCGATCGCCCCATATAGAACCTGAGTTATGTAACCGTTGCCTAGCCCCACAAGGAGTCGAGTCAAGGCTGACTTTTGACGCGCGAGACACGATCCGAAAAAACTCTGTTTTCGCCAAATGATAAGATTTGTTAAAATAAATCAAATTGTCGCCAGGGAGCAAAAAATCGATAAAACCGATCGGCTAATTTCGCTCATCGAGAGATGAACCGATGCCACTCAACTGTTCAGAGAAGTCTAAGTTAACCGAAATTAATGGCAATGGGCAGTTGACTAATCAATCAGGGAAAAATTGTCCATTATCCATTATCTATTATCTATTAACAGACGATTTAATTTACCAAGATTTACCAAAATTTACCAAAATTACTTAAGCGATGCTTTACCCTTCTTCTCCCATATCAACCTTGCATTTACTAATTGTCCAGCCTGATTTTTCCGATGTCCAGTTAATTATTGACGTATTAAAAGAAGCTCAAAAAAAATTTACATTCGATTTTGCCAATACTCCAGAAACTTGCCTGAGTTTCTTGGAAAACGTGCAGTATGACGCGGTATTGTCTGCTTATGAAATGCCGAATTTTACGGTTTTAGACCTTTGGAAATGGCAACAAGAACTTAATCAAACGATCCCGCTAATTTTGATTGCCGACCAAATAGAAAAAAGCATGGTAGCAACTTGTATTAAAGCGGGTATTTCTGACTACATCGAACCAAATAATTTAGCCGATTTACCGGAAGTTTTGCAGCGATCGCTGGTAGAGTTTGCGTTGCGACGGCAAGAGAATATTGCCCTAGAGCAAATGCGTTCTTCCGCCAAAAGAGAAGGGATTATTAATCAAATTGTCTATGAAATGCGCGGCACTTTAGTGTTGGATGAAGTGCTACAAACTACCGTAGATTTGTTACATCAGGCATTTGATGTCAGCCGATGCCTTGTTTCGCTGTTAGATCGGCAACAGCACCCCCAAGTTCATTACGCTAGTCTTGCCACCGCAAACCGCCACCACCTGATTGGCAAAAATTGTTATTTATTTGAATATTATCAAGCAACACTCAGGGAAGGAAATCCGGTATTTGTGAGCAATATCGAGCAATCTGATTTGCCTCCAGATGTTATTTTAACTGCTAAAGAAGAAGGAATTAGAGCTTTCTTTATGGCTCCGTTGGTGAATCAGGAAGAAGATATTTATTGGGGACATATTTGTTTACAACAATGCGATCGCTTCCGGGAATGGACTGGGGACGATCTGATGTTGATGAGTACCATTTCCAACCAATGCGCGATCGCAATTCACCAGGCGAAGCTTTTTGAAAAGATTCAACAACAAGCCAGCCAAGAACAACTGTTAAATGAAATTAGTAGGGAACTGAATTCTCAACTAGAACCCAGTTATATTTTATCTCGAATTGTCCAACAAACTGGAGAATATTTTCAAGGCGATCGCGTGGTCATTTTTTCGATTAAAAACCAACAAGTGCAAGTGGTACATGAATGGCGATCGAGCGAAGAGGTTTCCTCTTTATTAGGTTTCCAGGCGCCTTTGTCAGAATGGAAAGAACCCCTGGCAGACTTAGAGTTACAAGGTCATTGTTTTTTGGCTGATGTTAGTGAGAATGAATTGGCTTACGGATCTAGTTGGGAACAGCAACTTTACCAAGGAAATATTTTGTCACTTTTGCGAGTCCCTATTTATATTCGGGATAAGTTTTTTGGGGCTATTTCTATCCATAGCACCACGAAAAATCGAGTCTTTGAACCCGATGAAATTCATCTGTTAGAACGGATTGCCGATCGAGCGGCGATCGCGCTTTACAATGCCCAAAGTTACGAACGCTTAGAACAACTGGTCAAAGAACGCACCCAAGAACTAGAGAAAGAGAAAATTCTCTCAGAAGCGGCAAATCGCACGAAAACGGAATTTCTCAACAACATGAGTCACGAACTCCGCACCCCACTGACGGGAATTTTGGGATTTTCTAATGTTCTCAGTCAAGATTTTTTTGGGCCGATGAATGAAAGACAAAAGCAATACCTGGCTAACATTACGGAATGTGGAGAACAACTACTAAATTTAATTAATGATTTACTGGATATTTCCAAAATCGAAGCCAACGAAGAAAACTTACATCTGCAAACCTTGCTGGTGGAAGAAGTTTGTGGGGCCTGTTTATCTTTAGTGCAAGAAAGAGCCAAAAATGAAGGCTTAGAATTGCACGCAGAAATTGCGCCTGATGCAAGGTTTTGTGTGGGAGACAGTCGGAGGATTAAGCAAATTATGTTTAACCTGTTATCTAATGCCATTAAATTTACCCATACTGGGTCAGTCACCCTGAAAGTTTCGCAAAATGAAGGTAAGGTTTATTTCTCAGTAATTGATACCGGAATTGGCATTCCTGAAGCGGAACAAGCTTTAATATTTGAGCCATTTCACCAACTGGATCAAGGACTTTCTCGGAAATATGAAGGGACCGGTCTGGGATTAGCTTTATCTCAAAAGCTGGCCCGGATGCATGGCGGCGATATCATTTTAGAATCAGAAGTGGGTCGGGGTAGTTGTTTTAGTTTTTGGCTGCCGTTAAATCACGAGCTTATGCACACCGAATGCCCAATTCAAGCTTGGGAAAACAATTAACAATTAACAATTGATAATTGATAATTAAACCCAATTATCAATTATCAATTATCAATTATCAATTATCAATTATCAATTATCAATTATCAATTATCAATTATCAATTATCAATTATCAATTATCAATTATCAATTAAAGCTGACTTAATTCAATCACATTGCCGTCAGGGTCTTGGACAAACAATGCGGGGCGACCGGATGAACTCATTTGGACGGGATAGTGATGGGCTTCTAGTTGGGTTTTCGCGGCTTGAATATCCGTGACCGCAAAGGCAATATGACGGTTGCGCCCCCACTGTGTTTTTGTTTCTTGGGAGTTATGGATGGTTTCTTGGTGGGCTTGGGAATCAACTATAAGGTGAATTTGATATTCGCCAATTTGATACCAGATTCCCGGAAATTTCAGCGATCGCGCCACTTTTTCTAGTCCGAGAATTTCTCCATAAAATTGGGCTGATTTTTCTAAGTCCGTGACTAAAATCGCGGTATGAAGACATTGAGTGATTTGCATATTGGTGAGGCAACAGGATTTGCTGAGGATAGAGGAAAGAGGGAATTAGGAGCAAAAATAAAATAATGCAGTATTATAACATAATTGTGTTAGCTTTGTTTCTCAGAAAAATATGAACTCACAAAATCGCACCATTGATTGGCTGCTGGCTGGTTGTCCCACTTTTGCGGTGACAATTGTGATTGCTTTACTGTTAGGGCAGAATTTGCTTAAATCAGGGGCGATCGCGTTGGCAACTTCCGCCACAAGTGTGGCATCTGCGGCAATTCTGCATGGACGACAGATGACGCGACTGGCTTTATTAGAACAGCAAGTGACGGAAAGAAATAAAGCAGAACAGCTTCGGGGCGAATTGCCCAATTTACAAGCAGAATATCAAAAATTATCTGGGGAAAATGAAAAGATTAACTTATTAATCAAAGAAAAAATTCAGGATTTAGACCTAAAACAAGCGAGTTTAGGTCGGGCTAAAGGGCAGTTGGCAGCACTGAATCAAAGAAGCCAAGATATGAAACAGGCGATCGCAGTTTTGACAGCCCAAAAGCAAGAAATAGAACAGCGAATTGCTACCATAGAAAAAAATTATCCCGACTTAGCCCAGTTGGAACAATTGCAAGCGAAAATTGCCGAATTGCAATTACAAAAGACTCAAATTCAGGGGGAAATTAAGGCACTGCAAGATAAATTTGCGGCGATGCAAGACCAGCAAGTATTGATTCGGGAACTGGAAGCGAAAATCTTAGACCAGCGGGTAGAATTCGAGCGAGTTACTACCCAAATTCAGCAGTTAGAAGCGCAGAAAAAACAGCAAGAAGCCGAGAATGAGACTTTAAGAAATAAGGGCGATCGCTTACGGCAAAAAGTCATCGTGCATCAAGCCAAACTGAATAAAGTTGAACCGGAAAATGACCCTCTGGAATCTCTGAAACATCCTTTGTGGGCAGAAACTAATTCAAAGTCCCCCGTTGATTTACCAAAAATTATCTCGGAAGCACAATTTTTACATAATTTTATCCAAGATATTCAAGCCCAAGGGTTTTACTTTCCCGAAAGACTGGTGCGGGCTTTTCATACTTCCTTAAAAGTGCAAGGAATTTCCGCCTTAGTTGTTTTATCCGGTATCAGTGGCACGGGTAAAAGTGAATTACCCCAACTTTACGCTAAATATATTGGGGCGCAATTTCTCCTCTTAGCAGTACAGCCCCGTTGGGACTCTCCCCAAGATTTACTGGGGTTTTATAACTATATGGACAATAAGTTTAAACCCACGCCATTAATTCAGGGTATTTATCAATATAATCGTTCTCCTGATTTACAGGATAAAATTGTCTTGGTCTTGCTCGATGAGATGAATTTGGCTAGAGTTGAGTATTATTTTAGTGAGTTTTTATCTAAGCTGGAAACTCGCCGTCATCATCCAGCGGAGTTAGAAATTGACTTAGGTAATTGCGCTGGAAAACTGCGATCGGGCGATTTACAGATTCCCCAACAATTTTTGTTTGTGGGAACCATGAACGAAGATGAAACTACCCAAAGTTTATCCGACAAAGTGTTAGACAGAGCGAATGTGATTACTTTTGGGCAACCGCCGAAGTTAGCCTTACTTAATCCGCAAAAAAATCTGCATGATTCTAGATTATCAGGATATTTGACTTATGAGCAATTTACTCGGTGGCTGCAAAAACCAGAGGAAAATTCTCCCTTGGTCAAGCAGTTAGAAATTTGGCTGAATAAAACCAATCATGTTATGGCAGATATGGGACATCCTTTTGCTCACCGGGTGTATCAGTCGATTATTTATTATGTGGTCAATTATCCCGGAGTGACGGATATTAAATCAGATGGGTTTAAATGGGCATTAGCGGATCAATTTGGTCAGAAGATTTTGCCAAAGTTGCGGGGTTTAGTGATTTCAGATGAGTCGATTCAAGAGAATTTGGATCGATTAGGGGGGATAATTGGTGCGATCGGCGATCCAAATTTAGAAACCGCATTTCAACGAGCTCGTCAAGGTTATCAATTTCAATGGAAAGGACTGGCTTATCAATAAGCTGATAAGCTGATAAGTAGGCTGGGCAAATGCCCAAAATTTGCCCACCAAAGCCGGTAATATAAATACAATCGAGGTCGTTCGGGGTAGATAAGTCTATGAACCGAAATCATTTTATTTCAGGGTTGACATTGGGATTATTGTTAATGGGCTGTCAAGTGGCGCCAGTGCAGAATAATCAAGCTGCGTTTAATGCCATAAATCCCATATCCGCTAAACCGAATGTTCGGTTTATGTGCAGTGAGGGAAAAGATCCAGAAAATCAGCAGAGTTTGCCGACGACTTATGGTTTGATTAATGATAGCAAAAAAGCGCTGATTCGTTGGGAAAGCGATCGCTTTGCCAATGCCGGTTGGCAGAAATATAAGCGGTGTCAAGAAGTGGCATCTCGTCTGGAAAAAGCTTATAACAGTAATAGATTGAATCTAATCGCCACTGGGACGATGAATGGTCAACCTGTGGTCTGCACGACTGCGGCAGCGGGGGGCGATTGTCAGGATTTACTGATTACTTTGAAACCAGAAGATGATGGGTTGACCATTGTTAAAGAATTGGGTGAAATTCTCAATGGTCGCGTGTTAGAAACTGAGAGCAAACCTGATGGTCAAGGGCAAAAAATTTATATGCAGGTTGATGTCGATCGCTTTGCCCAAATTCCCACTTTTAAGGAGGATTGATTGTTTTTTATAGTAGTAGGTGGGCAAATTTTTGCTCACAAAAACGTTTGTGGATTCCCGCCTGAAGCGGGAATGACATCTGGCGAATAGATTGCCGTAGAGTGGGCAAATTTTTGCCCACAAAAACGTTTGTGGATTCCCGCATTCGCGGGAATGACATCTGGCGAATAGATTGCCGTAGAGTGGGCAAATTTTTGCCCACAAAAACGTTTGTGGATTCCCGCATTCGCGGGAATGACATCTGGAGAATAGTAGTAGGTGGGCAAATTTTTGCCCACCCTACATTTTGCTAATACTGGCGATCGCTCTTTATGATATTTGATTATAATATATAGTGAACTATCCAGGTTATTGTTATGGTGCTGTCATCAAATCAACAAACATCAATAATTAGAACAGAGCGAGGTTTGACAATTTCTGGCACTCGCATTACTTTATATGATGTGATGGATTATGTCATAGCCGAATATCCACCCAAGTTTATTCGTGCCATACTCAATCTGACAGATGAGCAAGTGAATGCCGCACTTTCTTATATTGAAAAACATCGCGCTGAGGTGGATGCTGAATATCAACTCGTTGTTAAAGAAACCGAAGAATTGCGCCAATATTATGAAGCAAAAAATCGCGATCTGATGGCTAGAATTTCTGCCCAGCCACCGAAACCAGGGATGGAAATTGCTTGGGAAAAACTTCAAGCACAAAAAGCTAAACACCAAGCAGTATTAAACAAGTCGTAGGGTGGGCAAATTTTTGCCCACAAAAACGTTTGTGGATTCCCGCATTCGCGGGAATGACATCTGGCGAATAGATTGCCGTAGAGTGGGCAAATTTTTGCTCACAAAAACGTTTGTGGATTCCCGCATTCGCGGGAATGACATCTGGCGAATAGATTGCCGTAGGGTGGGCAAATTTTTACCCACAAAAACGTTTGTGGATTCCCGCATTCGCGGGAATGACATCTGGCGAATAGCCGTAGGGTGGGCAATATTTTGCTCACCCTACAAATAGCTTAGAATTGCCGTAAAAAGCGCAAATCGCTACTATAAAGTCGCCGAATATCGTCAATTTGGTGGAGTACCATCGCAAAGCGTTCTACCCCAAACCCAGCCGCAAATCCGGTGTAAACTTCTGGGTCATAACCCACCGCTTTAAGCACATTCGGATCCACGGTGCCGCAACCTAAAACCTCTAACCATTTTCCTTTCCACCGCACGTCAACTTCTGCGGAAGGTTCGGTGAAGGGAAAATAACTGGGACGAAACCGGATTTGGACTTCGCCAAAGATTTGATATAAGAATTCTTTTAAGGTGCCTTTGAGGTCTGTAAAGGTTAAGCCTTTGTCGATCGCTAAAATTTCTATTTGATGAAATACAGCGGAGTGGGTAGCATCCACTGTATCCCGACGATAAACCCGTCCGGGGGCAACAATTCGCAAGGGGGGTTGATGTTGTTCCATGTAGCGAATTTGCACCGAGGAGGTATGGGTGCGGAGCAAGTTGCCATCTGGGAGATAGAACGTATCCTGCATATCCCGCGCTGGGTGGTCTGGGGGGGTGTTCAGGGCCTCAAAGTTGTAATAGTCACTTTCCATTTCCGGGCCGGTGGCGACGGTGTACCCCAGTCCGACAAAAATATCTAAAGCCCGGTCAATGACGCCATTCAAAGGATGAATCCGACCTTGGGGACGATACACCCCCGGCATGGTGACATCAAGGGTTTCTGCTGCTAGTTGCGCCTGAATTTGGGCGGTTTGCAGGGCTTGTCGCCGGTTGTCCAGTTGGGTTTGCAGGGCTTCTTTGACTTCGTTGGCTAAGGCACCAATGCGGGGCCGATCGCTTGGGTCGAGTTTACCCATTGCCCGGAGAATTTGCGAGAGTTCGCCTTTTTTGCCCAGGTAGTTGACTCGCAGTTGTTCCAGTTGCTCCAAGTTTTCCACCGCCGCGATCGCTCCGGTAGCATTTTGGTTAAGCCCCTGTAATTGGCTTTCAATGGCATTAAGTTCAGTCATAATTCAGGTTTTTT
The DNA here is from genome assembly GCA_011390955.1 of Oscillatoriales cyanobacterium. Lineage (GTDB taxonomy): Bacteria > Cyanobacteriota > Cyanobacteriia > Cyanobacteriales > Laspinemataceae > Planktothricoides. The sequence continues at coordinate 21,738 of JAABRM010000071.1, read as the reverse complement.
CAGATTTTTAAGGGTAATAGGGGGATGGGGATTCTTTCAGTTTAACAATTCTTGATGAGTAATTTGTGATATGATTCATCACTTCAAAGAAATGAAGCATCCGATCGGTAGATGTGGCACAATGAGATTGGCCTGACTCAAGACTCTTGTGAGTTGCCCGCAGAATGATATCATTTCTGCTCCCAGAAAATCTAGCCCAATTTTTCCGGTGATTTAACTTGACTTCAGCTTTGAAGCAAGTTTTTGAACGGGAAAATTTCTGTGGCGAAATCCTGTATTTCATGTTTTAACTTGGCGTTTTCTTCTTTTTAAATGAGAATTGTATTAAGTTTTCAAGAAATTGCTCAATGGCGCTCTCAGTTATTTGCCTATACAGACGCCTTACAAGCATTAGATGAGATTGAAAATTGCGATGGGGATTTGGAAGATGCGGCCATTGGTTTGGCGATTCGCGTTGGCCAAGAACCCACGACTTCGGAAGGCTGGTTAGAAGGATTGGCCAAAAGATATCGAGCGGTGATTTGTGCCAAAGGGGTAAAAAATAACCTACTGACTGACAATTGGGCAGAGGGTTTTGGGGAATTATTAAAAGCAAATATTTGTCCGCCCATTTTGGTGGCTCCAGTGCTGATTTATGTGGGCAAAACTGGGGTGGAAAATTTTTGCGAACCGTTGAAGTATCAAATTAGTCGAGACGATGCATCGCCAGGGAACTGATGAAAATTTTAATTAGTAATGATGATGGGATTTTTGCCCCCGGAGTGCGATCGCTGACCGAGGCGATCGCCCAAGCGGGTCATCAAGTCACCGTGGTTTGCCCAGACCAAGAGCGATCGGCTACGGGACATGGCATCACCATGAACCACCCGATTCGCGCTGAAGAGATTCACTCCGTATTCGATCCGGGGGTGAAGGCTTGGGCTTGTTCCGGGACTCCCGCTGATTGCGTCAAACTGGCAATCTGGGCGTTGTTGGACAGTCCCCCAGATTTAGTCATCTCTGGGATTAACCAAGGGCCAAATTTAGGTACGGATTTACTTTATTCCGGGACAGTTTCGGCGGCGATGGAAGGACTATTAGAAGGAATTCCCAGTATGGCGATTTCTTTGGCTAGTTATACGTCGAAAAACTTTGCGCCCCCTGCGGAGTTTGCTACTCAGTTGGTGCAGCAATTAACAGATCGACCTTTGCCGTCGCCCACGTTGCTGAATGTGAATGTGCCGGATCTGCCCCTGGAGGCGATCGCGGGGGTAATTTTCACTCGACAGGGGGTGCGAAGATATGAAGATATTTTTCAAAAGCGCGTCGATCCGCGAGGAAGAACTTATTATTGGTTAGCAGGGGAAGAAATCAAGGATGTAGAACAAACCCCGGATCCTCAACTTGGGTCGGACATTCTGACTGATGTGCAGGGAATTCGGCAAAACTATATCACGATTACCCCTTTGCAATATAACTTAACTTTTCGAGAGGGTTTACTCAGTCCGCCTGCATGGAATTTTTCTGTAGGACTATTGTAGAAACCTGATGGATTACATAAAAAGATTGATTTGATCCGGGAAATTCGGGTGAAAAACCCGGTTTCTTACGGGCGATCGCTTAATCGAGTTATATGAATGTCTCCTGAAAGCTAGTTACAGGGAAAAAATTAACATCAACCAAGATATTGACCGAAAATTATATTGTCAATTAACCGTTGATTATTTATAATAGATTTAGCGGTCAATAGAGAAATTGCTTGAGGCTGAGGACTTAAGGATGACTGATTTCAGGTTGGGATCGGTTTTATGGCACCTAGTCCTAGCGATCGCGTCTAAATCCCCAGCTAAATTTTTTTATTTTAGATTGGCAACTTTAGATTGGCTTAGATTAGCGGAGATTGGCATCAGTCCTAAAAGCAAGATTTCTCCGAAGGGTCAAATGGCCGTACCATAAAAAAACCATAGAAACTGAGTTTAAATACCGGCAATTTCGGCAATTGGACTTTTACGGTCAGCCAATTAATCAGAAAACGCTGACAAAAGAGATTTCTAGGGATAAAAAATAGTCCCATATGGGAATATTTTTCAACAATATCCCAAAAGAATACCAAAAATATCCCAAAGATATACCAAAAATATATGGTGCTGGTTTATTTAAAAAATCACTGGGCAACGCAATAATAAGCAATAATCAACATTTAGCGGCGATGCCGGAATTGGCATAAATCATGCCAGGAATAAGTTAGAGAAACAAATCCGTTCATTGTGACGAAAGAGAAATCGGGAAAGTAAGTATGAACGCTCATACCTTTGATAGTCATTCTGTTGTTTGCCCCATTTGCCATCGGACTGGCCCAATCCATCCCGGTCAGATGCTTGGTGGTCTTTACACTTGCCCCCATTGTCAGGCGCGTTTAGTGATTAGTTTGAGTGGTCATTATGTCCGAGATCCGTTTACCTTCCGACAGGCGCCCATTGAACAACTGCTGCGCCGCCAAAGTCGCCCTTGGGCAAGAATTTTACGGGATGTGGGCTTGACCAAACCCGTATCGGTGATGGCTTTGCTGGTATCCGCAGTGGTCGCTGGGGTGACTTTCGCAGTGATTCAAGGCTGGACTATTGAGCGCAACCCGATTCAAAATTCCCTGGAAGATGTGAGTGGCATGATTTCGCCCATCGAAGAACCTTGGTAATCAGGATGCCCTGGATGAAAATTTACGGATGAAAATTTACGGATGACATCAAGGCGATCGCGTGATTAAGTCTGGGGCGATCGCGTTACTAGGTGCCAATTGTTGACGGTATCCAGTGATTTAATTTGCGTGAGTTCCAGTCGCTTCAGGCTGTCGGAATCGATTAAAAAATAAGCCGATGGATCTTGTTTCCAATGTTTTCTCAGTTGTTCAAACGTCGCGGGGATGACTTGGCGATCGCTGTAAAAATTTAGGGAAGGGCGATGGTTCGGGTGTGAGGTAAAGATCGTCGTATCCGAGGGAGTATTTTGTCGAATCATTTCGGCGACAGGTTTCACCGGATAGTCTTCTCCTAGTTCCCACAGCCAATAAGGAGTGACAACGAATAAGCATAAGGAAATATACATTCCCCAAAATAAAATAACCACGAATTGTCTATCTTGGCGGGCGAATAAGACGGCGCTGCTGGTCATGGTTAAGCCAACCGCAATCAGGGTTACGGCTAAGATTCTTTCTTCTGCGGTTGCCCAGAAGCCATAGTACAGACTTGCCCCCCAACCAGCGATCGCTAACAGGGATAAGAGAATCACATAAATTCGGCAAGAACGAGTCCACCATCGTTCGGAACTGACTGAAGACCCAAGCGACCAGGTACAACCGAGTAATTTTTGCCAAATTTCAAACAGTTGTGCCCCACAAGCGAGGGCGATCGCTGGGTAAAGGGGCAAGACATACCAGGGTAATTTGGTGCTCATTATGGAGATGGACAATAAATAACCCGCAGTCCAAACTAGGATTAATTTTGCCCAACCCATTCCGGGATTTTTCCAGGCTAATCTTAATCCTCCCGGCCAAAACATCACCCAAGGCCAACTATATTTGACTATTTCTAGGAAGTAATACCAGAATGGCCCGCTGTTTTCTTCCACAGGTTGCACAATTCTCTGCAAAGATTGGCCGAAAAAATGACTCTGAATAAATGTTTCGCCATAATATAGCCCTTGAGCAATGTACCAACCTACTGCCGGGGTCATGCCCAAGACTATGCCAGTCCAGAGATAGCCAGAACTGAGTAAGCGCGGGGTATCCCAAATCACAAAGATGCCGGCGATCGCCCCTAGGAGAATGCCTAAGATCCCCTTGGTTAAGCAAATCAGCCCTAAGCCAATGCCCACCCCCAAGCCCCAACGCAAATCTCGGCGCGATCGCAGCAAACACCACACCATTAACAAGAAAAAACATAACACTGCCCCATCCAACATCGCCAAGCGGCCATAACGGACTACGGGCAACAAGGTCAGATAAGCAAATGCCGCGAAAATGGCCGGCCCGCGCCAAATAAAAATCTCTCGGCCAATTCCATACAATAGAGGGACGGACAAAGCCGAAAGCATCGCCCCCGGAAGCCTGGTGCTCCATTCGTGAACCCCAAACCAGTGATAGCTGAGGGCAATCAGCAAATGCACCAAGGGCGGCTTATTAAAATAGGGCTGGGAATGCAGGGTGGGATGCAGCCAATTAAAATCACCGCGATACATTTCTCTGGCTACAGTAGCAACAATCCCTTCATCCCAATCCCGCAATGCCACATCCCCTAAATTCATCTGATAAAGTAAGATGGCACTCACAAGTAGCCCCAAGACCCAAAGCTGTTCGATCCAATGGTCGGTCTGACGACCCTTGTCCCCGGAGTCATCTAACCGAAAAATTTCTCTGTACATTATTTTGATGTTTTGGTTGTTTGAGTAACTTTGAAATCACCGGGAAAAGTCAACTATCAGATACTATCTCTAGAATCGGAGGGCGATCGACGATCTCCTCCGCGTCTGGGATCAAACCCTGTATCATCATTGTAAATTCTCGGTTTCCGCTTCGGGACCTTTGGGCAGAAAATCCGATCCCTGGTTTCATGTCCCAGACCTCTCGGTTCACCCTCGCTTTTGTTTTGGTGTCTGATTTGAAGATTAAATTTTCTAGTAAAGATGACATCATCTCTTCAAGCATGGCTTATAGTAGCTGATATTTACGCAAGACCAATCAAGATGCATCCCAAAAACCATCTGTCAACCCTAAAATTGGAGTTTTTTCCATGAGTCTACCGTTTATTTTAGATGTTGCCATTGGCTTAATTTTTATTTACCTGATTCTCAGCTTGTTGGCTTCAGAACTTCAGGAACTTCTTTCTACATTACTTCAGTGGCGGGCAGAACATGTTAAGCAATCCATTGAAGTGCTGCTTTCCGGCAGTCAAGGGCAAACCAAAGCGACAGAAACTCGCGCGATCGCTGATACCATTTATTCCCATCCTTTAATTAAAAACCTCAACCAAGAAGCCCAAGGGGGCTGGGCTACGGCTTTTCGTAAATTGAGTGACAGCATCATTAATCAAATTAAAACCATCACTCGCTCAAAAAGTATTTTCGGTAAAGATGTCGTAACTCAAGCAGAAAGAACCAGTGGCCCATCTTACATTCCCCCGGAAACTTTTGCCACTTCCGTTATGGAAACATTAAAAATTCCCGAATTAAATCGGATGTTAATTGCGGCTAATCTTGAAGAATTTAAGACAAAAATATTAGACGATATTATTAAAGCACATCTGCTGAATTATTCCCACTTAAGCGAACAGAATAAGCAGCAAATCCAAACCGAAATAGAGGCTTTACGGCAAGAGTGGAACCACGCGATCGATGAGTTTAAAACTGAAAAGTTAAGCTTACAAATGTGCATCTACAGCTTCGCCAATAAAATCAACTCCTTTGCCGAAGAATGTCAAGAAATATTATCGATGCAAGAACCTGGAGTTTATGAATTTATCGCCCAAATAGCCAAAGTCAAAAAAGAGTATTTTGGCAGCGATATTCGGCGTCAGTTATTAATGAATGAACTGAAACCCAAAATGACCGATGTGATTGCGGAAGTTCGACAAGGGGGCGAAATGTATGCCAAAATTCAAGAATATATTGGCGATCGAGATAGTCCTGCTTATAAAACCGTTCAGTCGGTCTATAGTAATTTACCAGATTCAGTGAAAGAAAGTTTAACTTCACTGGCGAAAAAAATTGACGAAAAAGGCAGTCAAACGGAGAATGAATTACGCGAACTAGAGCAAGAAATTGAACGGTGGTTCGATAGCTCCATGACGCGAGCGTCGGGAGTTTACAAACGAAATGCTAAAGGGGTAGCGATTTTAATTGGTTTCCTGGTAGCCGTTGTCGCGAATGCGGATACTTTATATATAGTGAATAGCTTATCGAGTAATTCAGTCTTACGCAGTACCATTAGTCTGAGTGCTGAACGCTTGGTTGACCAATCTTTCCCTACCACCATGTCCAATCCCTCAGGGGATAATTTTGCTGAGATGAAAAGTCAGGTGAGAGATGCTTTGGAAGATGTTTCTCTGCCCATCGGCTGGAATCAATATAATCTAGCTGGTCAAGCAAAAAAAGAGTTGAGTATTGGCCCGGTAAAATTGCCATTTATTCATCGAGTTATGGGTTGGTTTATTAGTGGGATCGCCATTTCAATGGGGTCATCTTTTTGGTTTGATTTACTGGGCAAAGTGATTGATGTGAAAAATGTGGGTGGTAAGAAGTCTTCTTCTGAAAAGTGATATATATTACTAGCCTTTGCTCTTTTGGGTGGGCAAAAGCCTACCCAACGGCCACTCAACGGCCACTCAACATATACAGCGGTTTCCACTGTTATGAGGTACAATAACTTATCGATCGAACCTTGTAGGGACAAGGCGAAAGCCCATGTCCCTACCACACTTCATAAATATGGAATCTGCTGTAAAGTGGTTGGGTAAGTTTTAATTAAGTAAAGCAATCTAAGGAATCGAGCAGTCAATATGGAACGTTCTTGTTTAGATGAACTGTCAGAGGTTTTAACTGGAGAAAACCGGGCAGTCTTAGCAAAAGTGATCGATTTTGTCGAAAAGTTGGAACAGTCTAATGCTGAATTAGTGGAAAAAGCCCAGGAAAATCAGCAAGAGTTAGAACGGCTGAAATCCAATATGTTACAGATGGAAAAAATGGCCATGTTAGGGCAGATGGTTTCTGGGATTGCCCATGAGATTAATAATCCCATTAACTTTATTTACGGCAATTTACCTTATGTAGAAGAGCACGTTGGGGATTTGTTTGAAGTCTTAGAAACCTACGATGAAGCTTATCCCGAAAAAGTCGAAGATGTGGAGACTATTTTAGAGGATATCGACCTAGAATATATTCAGGATGATTTACCTAGAATTGTTAAATCACTGAAAAATGGTTCGGAAAGAATTCGTGATTTGGTGATTAATCTCCGCAATTTTTATCGCCGGGATGAAGCGACGATGAAACCGGGTAATTTACATGAAGGCATTGAGAGTACCTTGATTCTTTTAAATAACCGTTATAAGCAAGATATTGAGGTGACTAAAGAGTTTGGCAAGATTCCCGAAGTAGAATGCCATGTTAATCAGATGAATCAGGTGTTTATGAATCTGATTAGTAATGCCATTGATTGTCTTTTAGCCCAGAAAGAAGCGGAAAAAGAAGCAGAATCAGAGTCAGCAGCTAAGGAAGCAATCAAGCCTTCTGGGAAGAAAAGAACAATCGCGATCGCGACTAAATGTTTGGACTCTAACCGCGTGGCTATTTCTATTACGGATAATGGCCCAGGAATGCCCGATGAAGTGAAAAATCGGGTTTTTGAGCCATTTTTTACGACTAAAGAGATTGGGGTGGGGACAGGTTTAGGCTTATCAATTTCTCGTGAAATTGTGGAAAAGACTCATCATGGTTCTCTTTCTTGTATTTCGACTTTTGGCGAAGGGTCTACTTTTACCATCGAGTTGCCGATCGCCCAGCCCAAGTAAGCATAGTTTAATTATCATTATTTTCCGGTGGGCAAAATGGTTTTTGTTCACCGGAAAAATTGCAAATAATACCAATTTTTAAAATTATTGCTACGATTTCGAGGTTAATTTGGGCGCAAGCATTGCGCCCCTACAGATGTCAAATTAATCACAGATATCGAGGTTAATTTGGGCGCAAGCATTGCGCCCCTACAGATGTCAAATTAATCACAGATATCGAGGTTAATTTTGGCGCAAGCATTGCGCCCCTACAGATGCCAAATTAATCACAGATGTTGCATATTTGATAAATTAAAAATGATATAACTTATTCAAAAATAAAGCAGAGTCGCAGTTCCCAGGAGGTATCTTGACGGTCTATTTGAATTTGGCGAATGAATTCCCGGAAGTAAAATCGCCGTTCTGATTCGGTGAGGTCTAACCAAAATTGCGGGAGGGAAACCGCTTGGGCTGTTTCTCGCAGATTGACGGGGGGTAATTCCGCGAGTTGGCGTTGCAGTTGGGAGATTTCTGTGCGGAGTTTGTAAGCCCGCATTTGCCTGGTTTCTTCGTCGAGAATATGCCGATCGCATAGTTCTTGAAGCTGATCGAGAATTTGTTCTTTTTCAGCGATCGCAGCGGTAATATTTTGTTTAATTTTATTGTCAGGGGTTTGCAGTTTCGCGACGGCAACGGGTAAGTCCTGGCAAATTCGGTCAATGGTTTTTTGCAAGACTTCCCTATAGGCGATCGCTTTACATTTTGGTTTTTGGGGACAGTGGGGGGAACGTAAATATAGATATTCGCGATCGCGACGATAAGTGCTAACACGGGTGACGGTCATGGTGGCTTGACATTGCCCACAGACCACTAAACCGGATAAAGACCGAGAACAACTAGCGGTTCTGGGGGGCAGTTGTTGGTTGCGACGCAAGAGGCGATCGATTTGGGCCGCTTCTTGACGGGAAATAATCGGAATGTGAGTGTTAGTAATCACTTCGCCATTTTTATAGGCTAAATCCCCTCGGTAAACCGGATTAGTCAGCCAGCGTCGTCCCGTGGTGACGGAAATTTTCTTGTTATATTTTTGCGCGAGATAGCGGACCGCCCCGCGCAAAGATCCGTAAAGCAGGAAATGTTCAAAAAATTCTTTGATCGCAGGGGCCGCAGCGCGATCGAGGGCGTAGCGGTCTTTACCCCGACGGTAGCCAAATGGGGCTTTACCCGGAGGAGGTAGGGCGTTGATGCGATTTCGCGCATGACCTTTGCGAATTTGCCGACTATGCTGGGTGGTTTGAATTTGCGCCAGCAGTTGAATTAAGTCTGCACGTTGGGTGAGAGACTGGGAGAATTCTTGGATCGATCCAGAGGTTTCGATCGCGACAATTTCTGTACCCAAGGTTTCTAGTTGATGAATGCGATCGCTTATTTCAACTACCGAATCCCCTAATTCTTCCAAGCGGTGAATTAATAAATAATCAGCGGGTTCTTCGGTACAGTCGGTAAACAGTTGTTCCAATTGAGTGCGATCGCTTAAATCTTGATACACGCGATCGACCTCCCAGCCCCAGCTATTCGGATCTGGCATTGCTTCTAACAGCGGATCGCTGTACAAATATGCGATAATTTTCATATAAAAATTTTCTTTAGTATGAGATATATCAAAAAATTGTCATTCCCGCGAATGCGGGAATCCAACAGATAGAGCAAAAAATTGTCATTCCCGCGAATGCGGGAATCCAACAGATAGAGCAAAAAATTGTCATTCCCGCGAATGCGGGAATCCAACAGATAGAGCAAAAAATTGTCATTCCCGCGAATGCGGGAATCCAACAGATAGAGCAAAAAATTGTCATTCCCGCGAATGCGGGAATCCAATCAGGATTTGTACTTCGCCAGTATAATATACCAGTTATAAATCTTGTGAGGTGTAGTGACTCTGTGGATTCCCGCATATAGCGCTAACGCCCCAGGCTCCGAAGGACGCGGGAATGACAGAGAATGCAGCAGTAAAGTAAGTATGACCGACGCTATAAACACTATATATTAATATTCTAGTATTCCCATCTAATTTACTATGGTAAACCAAACTCCGTTAAACAATCTTGACTCAAAAAAATTTTTTCCACTAAATTTTTGGCAATATAATAGACAGCCGGAACCGAAACCGCATTGCCAAATTGTTTTTTAGCAATATTGGGGTTTTCATGGAATTGAAACCAATCGGGAAATCCTTGCAGTCGGCAAGCGTCTTGGGCCGTAATCAGCCTAAACTTTTTCGGTTTATAGATTTTTTGTAAAAATAGACGCTTATAGTCTTCGGGATTTTCGGCATGAATAGCCACTGTAGCAATATAGTCTTTTGTCCCCGTAGCGGTCAAAGTGGGAATCATCGCTGAACTGGGCAAAAATACCCGATAAACCCCACCAATTCCCGCACTATTTTTAGAATTCACAAATTCATACTTGGATGTTTCACCTTCTCTGACTAGACGTAAGATTTTTTTCTCCACCAGTCGATCCAGTTCGGTTTCTTTGAGGCCATCAATTAACTCACGCAAATCCTCAAAAGATAAAGGATTTCCATCTTTTAATCCATATTTCTTCCGGCGGCGATTTTTCAGAATTGTGACACAAATTAACTTTTCTCTTGCGCTGGTTTTAATTAAATCCCAAGAGTGAATCGTGGTATGACCATTCCGCAAATCGGAAAACACAAAAAAATCATTCATTTCATCATCTTTTTGAAACCGATTGCGCGACGGCGGAATTTGCTCTCCAAACAGTAAAGCAGGAGAAACTTTGACTTTTTCGATAATTTCACAGTCTTTAATCTCATCGATAATATCAACCAGCTTGGGTTGAGTGTCAATCGGTTCAGGAAAAGAGTAGGCTTGAGCATTTTCTAAATCATTTCTGATGCCCACGATAAATACTCGTTCTCGACTTTGGGGAACGCCAAAATCATAAGAATTAATGATTTTCCAGCGAACGGAATAGTTGATATCTTCAAACTGTTGTAATAAATAATCAAAGCTTTGGCGGTTTTTCGGACTGGCTAAACCTCGGACATTTTCAAAAATAAAAGATTTTGGTTGATATTTTGCTAATAAACGCATTACGTCAAACCAAAGCTGTCCTCTGGGGTCATCAAATCCTTTTAATTTTCCGGCGATCGACCAGGGCTGACAAGGAACCCCACCCACAATTAAGTCAAGATTTTCGGGAATTTCTTGGATATTTCTGATATCCCCTAAATCAATTTCATCAGCATTCACATAGCCGATAAAATTTTGCCGGTAGACTTTCTGGGCTTCTGGATCTATTTCCGAGTAGCCTACACATTTACCGCCTAATTTTTCTAAAGGAATGCGGAAACCGCCAATTCCCGAAAATAAGTCAATAAACTTAAATTTAACCCCACCCGTCAAAAGTTGTAAGAGGTTGGGGTTAAATAGTTCTAACTGCGATCGATTTTGAGTAAGCATCGTTGATTTTTGGCGTCAATCTGAATGTAATTGCCGGTATTTTAGCTGAAGGCAAAAGCGCTGTTTAGCTAATGCTAATGATAGCATAATTCATTGAGTTAATCAATTCAGGTATCGGCTAGAGGGTTGGGAGGAATGAGATCGGGTTTACCAACGAAAAATGTAGGGCTTTAAGACCAGAAACATTATTTTTTTAGCCAATACATTCGTCATTTTCAACGGTTTTCATCCGATAAAGATGAGGACACGGCAGTGTCGTGTCCTCATCTTGGCGAAGGTATTGTTTAGCATTTAAGCCCGATCGCTCGTCAGGAATGTCCGGGGAATTTGGGGCGATCGCGCTTAATGTTACTTATAGTATGGAAAAAGTGATTTATTGTCTGTAGACTTATTGTCTGTATTTTCCGAGAATCGTTCTGTGGAAAACAACAACAATGTGGATATTAAACAACGCTTTGGCAAAGCGATCGGACGCCGAAGGCGAGAACTAGACCTGTCTCAGGAAGCATTAGCAGAAAAGGCTGAACTTCATCGTACTTATATTTCAAGTATTGAGAGGGGGACTCGTAATCCATCCCTAGAAAACATCAAAAAACTTGCTGATGCACTAGATATTTCTATTGCTAACCTGTTTGCTAATTATGATATTGAGGGAAAAAAGTGAATGATTTAGATTTAGGTTCCACTGCAAACGGTTTACTTCCATTTGTCAAAATTTCTCTAAGTTTGTCCGACCAAGAACTAAAGAAACTAACAGAAAGATTATGGTGTTTTTCATCATCTTTGCGTCAACCCAGAAAAGATGAAGCATCTTGTAATAAAACTCCTTTCTTTGAACGCTGGGACACCGGAAACATTAGCCATCTTACAGTCAACGATCCAAGATATGCATCCAAGCCAGAATGTCAAAAGATATTTGCTATTTTATTAGCTTTATTACTAGAGTGTGATGGAGTGGCTACTCCACCAGAAGCAGCTATTTTAATCATTGAAAAAATTCTCAAAAGAAAATTTCACCCTCACAACCTGAAATGTTTTCATAGCAAGCAAAATATTTCAGCAGATGATATCAAACGGGCGCTTAATTATAGTACACAAAGACTTGGAGCCTATGAAATTCCGGTTTCATATCAGATGGAACTGAATCAAGGAGGAACTCATATTCACACCAATGTAGGCTGGATGAAGCCCTTACATATCAACTATCAATTAAGAGAGTGTCTAAAAGCTGATTTAATCAGAGCGATCGGCGACAGAAAAGCGATTAAAAATTTCCTAGATAAAATTCAGGTTAAGGCGTATTGTACCGACAAAGTAACCATACCGCCACATTACTCAAATCGAGATTTTAGATGGGCAACCTGGCCTAATGGAATCCAGTATGCTTCACATTATCAATGTGCCATGATTGAATTAGAACTGATGGCTCAGTTATATGAATTTGAAAATGCCCCCAATTTGGCAATATCATTATTATTAGAAGTAGAAACAGTTAGAGGAAGAAACATTGTAATCGGACATAAAAAATGCTTTGTAACTGGAAAAAAATTAAACTTTACCGATTATTTAGAAGCAGCGATCGCACATCAAGGTGGAAAATCAAAATATCATGTAGGACACATCGTTCCTTTAACTAGAGGAGGCAAACATACTGCGGATAATATTGCTTGGGCTAGTGATGACGGAAATCGCATTCAAGGAAATAATACTATAGAAGAAATTGAAGCTAAATTAGTGGATGCAGTAGAGTATCATTTAATCCGCGATCTAAATCAAGATAATCCGCCTCAAGTTTTCTATGACAAGGTAGAAAAATTATGGAATTTATTAAATGATATCAGAGTTAGACTAGGAAAGAATAAGATTGATTGGTGACAATCATTTTCCGACATTTTTCGAGGGTCACTTTCCAATGCATCAAACATTTAAATTAAGGTTTTCCCACAAGTTCAAGACAAGCTTTGCGGGCTAGTTCTCTGGCTTCAATTCTATCTTCTATAGATTTTTTTACCGTTTGTGTCACCCGTTCTAAAATAGATTTATCTTTAGGCATAGGTAAAATTAGTTCATAAATGCGATCGCCTAAAGAATCAATAATATCTTGAGTAAAACATTTAGCTTTAATTTGCTGACGAACTGGATCGGAACTCAAAGCAGCTAAGAGAAGATATGGAGAAAGTCTAGATACATCTGTGACTCGCAATTTGTACAGGTGACTTTGGAATACTATGCGGGTGTCATATTTTGTGATGAATCCACAAGTACCAATTAAATAAGAACCATCTTTTACCATTAAAATATCATTTTCTTGAACATCTTGTTTAGCCGCCAAGGTTTGATAAATTTCTTCACTAATAGAGTGTTTAGGATCTATTTTAATTTCCCAGGTAGAAATATCAGTAGTTCTAATAAAAGGAATGTTGCCAGTTCCATAAGCAAGTTTTCCCACTTCATCACCTGTTTTGATTTCGATCAAACCTGAATCAATCATCTCCCCTAATTGAACTAAGTCATGGGTTTCTTGAAGTAACAACAGTTCTTGATTAACTTCTGGATTGTAATACCGGGGAGCCAGAATATGATCTACTATTTTATTAGTGGATACTTCATAACCTAAATTACTAGAGTTAGTTAACTCTTGATTAACCGACCGATGATATCTACTAGCAATTTCCGGCAGATCGTCTTTTTCAATTTGTCTACCTCGACTATCATTCCCACACCACTTTGCTTCTGCCATAAAAATTTTAGCTGAATCTTGATTAAGTCTAAGATCATCTTTTTTATGAAGTAATAATAAGCAAGTCTTAGTATGGGTGCCACCTTTTCCAGAGACCTTAAACAAGGACTCTGGCATTCCTATAACGGCTTTAATTTCTGCTTTTTCTCTGATATAATTAACCACATATCTATAGTTTTTACTGGAGACAAGACTTTCAGGGGTTACGATGCCTATTCTGCCCCCCGGTCGCACCAGAGATAGACATTGTTCTAAAAATAAAACTTGTGGGGGAACTGAAGATTGTAATTCATTGAACTTGACAAATTGTCTATTCTTTTTATCAAAACGCCATTTATACCCTAAAATAAAGGATCTTTGTGTATCTTCTGAAGCTGCCACAATTCGAGAACCAAAAGGAGGATTAGCTAGAACAATGTCAAATTTTCCTAGTTTATCCTTTAAAGGTGTTTCGACATTCCAAGCTAAAGAATCTGCACAAACTACATTAGAACCAGTCAGGGAGATCAATGATAATCTTGCTGAGGCTAAACGCACTAAATATTCATCTTTATCTATGCCAAATATATAATTATTAACTTGTTCAGGAGAAACTCCAGCAGAGATTAAATGACGGGCAGCAGCAGTTAAAAATCCTCCAGCACCACAAGCTGGATCGATAATGGTTTCTCCGGGTTGAGGATTTACAAGGGCAACTAATAATTCAACAGCATTCTGAGGAGTAAAAAATTGACCATGCTGACTTTTCGCAAGAGAACCTACAAAAATTTCATAGGCATCTCCAAAAGGATCTCTACTTAACATATCTAGATCCAGAAACTTAAGAGTCTCATCAATATATTTAAGGCTCCCTGGATCTAAAAGTAGCGTATCTTGAGCTTGAAAAAGACTGGGAATTAAAGTTTTGAGAATAGTAAAGGTTTTGCTGTACTGCTGTACAATGTCTAAATCAGATTCGGAAAAATTTAAATTTTGTTTATATTTTTTGAGATATAACTTGCATAGCATAAGTTTAATCACTTCTTCCAGCAAGACTTCATCTCTGGTGGCTCCCACGAATTGACCGGCTAAGTAATTACGGATTTGCCGAAGTGCTTCTTTGTAATCTAAAGGAAGCGATAATTGATGAAGATTGTTTTTCATTTTTTTGATGATCTTAGCCAGATTCGATCGCAGTCAAACGATCGTTTGAGTATTATAGCGCAAACAGGTATTGCAATCATGGCGATCGCGTCATCAATTTCTCCTCAAGACCAGAAAATGTTGAAAAACACTGTTTAATCTGTCACCTGAAGCCATCCTTGACGCACATTGTAGAGTAGGCGATCGATAATCAGCATTTCTGAGTGACTCAAAGATTCCCCTAACAGGAGATTTTTGATTTTTTGCCGGTCAGAAGAAGTCAAGATGGTGGAAAACATCGCTTGACCGTAAAGTTCTTCAAGGGATAGCTTGGACCGATTTTTGGTAAGTGACATAATCTCACAAAGTAATATGGAGTTGGGTTGTTTATTAGAATGCAAGATTTTGTCAAATTTTACAGTGATCTGATTACTCTGGGATTGTGATCTCGATCGAAGTGAATATTGCGATCGAGATCGGGCTAAGTGAAACCAAAAAACACCGAGTTTATACGCAAGATCCTCAGCTTTTTACTGAGGTATCTCCGTATAAACACGGTGTCTGGGTGAGTTTTTTTGATTTTCGATTTTCTGGCTCCGTTTTGCGGCTACGTCTGATTTCGTCTGACGGCAAAAGTTAAGGGTAAACCAGGGGTCAAAGGTCTAGGGTTAAGGTCTAGGGTTGCCGAGATATTTGTTGATCTTGATACATTTGGCGAATAACTAGGGCTGGGTCATACCATTGACCCGCATATTTTAACCCCCAGTGCAAATGGGGGCCGGTGGTGCGACCTGTCATGCCCACTCGACCAATGCGTGCTCCAGCGGGGATCTGTTGGCCTTCGCCGATAAAAATGCCGCCGGATCGGTCGATCAGATACGGAACTCGGTTAGACGTTTCCACGGATCCGTCCATGTGACAATAGATATGTTCCCAGTTGCCGGATTGAATGACCAAACCAATGCCACAACGACCATCATCAATCACTTGTGTCACCGTACCCGTCCACCAATTGCGGACGTAGCTACCCATTGGTGCCGCAATGTCTAATCCTGAGTGAAATTCCTGACTATATCCTCCGGTGGGCGATCGCCGATAGCCGAATGGGGAAGTATATTCTTGAAAATTTTCTACTGGAAAAGAGGCATTTTGCCACGCACTGCCCCGGGCAACCTGATAAGTTTCATTCGCCGTAGCCGGTTGCATAATATCAATCCCATTTAAACCCAGGACTGTAAATAAACTGAGCATGGCGATTAACACAACTTGGGTGATGGGACTCCAGCGTTTTTGCTTGAGTTGCTTGAGTATTGACTGTAACTTTTGTTTCACGGATGGGTACTCCTCACATACCATAATGATTTTGAGATTTGAGCCTAGATTCAGATTAAATCAAATTAAATATTCAGATTAAACATATTTTAAGTCTGCGTTGTTAAGGGCTTAGTTTAACTCTTGTTGAGTTAACGATCTCCACAGGTAGTCTAAAGCTTTATATTTTTTCAGGTGTCTCCTAAACTATCAGGAATTATTCAGATATTTAAAGAAAGCTTTTTGGCGGTAATTTTTAAGCTGGATGATAAATATTATAAATATTTAGGATTGATTTTTTTCGGGGTAAAATTCAATGTCTAATGATTTTTGATGTTTTAGCCCTGTCCGGATCGGGAACCTCCTGACTTGCGGTTGCCAGTCTGACAAGATGGGAAGCGATCGGCAGATAATGAACGGATAAATAACATAGAAACTGCCCTAAGTCAATTTAGTTGACCAGCTTTTTTGTAAATTTTTTTATCAAGTTTGGGGAGCGCGATCGCACTTGTCATCACCTACCAGGTACAACCCAGGGGTCTGAATCATTTTTGGTTTTAGTGCCAACCGGAATCTAGATTTTAGACCCATGATGGTGGGCAGGGTTTCCAGAATCTTAAAATTTTCGTTAAGATTACCATATTCTTTGGTGGATTTTTTGGTGGACAGATCCTCCACTCAACCCCCTTTGCTGAACCGATCCCATTAGCTGCAATATTTTTTTGACCTATGTTGACTGACATTTTTTTCTTCAGGTTTCCCTTTGATGCCACTACGGTAGCGGGCGCCAGTTTGTGGGCCTTGTCGTTGTATTTAGGGTTTTATCCCCTAAGTCAGTGGGTGACAGAACAACTCAACCGTTGGTTTAATTTTGCCGAGCGATCGCTCTACACTTCCGAGAAAGAGTTTGAAAGAACTCGCAAAGCCCGTGAGTCACAAAATGCTTTCTATGCTTCAGTATGTAGTATTTTGCCATTTTTTATCGCGGGAGTTTTATGTAATTACGGCATTGAACTCAGTCTCGGATCGAGTTGGGCGATTAGTGTGGGGATGATTAGCTGTATTGGGTCGGGAGTTTATGAACTGGGACGGCGCAATAGTAGCAGTAATTAATAAAAGTGGTAAGTTTTAGAACGATTTACCGTAATTCTGGGTCTTAATTTGAGAGTTTTTAGGTAGGAAAAAGGCGCGAAAAATTTCGCGCCCCTACGCCTAAGTTAAGCTGTAAATTGTAGTCATAATTCTTGGATATCTTTGAAGGTATTATAACCGATATAACGAGGTAAATGCCATGAATGACGAACTTTGGATACATGAAAAATCAGCCAAATCAAGAGAGTAATCACGATCGGTCAAGCGAAGTTGCTTTTTGGGGGAAAATCCTAAAATAAATTGGCATAATTAACTATAGCTAATAAGAAATAAATATTAATACCGATAAATCAGCGATCGCCTTTAAAAAAAACATAAGTCTCTGCTATAATTAATGCCATAATTACTAAAAAAAAGAGGAAAATGCCATGAGTAAAGAACTTTGGACAGATGAAAGATTAAACCAGTTGGCTGATTTGGTAGCCAGCAATATCCAGGCTCAAGCACGTCACGATGAAAGTATTCAAAGAATCGATCGGCGAATAGAACAAATTCTTGAGGCTCAACAACGTCATCAAGAGAATATTCAACGTCACGATGAAAATCTTCAAAGAATTGAGCGGCTGGTAGAACAAAACAACCAGGCAATTCAACGTCACGATCGGGTAATTCAACGTAGCCAAGAGGATATTCAAAGACTCGATCGCCTAGTCGAAAGTAATGCGCGGGTAGTCCAAGCGTTAGCAAATGTCTCAGTCGAAGCAAAAGAAGAACGAGATCAGTTGTTTAAACGAATGGATCAACAACAGGCAGAAATTGTCGGATTAAGAACCGAAACCGCCCGGTTCCTAGATATTTTATTAAATCAGCGTAATCAAGAAGATAATCAGAATTAGTCAAATCAGGTGGTTGTATAAGGCTGATTTATTGTAGTAAATCAGCCCAATCGGCTATAATTAATGACAAATAAATAGTAATCCCGATAAATCGGCGCAGCCTTTACAAGAAACATAATTTTCTGCTATAATTAATGTCATAATTATTAAAATACAAGAGGTAAATGCCATGAGTAAAGAAATTTGGACAGATGAAAGATTAAACCAGTTGGCTGATTTGGTAGCCAGCAATATCCAGGCTCAAGCACGTCACGAAGAAAATCTTCAAAGAATTGAGCGGCTGGTAGAACAAAACAACCAGGCAAGTCAACGGAATCAAGAGGATATTCAAAGAATTGAGCGGCTGGTAGAACAAAACAACCAGGCAAGTCAACGTCACGATGAAAGTATTCAAAGAATCGATCGGCGAATAGAACAAATTCTTGAGGCTCAACAACGTCATCAAGAAGATATTCAACGTCATCAAGAGGATATTCAAAGACTCGATCGCCTAGTCGAAAGTAATGCGCGGGTAGTCCAAGCGTTAGCAAATGTCTCAGTCGAAGCAAAAGAAGAACGAGATCAGTTATTTAAACGAATGGATCAACAACAGGCAGAAATTGTCGGATTAAGAACCGAAACTGCCCGGTTACTAGATATTTTATTAAATCAGCGTAATCAAGAAGATAATCAGAATTAGTCAAGGGAGAGGGATGGGGAAAATAGGCGCGATCGCCTAAAGCTTTCAAGCAATGATCGGGGCGATTTTCAGGGTTATTGACTATGGTTACTCATAAAATTAGAGACGCTACACGGAACGTCTCTACAGGGTATATGAGAAGTGTATATGAGATAGGTAGGATGATGTTCTTGCTAATTATTGTTTAAGCTGGCAGCTATGATCCCAAAAATAATCAAAAACACCAGACAGAGATAAAGACATTCCAGTAGCGAGAACATACAAAATGAAGCGCTTAATACTTCACCTTCTTTGAAGCATCCGATTCCCCCCTCGTCGTCTGCGGTCAATATTCGAGCCATTAACGCTAGTAGCGCTGCCGAGTACACAAGAATTGCAATACAAACGTAAAAAAGACCAGTAGTAAATCCAAATGTCATGCCCAGCAATGCGTTGACAATCAAAAACACACAGCCAATTTTTAAGATTGGATCTACAAAATCTAAGCTTTTTTCGGCTTTAACTGCTTTGTCCGCAAAAGTGCATATAGCACAGATCATTGCTACAAAATCAATAAACGCCTCTTTTAAGATTTCTGGATGAAAATAGGCTAGAATAATTAAAAATGGTGAGACATACAAAGCTCTCAACATGATAATGCCACCGTAACCAAAAATCTTCAAGGAGTCTTCTTCGTCTGAGTCAAATAATTTATAAATACCGAAACAAAAAAGATTGTAAACCACAAAAGAAGCGATCGCTGTACCTTGATCGATGAAGAAAAACTTAGCGAGAGGCAGAGTTAAACGAGTTAACGAGAGGTAGTACAATACTCCCAAATAAATGAAGAAGCCAAACCCAACATTCAGAAAAACTTGATTAATGAATTTTCTTTGGTAGGCAGCGCTAGATTCCGAGATAAGTTGTGCATACATTTTTTTGAACTCCAAACAATTGAGCGAAAGCGGGCATTATTTTTTGTCTGACGATCGCCCTATCAAATACTGTAGCAACCAGATAATCGGGCGTTACTATCTAGTTTAGCAGCGGCAAAAGTCGGAAATGTCGGTAATTTTGTCACCGGAAGCTTGTCGGAAATGTCGCAAATGTCGGAAATGTCGGATATAATAGTCAAAACCCCACATTATCTGTATATGATGAATCTTCAGGAAGTGTTAAAAATCGTTGAGGATCTGGTTTTCGCCGAGACGGGAAAGCCTCTGGACTATTTGCAAAAAGCGATTCTACAAGGAACGATCGCCGGTGACACTTACGCGAAAATTGCTGAAGAAACTTACAACAGTGAAGGTCACGTTAGGGATGTGGGGTCGGAACTTTGGCAGCTTCTCTCAGAAAAATTAGGCAAAGACGTTAGCAAAAAAAATTTTAAAACTCTACTAAAAAAAGGCAATTTTTATCACGTTTCATCGGCTATTGGCAAAAGTTTTGTGGGAATTAATAATGTTAGTATTTGTCCAGGGGACAGGAATTTACGAGACATTCAACCGCCCGTAACGTCAAAACGAAATAAAGCTTATTTAGACTTAGGATCGGCACCGGAAGTCTTGAGTTTTTATGGCCGACAGCAAGAACTCGCGACCCTGGAAGATTCAATTGTAAAAAAACGTTGTCGGTTGATGACAATTTTGGGCATCGGGGGAATTGGGAAAACAACATTAGCAGTTCGGCTGATTTCGCAAATTCAAACCCAGTTTGATTGTGTGATTTATCGGAGTTTGCAGTTTTGTCCCAGCCTAGATGAACTTCTGAATAATTTAATCGAGGTGGTTGAGGCGATCGACACGGAAGAGGTGGAAATAGCCAGAAAACTAAAAGACGAAGGTCGCGATCGCGGTTTTTCCAGAGGAATTGCCCCAACCAAACTATTGAGTTATCTCAATAAATATCGCTGTTTGATTATTTTTGATGACGTACAAATGCTGTTCAGCCGCGAAAAAATAGCGGGAGAATATCAATCCGGTTATGAAGATTATGGTGCTTTCTTCAAATGGCTGGCCAAATCAAATCATTTATCTTGTTTAATACTGATTAGTGGAGAAAATATCAGAGAATTTTCTAGCCCAAACGACAAGTCGTTTGTGAGTTCCTTGGTTTTGGGCAGTTTGGGAGATGCTGCTAAAGAAATTTGCCGAGAAGCATCCCTATTAGATGCCGAGTTTTGGGAAAATTTGATTGGTATTTATCAAGGCAATCCCCTTTGGTTAGAAATGACTATTTCGACTATTAATGGTTTTTTTGGGGGTAGTGTTGCGGATTTTCTGCAATATAAACCACCGTTTTTATGTGAGTCTTTGCTCCGGAATTTAGGGAAGCTATTTCAAGGATTAACCGATGAAGAAAAACTCGTGCTATTTCAACTCGCTCAGGTAAATAATCCTGTGAGTTTAGGGGAACTAGATCGGGCAACAAAAACTCAGTTATCGCCTTCTATGTTATGTAATGCTCTGGAGTCTTTGAGTATGCGATTTTTAGTGGAAACTACTGAAAGAGGGCGAACTAAGTTGTTTATATTAAATTCGTTAATTAAAAAATATTACCAAATCTCTCAAGACAATTATAATTGATAATTTTACCATATTTATGGTAATTTTTTGGCTATTAATGCAGCTTAATTAGCGATAAATAAAAAAATATTTTACAACAAACAAATGAAATAAATATTAACAATGATCGAGCAATGCTGCCTTTACAAAAAAACAATTTCATGCTATAATTAGTGCTAATAATTACTAAAAAGCTAGAGGTAAATGCCATGACTAACGAACGTTGGACAGATGAAAGATTAAGCCAGTTGGCTGATTTGGTCGCCTGCAATATCCAGGCTCAAGTACGTCACGATGAAAGTATTCAAAGAATCGATCGGCGAATAGAAAAAATCCTTGAGGCTCAAGAA
>JAABRM010000070.1 GCA_011390955.1 Oscillatoriales cyanobacterium | reverse complement strand
GGGGGGGCGGGGGGGCAGAGGGGCAGAGGAGCGGAGGGGCAGAGGGGCAGAGGAGCGGAGGGGACAGTGAATAGTGAATAGTGAAGTGATATTTCTTTTCACTTCTCCCCACACTCCCCTGCTCCCCTGCTCCCCTGCTCCCCTGCTCGATTGGCTGCCCCCCTGCTCCCCTGCGGCCTATTTTATATTGTCCGTTTCCTACGCTGTCATCAATACCCCGTAGGCCGACACGGATTCCCATTATATCTTTATAAGAGTATTTTGCCAGAAATAGGGGAAATTGTCAATAGGAAAAACCATTTTTTTTGATTGTTGATGGTTGATGGTTGATTGTTGTTGGTTGATTGTTGATTGTTGTTGGTTGTTGGTTGATGGTTGATTGTTGATGGTTGATTGTTGCTCGTTGGTCGTTAACAAACAACAAACAACAAACAACAAACAACAAAGAACAATTTTCTCGTTCCTAGGCTCTGCCTGGGAACGGGTAAAACGAGGCTCTGCCTCGTGTATATGTGTGTTTTTCACACGAGGCAGAGCCTCTAGAATGGCATTCCCAGGCAGAGCCTGGGAACGAGAGAAAATGAAAAAAATTGTTGTTGGTTGATGGTTGATTGTTGATCGTTGGTCGTTAACAAAGAACAAACAACAAAGAACAAACAACAAACAACAAAGAACAATTCCCTCGTTCCTAGGCTCTGCCTGGGAACGGGTAAAACGAGGCTCTGCCTCGTGTATATGTGTGTTCCTTACACGAGGCAGAGCCTCTAGAATGGCATTCCCAGGGAGACCCTGGGAATGAGAGAGCAGAGCCTGGGAACGAGAGAAAACGAGAAAAACCCGGTTTCTGGGACTAATTAAAAATAGCAGCCTCGATCGCACATAAAGCTTGATTTAGGTCATCGTTGACAATTTGAATGTCAAACTCGGAAGCGGCTGCGAGTTCGGTTTCTGCTTGTTTCAGGCGTTTTAAGATAGCTTCTTCTGGGTCTTGCCCGCGTCCGCGAATGCGTTTTTCTAACTCTGCCACAGAGGGAGGTAAAATAAAAATTTGCAAGGCTTCGGGAAAACTTTGCCGCACTTGTCTCGCCCCTTGTACTTCTATTTCTAATAGGACAATTTTATCTTCAGCGATTTGGTCGGCGATCGCTTTTCGGGGAGTGCCGTAGTAATTGCCTGCAAACTCTGCCCACTCCAAAAACTCCCCAGCGGCAATCATTTCCGCAAACTGCGATTTGGTCAAAAAGTAATAATTTTGGCCGTGAACCTCTCCCGGACGAGGCGATCGCGTAGTCGCAGAAATTGACAAATAAATCTCTGGATGATTCTGCAAAAGTGCGGTTAACAAAGTACCTTTGCCCACACCACTTGGCCCAGTCAAAACAATTAATTTACCCATAATTTACCCATAAATAGTGAGTGAAATAATATAGCGGTAGCAATGCGGATGAAATACAGAGTTTTTCTGGATTCCCGTCTTCGCGGGAATGACAGTTTTTCTTCTGATATGGTCTGTGGTGCATTTATTTCTGCCCGTAAACTTACAAAAAAACCTGTCATTCCCGCGAAGGCGGGAATCCAAGGATTTACGGTGGGGAACGAAAAGTGCAATTAATTATGTTCACCTACTTACTTCATAACTCTGACAAGTGATATAACTAATTATTAGTCAAATCTTTATTCAGAAATCGATGCGCCACAGTTTCCGGCTGAATTGCCGATAAAATCACATGATTAGAATCGGTAATAATCACCGCACGGGTGCGCCGCCCATAGGTAGCATCAATCAGTCGATTAGCATCTTTCGCCTCACTGATAATTCTTTTAATCGGGGCCGAGTCTGGACTAATAATCGCAATAACTCGGTTAGCAGAAACAATATTACCAAAACCAATATTAATTAACTGAATATCCATTCTCTTTTTTCTCTTCTATGCATCTCTCTTCTATGCATCTCTCTTCTATGCATCTCTCTTTTCTGGTTCCCAGGCTCCAGCCTGGGAACCATCGCCTAGAGGCTCTGCCTCGTGCCAGAAAGCGGCAGGTGACAGGAGGCAGAGCCTCTAGAAGGGCATTCCCAGGGAGACCCTGGGAACGAGAGAACGAGAGCAAGCGGCAGGTGACAGGAGGCAGAGCCTCTAGAAGGGCATTCCCAGGGAGACCCTGGGAACGAGAGAAAGACGCTCCTCTGCCGACGGCGGGCTCCCCTGCTCCTCTGCTCCCCCGCTCCTCTGCTCCCCTGCTCCCCTGCTCCCCTGCTCCCCTGCGAAGAAGCCCCGTTCCGTGCGATACTACACAAAAAGCCTCACAATAAAAACGAAGTGCCAGATACAGCTTAAACGGATAACTCTGATTTTGAGTTATTCCTTGTGATTCCTTTATATTTTGTTCTGATTGTTCTTACCGTCATTTACTTATGCAACCAGTTGACTTCACCACCCTCACCGCTGCTTGTGGTGAACTGCGGAATTTTCTCCTGCCAGCCCGTCTGGAACAAGTGATTCAGCGCGATCGCCACACGATTTGCCTTGCCCTGCGTACCCTGAAAAAACGCCATTGGCTGACGATTTCCTGGCATCCTCAAGCTGCCTGTATTTGCATTGGCGATCCACCGCCCCGGACTCCAGACACTTTTACCTTTAGCGATCAATTGCGTCACCAAATCGGTGGTTTTGCCCTGGTGGGAATTGAAGCTTTAGCCCCCTGGGAACGGGCGATCGATTTGCAATTTGCCCAACGTCCGGGCGACCCTATTTTATGGCATTTGTATGTAGAAATTATGGGCAAACGCAGCAATGTGATTTTGGCCAATCAAGAAAATCAAATTGTCACCACCGCCCACCAAGTAAACGAAAAACAATCTAGCGTTCGCCCAGTGCTCACGGGGCAACCTTATGAACGTCCTCCAGCCCTGACCGACCCGGCCCCCAGTTTGACCGAACAGAAGTCTCGTTGGCAAGAACGGGTGGCTTTAATTCCCGGTAATTTGGGCCAACAATTGCTAAAAAATTATCGAGGTTTGAGCACTCATTTAGTTAAATCCATGATAGAAGCAGCCGGTTTAAATAGCGATCGCGCTACGGAATCTTTGACTGACGGGGAATGGGATCGGCTGTTTCAACGGTGGCAAGAATGGTTACATATTTTAGCGCAACTATCCCAAGGAGACTTATCAGGAATTGAGCCAAGATTTACCGAAACTGGCTATAATTTGATTCCCTGGAAAAATGCCGAAACCGATGCAACAATATTTCCAGATTATCCTAATACTAAATCCGTTCAAGAAATACTTAACCGCTATTACAGCGATCGCCTAAACCAGCAAATTTTCCAACAACTGCATCACCAGTTAGGGCAGAAAGTCAAAAACTTGCTCACCAAACTAAGAATAAAGGCCCAAGGATTTCGCGATCGCTTACAACAATCCGACGATGCAGAAGCCTATCGGGAAAAAGGCGATTTGCTAATGGCTTATTTGCATGAATGGCAACCGGGGATGGACTCGATTACCTTAACAGATTTTACCACAGGTGAACCCGTAAAAATTGCTTTAGAACCGGACAAAAATGCGGTACAAAATGCCCAAAAACTTTATAAAAAACACCAAAAACTAAAGCGATCGCGCATCGCCGTAGAACCTTTACTAGCAGAAGTGCAAGGAGAAATTGACTACTTAGAACAAGTAGAATTAGCCATTGCTCAAATCGATCGCTATCAGAATCACCAAGACCTTTCTGCCTTAGAAGAAATCCGCGATGAACTAATGCAGCAAGGCTATCTCCCAGACCCCGATCGCCGCAGTCAAAACCAAACCCCGGTTACGGATTTTCACCGTTATTTATCTCCCAGTGGCTTTGAAATTCTCATCGGTAGAAACAACCGCCAAAACGATCGATTAAGTTTTCGATTAGCTGGGGACTATGACCTGTGGTTTCACACCCAAGAAATTGCCGGTAGTCATACCTTATTGCGACTAAATCCGGGAACCGTTGCTGATGATGCGGACTTGCAATATGCCGCCGATTTAACTGCTTATTATAGTCGCGGGCGACAAAGCGAACAAGTCCCCGTGGTCTACACCAAACCCAAATATGTTTATAAACCCAAAGGGGCGAAACCGGGCATGGTCGTATATAAACATGAGCGAATTATCTGGGGGCGTCCCCAAGAAGGGAGTAAACGAAAGGATCCTAGTTTTAGCCCATAGCCCAACAGATAAATCTCCAGATAATGATACGGTTAACCGTACTGATTGTGAAGCAAACCGCCCCAAGATTTGCAGATTTCCTGATTTTTTCAACAAACCATCAATTATGGTGATAAAAAATTCGTGTTTATTGTTACAATAAGGGCGAGGACAAGATAAGTTATCTCTTAAACCCGCTGTAGCTTGGGAAGGCTTAGTTTGGGTTTCCTCCATTTCAGACGACAACGACAAATATTCTGTTAGACCAACCAGCTTTTTGGTTGGTCTTTTTGTATTTGGGGGGCTTTCGGGGCTTTCGGGGCAGAGGTGCAGAGGTGCAGGGGTGCAGGGGTGCAGAGGTGCGGTGATCTTAGAAACCGGGTTTCTTTCTCGCTTTCACGGTTAACGTTGATATTCACCACAGAAACCCGGTTTCTTTGCTTGGGAAGGGGACTTAGAAACCGAGTTTCTTTGAAAGCTGCTACAGTTAACTTTAATATTCACCACAGAAACCCGGTTTCTTTGCTTGGGAGAAATGCGCGATCGCCTGACGGCATAGCTCCGCTTACCGCTCTTCCAAAAACTTCGTTCTTAGTAAGGACTTTAGTCTTACAAACCCAATCCATCTGCTATAATAATTAATGACTTACGCGAATTCTAGGCAATAAGATTTAATCAGCCGACAATTTGATATTTGATTAAATTGTCAGTCTCGTTTTTTTAAATTCACAAATGCACGTTATTAGCTATCGATGTTTAAGGGAATATGCTCGCAGCCATAATGATTGCAGTGACTCGTTGGATAGCTGGTATAAAATTTCCAGTAAAGCTAATTGGTCAAATTTGCTTTCGGTGCAATCTGTTTTTCCGTCGGCTGAGGCGGTGGGAAATTTTACAGTATTTAATATTAAGGGGAATAAGTATCGCTTAATTGTTAGCATAGATTACCAACGACAATTGATTTACATTAAATACGTTTTAACTCATGCAGAATACGACAAGGACGCCTGGAAAAATGACCCTTACTTTTAGTGATGATAAATATACAAAATTATTAGTAAAATATCAACCAAAGATCATTAAAACAGAGGAGGAAAACGAACGAGCATTAGCGGTGGTAGAGGAGTTGATGCACATTAAAAACCGCACTCCAGAACAGGACGCACTATATGAGTTATTGATTCTGTTAATTGAAAAGTTCGAGGGGGAGTTTTATCGTCCGGGTTCGGCATCGACTCCTCATTCCATCTTAGAATTTTTGATGGAACAGCAGCAGGTGACAGCAGAAGATTTGGTGGGGGTTGTTGGTTCAGAGGATGTTGTGATTGATTTGGTAAATGGTAGGGGTGAGATTAGCGGGGAACTGGCTGAGGTGTTGGGGAATTTTTTTAAGGTTGATTCTAGTTTGTTTGGGAAGTAATTCAGAAAACAGGAGACTCAGAAACCGGGTTTCTTTGCTTGGCAAAAAAGCGCGATCGCCTGACAGCATAGCGACCCTTACCGCCCCCACAAAAAAGCGATCGCCCTCTCAAAAAAGCGATCGCCCATTCATAGCGTCTCGATAAAGCCTTTATCGCAATAATGCCCGAAAACCGGCTTGAACAAAATGAATATCTGAGGTCACAGCATCGATTAAGTTTTGCTGTTCCATGACGATAAATGAAAGACAATCGACTAATCCCCATGTTTTGTCTGGTCTGGATTCATATAAATTTAATCCTTGTTCAAAGAGTTGAGGTGTGATATTTACAATTGAAATATTGTCAGTTTTATAACATTTTTGAATAAAAGCAGCTACTTTATGGCGATCGTAGGTGATGACGATCGTAGGTACTGAGTGCATTTCCAACTTCCATGAATATGGCTTCGGTTATCCAGACTTCTTGTGCATTTTTGACCCGAGGGAATAGTTGCATTGCTGGAGAATGATATTGGTCACGGGGATTAAGAATGGCTTGAATAAACACCGTGTCTAAAAAAAGTCTATCTTGGCTCATCTTTTACTTTTTTCACTGTTTCGTTTGGGTGTACCATATAAATAATGATCGTGTTCGCTAGACCAATCTTCCGGTGCTTCATAAGTTCCTGCCATGTCTTCTAGCAGATCCCAAGCATTTTTATCCGTTGGTTGAGTCTGTTCGTCTTGAGAAATAATCTGGATTGTATAACGGGTATTCGGTTCTAGGTTTAGGTGAGTTTCTGGATAGAATGCTGAACCATCGTAAGTGACTGTTACTTTTTCTAACATACTTGAGTTTCTGGTTGTGTTTCTTTATATTATACCACCCATTAACTCGCCCCCCAAAAGCGATCGCTCTCTCAAAGAACTCAGAAACCGGTTTTCTTTCTCACTTTCACAGTTAACTTAGAAACCGGGTTTCTTTTCTTGGGAGAAATGAGCGATCGCCTCCTTAAGAAACCTCAAAAACCGGGTTTCTTTTTCGCTTTCACAGTAGGGGCGATTCGCTTGCTCGCCCCTACATATTCACAGCTTGGGTCCCGGTTTCTTTGCTTGGCAAAAAAGCGATTCTCTCTCCCGATTTGCGCGATCGCTCTTATTTTGCCTTAATAGACATCATCATGGTTGCCCAAATTCAACAGCAAGATGGCGTCTTCGGATTCTTTCGTCTTGGTAAACTCGAATAAAATCCGATAACTGTAGTCAATTGAAGCTGACCAAATTCCCTCAAATTCGCCGGATAGTTTGTGAGTTTTTAGGGTAGGATGAAAGGGATCGTCTGCAAGCTGTGTTAGAGTTGCTTTCAGTGCCGTTTGCAACTGAGGGTTTTGACGGATTAGGCGTTTGTATGCTCTCAAAGATTTAGGAGTCCAGGCAAGAAAGTCTCACGAATCTAACTCCTTGAAGAAATCTTCTACGGAGCCAAATTTAATTTGGCCTTCAGAGGCTTCTTGGCGGACTTCTTCAATTTCTTGGAGGAGGTTTTCTCTGCGTTTTCTCTGTAGTCGTTTAAGTAAGATTTCAACGATTAGATTTTGTTCTTCAATCGATAGGGATTCTACGGTATCGATCGCTTCTTGGAGTCGTGAGGTTTTTACTGATTCTGGCATGATCTGGTAGCGAGGAAAATATTAGTTTAATTATAGCGATGATTTGGGCGATCGCCCACCAAAAAGCGAAAAGCCTGACGGCATAGCGAAAGCTTACCGCCCTCTCAGGAGACTCAGAAACCGGGTTTATTTCTCGCTTTCACAGTAGGGGCGTTCTCGCATTCGCCCCTACATATTCACCACAGAAACCCGGTTTCTTTTGTTGGGACAAAAAAGCGATCGCCCCCTTAAGAAACCTCAGAAACCGGGTTTCTTTCTCGCTTTTACAGTAGGGGCGTTCTCGCATTCGCCCCTACATATTCACCACATAAACCCGGTTTCTTTTGTTGGGAAAAAAGCGATTCTCTCCCCCGATTTGCGCGATCGCCTTCAAATCATAAAAACTAATTCGATCGAATATTAACCGATTAATGTTTTTCTAACTCTGTCTAGCTGCTTTTGACGAATATCATCTTCCAATTTCGCATTGATTTCTGCAAGTTCTAAGCTAATTTCTCGAACCTCTAACCGAGTTCGACGTAGATTGTTTAATAAACGTTTTGATGTTTCCGGGTTAGGAATCTGAGGTTGATTTTTCATAACAGATTATACCTGATATTCTTGTTGGACTTCTTGAATACTTCTTTGTAATGCTGGAATTCGTAGTTGTGTTCTCTCAATTGCTTTGGTCAGTAATTGTAACACATCAGAAGGGGCATCGGGTTGTATTTTAGCAATTTGCAACTGGAGAGTGGAAAGTTGAGAGTAAGCTGATGCTGCATCTTCTCCAGCATTCTTCATTTCATCTAAAGCGGCAATCGTTTGCTCTGTTTCTCCAAATTGTTCAAAAATTTTTAGTTCTACAGCTAGAGATTCATCGACTATATCTAAGGCTTGTTGTTTTAATTGATTAACTAGAACAGTTATTTCAATCGGGAGTTTTGCCATTGTGAGATTGTGTTGGGTTTTATTTATTATACCTGTTTTGACCAATTTGGCGATCGCCCATCAAAAAAAGCGATCGCCTCTCCTGAGCCCAGAAACCCGATTTCTTTGCTTGGGGACTTAGAAACCGGGTTTCTTTCTTGGTTCCACAGTTAACTTTAATGTTCACCACAGAAACCCGGTTTCTTTGCTTGGGGACTAAGAAACCGGGTTTCTTTTTCGGCACCCACAGATAGCTGTAATTTTCACAGAAGAAACCCGGTTTCTGAGTTATTTGATTTTAAAATAGCGATCGCCCCACCTGAACTCAGAAACCGGGTTTCTTTCTCGCTTTCACAGTTAACGTTGATATTCACCACAGAAACCCGGTTTCTTTTGTTGGGAGAAATGCGCGATCGCCCCTACATATTCACCACAGAAACCCGGTTTCTTTGGGGGTTTGATTCTTAATCTTTACTCCGTCGCAACCGAGTGGTTGCCAGTCCGATTAACAGAATAGCCAAAGCTGATGTCGGTTCAGGAACCGAGGTATTATTATTGCTATCTTTTACCACTCGCGCTACTAGGAAAGCAGAAGAAGCTTTACGCTCCTCAGTAATAAATGAAGAAACCGGAGAGAGTCCATCAAGAGTGCGGCTAAAGCCTAACAATTCCAAGCTATAGTTAAAGCCATTTTTTTGGAAAGTCGTGGTGCTAAAAGGACTGGTAAAGTCAATTTTATCATCACAAGGGGTATTGCTAGTTTGAAATACCGGACAGTTTCCGGCGGTATTTGGAGTTTCATTAATCAAGAAACTGTAGTTGAATGAATGTGTCATCCCATCAATAGCCATCGAGAGGTCTAAATCAACTCCTGATGCTGCGGTTCCCCCCCAAATTGGCAAGTTCAAATGAGTTAATTCCCCCAGCACAAAGTTGCTACCACTAGCAACAGAAATTAAGGAGGAAGGACTCTGGAAGTTAAAACCACTTTGACCCGCAGTGGTAGCGGCACTTCCCCACCGAACTTGATTAGTATCAGTGCCATTGAATACGGAAGTTCCTTGGACGTTATCCCAAGTGCCTGTGATGTTGTTGATGGTGAAGGAAACAGCGTGGGCCGGAAGGGGTGAAATTAGGGCAATTCCTGCGGTTGCACCGATGATTCCTAGGGAGTTTACGAGATGAGAAGATTTCAACATTTTGATGCTCCTATATGTTTAAGGAAATATAAAAGGTTTTGCAGTCTGGATATTAGAAACCGGGGTTTTTTTCTGGTTCTACGGTAGGGGCGTTAGGCGGAGCCCATGCCGTCAGGCTATATGGCCATTCGCCCCTACACATTCACAGTAGAAACCCGGTTTCTTTACTTGGGAGAAATGAGCGATCGCCCCCAGAAAAAAGCGATTCGGTAGGGTGTGTTAGCGGGGAATTAACGTGGTTTAAAGTCAAGTAAATTTTATTCCCCGCGTAACGCACCGAAACAAGGTTTATGCTTGGCAATTTTGGTGCGTTACGGCGGGATTTTGGAGTGAATAAATTATTTTGGTAGGTAATACCCGCCTAACGCACCCTACCATTGTTAAAAAGCGATCGCCATAATAACTTACTCAAATTCCCATTGAATATTCAATGATTTAAGTTTTTCTTGTATCCACCGATCGAATAACTGATTTTTTAGCTCATGTTGGATCGGTTTTTCTTCTAAGGAAGCGGGCAGGAATTTTTCAACGCGGAACAAACAATAGCGACCATCAATTTCCAATGGGCCGACAATTTCTCCGGGGTTGGCTAAATCGATCGCGGTTTTCATAATATTCGGCATTTTGCCTTTAGGAACTGCACCCATCATGCCATTGGCTGCGCGATCGTCCACGATCGAATAGGCGCGAACTAATGATTCAAATTGAGTGCGATCGTCTAATATTTTTACTTTCAGGTTTTCGGCGAGTTCTTGATCTTTGACAATCAAACGAGACAGAATGACGCGATCGAGCAAAGGTTTCTGTTCTTGGAAATATTCTTCTAGCTTAGGTTCTGTCAACTCGTTTTTCAACTGTTCCACTTTGAACCCAAACGCAATATTTTTGCGAAACTCATCGTAATTGACTCCATTAACCTGCATCCATTCTTGAAACAGTTTCGGTTCGACCAAATTATTGGCGACTCGAAAATCCATCACCGCTTGATCGACTTGAAAATTACTAAATTTAATATCGGGTCGCTGTTCCAGTTCTTTTTGCAGCAAGTATTGTCGCATGATATCTGTCATCATCCGATGGTAGCCACCGGCTGCTTTGAGATAGTCTAGAGCGTCACCAAGAGAAATAGAGTCTTCGTTAACTTTGATAAATGGGATATTTGTGGGTTCCATGTTGATGCTTCCTTATGTTTGATAAAAGGCGATTGTTATGCTGACGAAACAATCGCCTTTATTTGAGTTAATTTTTGTAGATTAGCGAGCGATTCAACTTAAGTTTTTGGGACAAACGCAATCCCACGGACTCCGGTGCTAGAACTCACCTGAGTTGCTTTACCTGTAATCGGATCAATTTTATAAAGTGCATTTCCTTCTCCTGCACCGTACAAAATTCCATTAGAGTCAAAAGCTAAATCCTGGATGTTCTCATTACTGTTCAAGGATTCGTTAACATCTGTTGCAACTCCAGTAAATGGGTTAATCGTCACTAAGCCTACGCCATTAAAGAAGTCCCAGCTATAGAGAGTAGCATCTGAAGCAACTGCTAGACTTTGTAAGCTAGACAATCCCGTATTACCAATGAGTGTCACTTCTCCTGTATTCGGATTTAGTTTGAACAAACTATCTTCGCCAACGGAATTCGGTCCGCCGTTATCGTGAATGCCGTACAACATTCCATCACTGGAGAAGGCTAAGTCGCGAACGCTGGCTTTAACTCCATTAAAGTCATTATTAAATGTTGTCGCGATCGTTCCTTGGCCGGTTTGAGGATCGATTTTAATTAATAATCCTGTGTTAGAGTCGGACTCAGGAATGGTGTATAGATCGCCTTGGGAGTCAACAGCTAGAGAATTTAATTTGGAAAATCCTGGATAACCGATCGTGGTACTAGAACCTGTTGTGGTATCCAATTCCACCAAACTTCCATTCCAAGTCACTCCAATCAGAGATTGCTCTATAGTGGATTTAGGTTGCGGATCGTCGTCGTAGATGTACACATACCCACTGGTACTGCTACCCGTATTGTAGTTGGAATTCGATTGGAGGTTGACGCGCACGTCTTCCGTCCCTTCGTAGTCGCTGTCATTATTCGGACGGACGGTGATGTAAGCTGTCGTTGAGCCAGTCGGGATATCGATGTAACCAGGGAGGTAGGTGTAGTCATTGCCATTGGTGGCACTGCCGCTGATGCTGTAGTACACCCGTTCACTCTGGCTGTTGTTTCCACCACTGCGAGTTACTTGAATGGAACCTTGGTGGACACCTTCCATCGCATAGAGATCGTAATTACTGATGTTAATCGTGGATTTAGGTTGCGGGTCATTGTCGTAGATGTAAACCATGCCACTGGTACTGCTGCCACTATTGTAGGCAGAACTCGATTGCAGGTTAATGCTAACGGTTTCGGTTCCCTCGTAGATACTGTCATTAATCGGATTAATGGGAATGTAAGCGGTGGTTGACCCAGCGGGAATGTCGATATAGCTGTTTAGGTAGCTGTAGTCATTGCCATTGCTGGCACTGCCACTGATGCTGTAGTACACCCGTTCACTCTGGCTGTTGTTTCCACCACTGCGGCTCACTTTCACGTAACCGGAGTTACCATCTTCAGTGGCATAGTTGTCATAACTGTTAATGGTGATGGTGGATTTGGCAACATCGTTGTCGTAAATATTGACGGTACGAGTGGTGTTGCTGCCAACAATATAGTTGCTATTGCTGTTTAAGGTCAGTTGAACTTGCTCGGTGCTCTCATAACTGCTGTCATTGGTGATATCTACCGGGATGTAAGCATAGCTTGAACCTGCCGAGATGGTGACATAGCCAGAAAGATAGCTGTAGTCGCTGCCGTTGGTGGCACTGCCACTGACTGAGTAGTACACGGTTTCGGCTTTGCTGTTATCCCCACCGCTGCGAGAGACATAGAACTGAGCATCGTCGGGAGTTTCACCAGAGTTGCGTTCGTACCCGTAGCTGTCACTGAGATACAAATTGATGGTGGATTTGGCAACATCGTTGTCGTAAATATTGACGGTACGAGTGGTGTTGCTGCCAACAATATAGTTGCTATTGCTGTTTAAGGTCAGTTGAACTTGCTCGGTGCTCTCATAACTGCTGTCATTGGTGATATCTACCGGGATGTAAGCATAGCTTGAACCTGCCGAGATGGTGACATAGCCAGAAAGATAGCTGTAGTCGCTGCCGTTGGTGGCACTGCCACTGACTGAGTAGTACACGGTTTCGGCTTTGCTGTTATCCCCACCGCTGCGAGAGACATAGAACTGAGCATCGTCGGGAGTTTCACCAGAGTTGCGTTCGTACCCGTAGCTGTCACTGAGATACAAATTGATGGTGGATTTGGCAATATCGTTGTCAGCAATATTGACTGTTGCACTCTTGGCAGTTCCCAACACATAGCTGTTGCTGGATGCCAAGTTCACTACTACAGTTTCATTACTTTCCACAAGGGAATCATCCAGAACGCGGACAGGAATTTTAGCTGTGGTCGAACCTGCGGGAATAACAATGGAATTGCCTAAATCTTCGTAGTCGTTTCCTGCGATCGCACCTCCGAATACGGAGTAGTTGACCGTCAGAGGCGAACTGGTGTCACCATCACGGGTGACGGTAAATTCACCATCGTTATTAGGTTCGCTGGCTTCGGAGTCATTTGCGTTGATGGTAACGGTGGGTTTAACAACTGGCTGCTCGGTTCCATAGAAATTAAGTTGCCAAGAGTCCCAAACACCAACGTTTCCGCTCGACTTATCTGAAACCCGTAATTTCCAAGTTCCTTTCGATGATTCTCCCCAGTTACGAACTGTATTGAAGACCCAGTGGGAATAATTATCTCCTGAGTCTGGTCGTTTTTCAGCTAAAACTGACTCGGTTCCGCTCGGAGAAATGAGAACTACCTCTAAATCACCACGATTAGAGTGAGTGGCATCAAAAACGACTTCCACCGACTCCAAATTAATATCCTGACTGATGTTAATCGTCTTAGAGATGCCGCCTGATTGATTGTCAGGAATTGTTGCGTTCACTTTAATCTCACCCGTCGTATGTGAGACTTGGGGTGCGACGGTTTGCCATGTTTTCGCAGCACTCACAGCCGCTGCCGCATCAATTGCACCAAAACCATAGAAGTGATTGATATCGTATCCAGCACCATTGACCGACCAATCAGAATGTGAGATGTCGTTTTTCCGAGCAGTTTTGGCGATAATGTGTTGAACGTCGCGCCAAGTTAAAGTCGGGTTTGCCTCTAACATCAAAGCGACAACACCAGAAACTAAAGGAGCAGCCGAAGATGTTCCACCAAAAAATGTATATTCTTGAGTATCTGCCCAATTCCATTCTTTCAAATAATTAGTTCCAGAAGAACCACTAAGATCGGTAGTAACTGTACTCCGTCGCGAGTTGCCGCTAGAATATGCAGAAACAAACAGAGCCGCACCGGGTTCGCTGTAGGAAGAGTGAACTCCATTATCATCGATCGCTCCTACAGCAATTGTGAATCGCGAGTTTGCATAACCATTGTTATTGACATTATCATCACCATAATAAGTTAAATTGCCATCTTCATCAAATTTACGTTCGCGATTGTTGCCAGCAGAGAAAACGTAAATATTTCCTAGTCCGGCACGACCCTTTTCAACTCCATCCTCTAAAGCTTTCAATGTTAGAAGCCCAGGGCTTTTTAAATCAAGAGAATTCGTGGGACTCCAACTGTTTTGATAAATATCAATATCTTGTGGTTTATGAGACAAAGCATTTGCTTCTTTTGTATCATTTAGTACACCTAGTCGCAGTCCTGCAATTGATGCTTCTGGAGCAACACCACTAACTCCAATTCCATTATTTCCTTCAGCCGCTGCAATGCCTGCCACACTTGTCCCGTGATTTTCCTTAGAGGAAGTAGGAGAAGGATCGGAATCATTATCTTTGAAGTCCCAACTCAAATCTGCTCGATAATTGTTGTTTAAATCTTCATGGCTATGCTCTAAAGCATCATCAATAACTCCGATGACGACTCCTTTTCCTTGCACTGAATCCCAAGCTGATGTGACATTAGCATCTGCTCCCACTGTCCCGCCTAGTTTACCTGTATTTTGCAGATGCCATTGCCATTTAAAAAATTCGTCATTAGGAATGAAATCAAAAACAGCTTCCTGAGTTACTAAAGGAACAGAAAATTCAATGGTTGCAATATTTCTTAATTTTTGGGATACTTCATTTGGAGTAAGATCATCAGAAAATTCCCAAATGTATGTGTTGGAAATATGTTCTGATTCACCAATATATTTAGCTCCCAAACTACTTGCCAACTCTTCTGGAGATTGACCTTCAGGAAGATTAACTAACCATTGACGAGTCGCTGCAAGTGCTTCTGGATCATAAGTGCTGAGATCCGAAGCTCGTTCGACTGCTAATTTCCATGCTGGAGGGGCTGGAGTTAGTGCTTGTTCTGGTTCTTCGGGAGTTTCCGGTTCTGAGGGTTGTTCGGCAATAGGTTCAGAAGGTTCTTCGGGAGTTTCTGGTTCTGAGGGTTGTTCAGCAACAGGTTCAGAAGGTTCTTCGGGAGTTTCCGGTTCTGAGGGTTGTTCAGCAACAGGTTCAGAAGGTTCTTCGGGAGTTTCCGGTTCTGAGGGTTGTTCAGCAACAGGTTCAGAAGGTTCTTCGGGAGTTTCTGGTTCTGAGGGTTGTTCAGCAACAGGTTCAGAAGGTTCTTCGGGAGTTTCTGGTTCTGAGGGTTGTTCAGCTACAGGTTCAGAAGGTTCTTCGGGAGTTTCCGGTTCTTCGGGAGTTTCCGGTTCTGAGGGTTGTTCAGCTACAGGTTCAGAAGGTTCTTCGGGAGTTTCCGGTTCTGAGGGAGTTTCCGGTTCTTCGGGAGTTTCCGCTACAGGTTCAGAAGGTTCAGAAGGAGTTTCTGGTTCTTCGGGAGTTTCCGGTTCTTCGGGAGTTTCCGCTACAGGTTCAGAGGGTTCTTCTGGTGACTCTGGTTCTTCAGGAGTTTCCGCGATCGGTTCTTCTAATTCCTCACCAATCACATAAGAAATCAACTCCTTGCCTAACTCAGAATCGCGCCAATCTTTATTTGGATTAATCACATCATCCAAGTTGACTGCAACACCCGTCGCACCCGTAATTTGGAAGATAATATCGTTGAAATCCTTATCTGTCCCTTTATCGACTCGCAAATCTTCCAGAACAAAGGTATTGCCAGCCCCGGTCACATCAGCAATTTGTCCTACATGAAAAGCTTCATTAGGATTCGCTGTGACCATCGAAAATAGCGGACGCTTTGCCCCACCAATGGTCGGATTGTCAAATACTTCCTGCACGGTGCCATTGGGGACTAACATAATCCCAAAAGTCTCACCGGGACGCATCTTAAAGGTTTTTACGCCCTGATACTCGCCTGAATTACTATTCCCTTCTCCTAAATTCCCAGTAAATTTTGCCCCGTCTGTCTGGTCAGAAATTGCCACATAACCCAATTCGGAATTACTCAAAGCGCGGCGGGTCATTTCCTGAATAAATTCTGTTGAACCCGGTTCAAATTCTTCTAATCCTGCCAAAGAGACGATCGCCACTTGTCCCTTATAAGCACCACCATCAAACAGGAACTCAAATCCGACTTCACCTGAACTGCCTACAGTGAAAGTTCCTGACTCAAAAATATCTTCTATATTGAGAAAATTGGTTTCAACCGCATCCGCTGCCGCATCATTATCCGATGAGTTGGCAGCGGATGAGTTGTCGGTGGTGTCATCCGATAAGTTGGCAGCGGATGAGTCGTCGGTGGTGTTATCCGATGAGTTGGCAGCGGATAGGTTGTCTGCTGTGTTATCCGATAAGTTGGCAGCGGATGAGTTATCTGTTGTTTCATCCGTTATCCCATCCGTTGCCAGCACTTCATCCGTTGCCAGCACTTCATCCGTTGCCAGCACTTCATCCGTTGCCAACACTTCATCCGCTGCCAAAGCATCATCCGCTGCCAAACCAGGATTAATCAGCGGATCGCCCTCTGTATCTTCCAGTACCGAACTGCTATCTGAACTTAAGGGTTCCTTGGTCAAAGGATCGGTATCACCCTCAACCATTTCGTCCTCTGCTTGATCGGCAGAACTCGACCCCGGCAACTCGTCTAACTCACTGCTGCCCAGGTCTGACACTCCACTCTCCGGGACATTTTCTCCCGTGAAGCTATCGGGAATCACATCATCTTCCGAACCATATCCAGCATTTTCGGTCTGAGTAGATAGAGGGTCATCTGGATTAATTCCATTTAACAGCGGATCGGTGCCGAAAGTTTGGTCAAAAGGGCTGGTGGTATAGGTCGTATCCTCAAGTAAAGGCATGGTAGTACCCCTGAATTATGTAGAAACCGGGTTTTTCGTCGATTGGGTGGCGGAAATCGAGATGCTGACCTTTGTTTACCCGGTTTCTGCTTTCCCACTGTTTTAAACCCTGCTTAATTTCTAAGATCGCCTATTTTTTTGAAAAGATCCAGATCACTTGCGGATCAGTAAATCTCCGTA
Source organism: Oscillatoriales cyanobacterium (assembly GCA_011390955.1). GTDB lineage: Bacteria > Cyanobacteriota > Cyanobacteriia > Cyanobacteriales > Laspinemataceae > Planktothricoides. Next base: position 19,486 of record JAABRM010000070.1, on the reverse strand, counting down.
GGTAAATATTACTAAAATTATAGTCTTTCTAAAAATGATCGTCAAGAGCGACGCCAAAATTTTGACTAAAAATCTAAATGTAGCGTTTAAATAATTTAACCCACTATATATAGCGTGAAAAAATGCTTTATTTTGGTAAATTTGACCCGCGTTTACTGAGCCGTTTTTGGCCAAATCTGAGCCGCGACTCCCTCTGCGATCCGGATCTACTGAGCCGTTTTTTGCCAAATCTGATCCGTCGTCTGCTGCCCATTTTTAATTAATAACATTAATTGGCGGAAAAAGTGATATAATTATTTTTATTTATGAAAAGCATAAATTTTGCTAATTTATTAATTTTTTACTCAGTTTATAGCCAAATTTTTATTGTTTTTACACAAAATATTGGATATGAACCGGTAAAATTAATTTTTATTGCCCTAAAAAAACAAGCAAAAAATGCCTAAAATACACTATAAACTAGAGAAAATAAGCTATTTTTGATAATTGCACCAAATTTTTGCTAATAATTTTAATATTAATTAAAATCTTGATATTGCTTATAGTACATCCAAGATTTATAGCGGTTATAATACTTATTATTTAACTAAATTTCCGAAAATATATTTAATTTTTCCTAAAAGTCAACATTTCCTGACAAATATTAACTATCAACAACCAACTATCAACAACCAACAACCAACCAATAACAAATAACCAACAACCAACAAAAAAAACATCCTAAATGTTAACATTTAGAATGTTCAGCTACAGGGTTAATAGTCCGCGATGAATTACCAGACCAACACCTCAGAATTACCGTTACTTTCCTGGGGGGTGGCAGAACCTGGGGGTAGTTACGATTTCGGCAAAGTCCGTCACGACCCCAGCCCTCAGCCGCAGTGGATTTCTGTGTTGGTCGATGCACCGGGAACGGAGGAAAAACTCTTTACTTATCGGATCCCTCCAGATTTATCGGTGCAACCAGGAGATATTTTATCCGTGCCTTTTGGTCCACAGCAAATCGGCGCGATCGCGATTAAATTTCTGGACAAATTACCCGATGATTTAGCGGCGACTCAGATCAAAAATGTCGAAGAGGTGGTAGTCGCCTGTTTTTTCCCTCGGAGTTATTGGCAACTGCTGGAACGAGTAGCGGCTTATTACTATACTCCCTTAATCCAGGTAATTCGCACCGCTATGCCACCAGGACTTTTGGCGCGATCGCAACGCCGGATTAGACTCAGCGGGCAAATTCCTCCGGGGGCTGATATTTTCCTCAGTGCAGCCGGTCGTCAAATCCTGAATTTACTGCAAAGCGCCAAAACCGGAGACTATACTTGGCAGTATATCCGCCGCCAAGTGCCCAAAGCCACATCGGGACTCAAAGAATTACTCAAACGGGGGTGGGTAGAAAGTTATCTAGAATCCCCTAAACCCCCTAGGGCGCAAATGCGCCAAGCGGTGACATTAATCGGAGAAGGTCTATCCCATGACCTCACCCCCAGGCAGCAAGAAGTAGTGGAAATTTTGCGGCGTCGGGGAGGAGAACTCTGGATGACCGAATTATTGCAAATTTGTCAAACCAGTTCCTCCGTGGTCAAAGCCTTGGAAGAAAAAGGCTATGTAGCTATTTCGCTTCAGGAACGGTTGCGCGTTCTGGCAGAACCGGCCCAGAAACCCGACCAAGCCAAAACCTTGACCCGTTATCAAACTCAGGCATTAGAACTGATCCAATCTCTGCATCAATTTGCCCTGGTTTTATTGCATGGGGTGACGGGTTCCGGGAAAACCGAAGTCTATATGCAGGCGATCGCGCCGATTCTTGCCCAGGGAAAATCCGCCCTGGTACTCGTCCCAGAAATTGGCCTCACCCCACAACTCACAGATCGTTTCCGGGCGCGGTTTGGCGACCAAATCGTGATTTATCATAGCGGACTATCGGACGGGGAACGGTACGATAGTTGGCGGGTTATGCTCACCGGCACCCCGCAAATCGTCATTGGCACGCGATCGGCCATTTTTGCCCCCCTTCCCAACCTAGGGCTGATTATTCTCGATGAAGAATTCGACGACAGCTACAAACAAGACCAACCCGCCCCAAGTTATCATGCGCGTACCGTCGCCCAATGGCGGGCGGAATTGGTCAACTGTCCTCTCATCCTCGGTTCTGCCACTCCCTCCCTAGAAAGTTGGGTACAAGTCGCCGAAGCCCAAGAAACCGCCGCCATTCCTACTTATTACGTCTCCTTACCAGAACGCATTCACGGGCAAGCCATGCCCCCCATTGAAATAGTGGATATGCGCGAAGAATTGCGCCAAGGCAACCGGACAATTTTTAGTCAGTCTTTGCAAAAGGCTTTAAACGATCTGATCGAAACCAAGCAACAAGGGATTTTATTTATCCACCGTCGGGGACATAGCAGTTTTATCTCCTGTCGCAGTTGTGGCTATGTGATGGAATGTCCCCATTGTGATGTTTCCTTGGCCTATCATCACCCCCACGAAAACGCGGCGGAACTGTTGCGCTGTCACTATTGCGGCTATACTCAGGAGCCCTTGACCCGTTGCCCGGAATGTGGTTCTTCTTATTTTAAGCATTTTGGCAGCGGCACCCAGAAAGTTGCCCAACATTTAGCGCAGCATTTTCCCCAGTTGCGGTTAATTCGCTTTGATAGCGATACTACGCGCACCAAAGGCGCCCACCGCGCCCTGATTTCTCGCTTTGCCCAAGGGGAAGCGGATCTATTAATTGGTACGCAAATGTTGACTAAGGGGTTGGACTTACCCCAAGTGACTTTGGTGGGGGTGGTGGCAGCGGATGGATTGTTGAATTTATCGGATTATCGGGCGTCGGAACGGGCTTTTCAGACTTTAACTCAGGTGGCGGGTCGGACCGGTCGGGGTCGCGACCCAGGACGAGCGATCATTCAAACCTATACCCCAGACCATCCGGTGATTTCGGCGGTGCGATCGCATGACTTGGACGGATTTATTGCTAATGAACTGGCGCAACGGGCAGCCCTGAATTATCCCCCTTATGGTCGATTAATTTTACTCCGCATTACTGGGGGCAATGAAGGAGAAGTGGCCGCCACTGCGGAACGGTTAGCGGCTATTTTAAAAATTTTCAGAAAAGGTCAACCACTAACCGAGGGTCAAGCGCCCTTGACCCCTACATTAGTTAACCCTGGGGAACCGATAGAACCCACAGCCGATGATTTATTTACCGATGATTTATTGACCGATGATTTTGAATTACTCGGCCCTGCCCCAGCGCCAATTATGCGAATCGGCGATCGCTATCGGTGGCAGATATTGCTCAAATTTGCCCCAGGAATTCCCGTGGAATTGCCCCCCTTGGAACAGTTGCGATCGCATTGCCCGAAATGGGTCAGTCTTAGCATTGATGTTGACCCTTTGCATCTAAGTTAAATATCTGAGTTAAATATCTTAGTTAAATAAAGGAAAAAAATACATTTTACATCAGTTCAGAAAAAACACACAAAAAAACAGCGGGTAAAGATCGACAACCAATTCCGATCTTTCATGCCGCCGTTTTGAAAATAGAGACAGAAATAGAGATAGAAACAGAGACAGAAATAGAGACAGAATTTTTTACGCCTCTATTGTTTTTGTCTACTAATTACTATCGATATTTTGTATCATCAATTGACAAATTATTGGTTATTTTCTGGGGTTGTGCCTTCAGTCCCCATCCCATCGGGAGTAGCTTCGGGAGCGGTGGTAGCATCAGTGCCCATCCCATCGGGAGTAGCTTCGGGAGCGGTGGTAGCATCAGTGCCCATCCCTTCAGTGCCAGTGGGCGGAGTTGTGGTGGTATCAGTGCCCATCCCTTCAGTGCCAGTGGGCGGAGTTGTGGTGGCATCAGTGCCCATCCCTTCAGTGCCAGTGGGCGGAGTTGTGGTGGTATCAGTGCCCATCCCTTCAGTGCCAGTGGGCGGAGTTGTGGTGGCATCAGGGGTAGTGGTCGGACTTGTGGTGCTATCAGCCGGTGCCGCTTCATTGGTATCTGTCGGGCTTACGCCTTCTTGCGGCTTAGAACAGCCAACTAACAATCCTACGCTTAGGATAGAAGCAGCAACAAGAGTCTTAAAGTATCTAGCTTTCATGGAACACTCCTCAAGAAAAATCAATCCACATCGATCGCTAAGAATAGCACATAAATTAAATTTGTCTATCCGTACCTTTTACCTTTTCTTAACTGTTCCTATAACTAGGCTAAACCAGAGGAATTTTTGGCTTACAGCGGTCTATGTTCTCACCGATCGCCTTTATCTATCTACTAAGTAACTAGAAACCGGGTTTCGGGAAAAAACCGGCTTTTTTTGTCACATAATTTACCTGGCTTGTTATTTGTTATTTGTTATTTGTTATTTATTGATTGTTGTTTGTTGTTTGTTGTTTGAGGAGCAGAGGATTGGCTGTAGGGGCGATCCCGATCCGGGTGCCCCGGAGCAGAGGAGCGGAGGAGCCGCCATCGAGCAGAGGAGCAGAGGAGCAGAGGAGCAGAGGAGCAGAGGAGCAATCAACTTTCCAACAATCAACTTTCCAACAAACAACAACCAACAACCAACAAACAACAACCAACAACCAACAAATAACCAAATTAATTCCAATTGCCAATCATCATAAACGCTGACCAAAAATAAGGATGAGATAAATTAATATTTCTCAGTTCGGCTAACTCTTCAGAAAGAGGTAATATTTCCCCATTTGATAATCTTAATTGGCCATTTTCCAGCCGGACTTCTCCTTTAATCATAGCAATTTGCGCCGCCCGCAATGCTTGGGATTTAATCGGGTTTTCACTTAATTCCTGATAAAAATCACTCATCAATCCCAAAGTGCCCGCATCACTCACATACCATAAACTAGCTAATGCTGATTTGACTCCCGCTTGTACCGCTAAACCGGCAAAACCTAATTCCGCTTCGGGGGAACCTACGGCGGTCTTGCAAGCGGATAAAACTAATAGTTCAATGGGGGGATTTTCGACTTGACTCCAGCCAAGTTCATTGGCGATTGTCTTGAGTTCACTCATGTTCATTCTGCGGTCATAAAACTGGATATAAGATTGATTTAAGTCGCCTGCTTTAAATTCTCCGTGAGTGGCTAAGTGAATTATCCCAAATTGTTGCGATTGATTCACAGTTTTAAACTCATCTACGGTAAATTCTTGATTCAAAAATAACTCTCCTTGCCAAGAATCTCTGAGAATATTGTTTAGTTCAATGGGAACGGCGGGTAAGGGGTTTAGGTCGGTAAATTCTGAGGCGCCCATTGCTAGAATTGGGGTATTTCTTACGTCAGCGTAACTGACATCGGTTAATCCAAAACTGGGAACTAGGGCAATGCCATATTTTTCAATTAAAAACTGTTTGCCATCATGCAATGCGGCAATGGGCAGACTGCGTAAGCCAGAGTCCATTGATAGGACTATAATATCAATGCCTTCTGCTTGTAATTGGGCTTCTATTGGGGCAATCAGGGTTTGATAAAGTTTTTGAGCATTTTCCAGATATTTCTGCGATCGCCGATATCTTGGATCGGTAATTTCATTCTTAAATTGTTGGATGGTTTCACGCAGTTCTTGACCCTTCACTTCTGGCAATTGTATATGTTGAACTGGGCCTTGAGTCTGGGCGACTATTACCCCTGGGATGGGCCGAGTTGAAGCTAACAGTTGTGCGGTATTTTCTATTCTGCCATCAGGACTGGGGACGACCGTAAATAAATCCAGTTGACTCTCACTGGAAGAAACATAAATAAATGCGGATTTTTGTCCCGTGACTTGCCACAGGTCGTACAAGGTAGCGGAAATTTCATCAAAAGAAGGGGCTTTACCAAACAGATCCAAATCTAAATAATCGCTAAATTCTACCGCTTGATATTCTTCAATTAACTGAACCGCTATATCCACATCCACTTGTTGTAATTGTGCTTCATAAGCAGGGCGATCGACCTGTTGTGAACCTCTGGGCATTTCCTGTCCCGGTCTTTCTTGACCGGGTTTTTCTCCCGGTCGATTACTCATTTGATGCGGTGGCCCCCCTGGAGGTGGTGGCTGATGAAAACCTTGAGATTGAAAAGGTTCTAATGGCATATTGCGATCGCGTGGAGGTAATTGTCCTCCCGGTGGAGGTAATTGTCCCCCCTGTGGGGGTAATTGTTCGCCCGTTGTCGATAAAGGTGGCTCCGTTGTCGATAAAGGTGGCTCCGTTGTCGATAAAGGTGGCTCCGTTGTCGATAAAGGTGGCTCCGTTGTCGATAAAGGTGGCTCCGTTGTCGATAAAGGTGGCTCCGTTGTCGGTAAAGGTGGCTCCGTTGTCGGTAATTGTTCGTCAGTTGTCGGTAATTGTTCGTCAGTTGTCGGTTGTATATTGCTATCTTCTGACGCTGGTAGAGAAGAAGGCAATATAAGCTGACTATCTGAAGGGGGTGGGGCAACCGGAACGATCGCGTCTGTGGTCGGCCCAGTAATATCGGACTGATTGCCAGTTTGAGTTATCCCAGGTTTTGCCACAATTAAAACCCAGGCGATCGCTAATAATATCTGAGATATTTGAAAAAATCGTTGATTCATTGGCAGATATTTCACCTTGGAAAATAGGGACTATAAAATATGGAAAATCGGCTATTTAGAAATTTGTGGGCAAAGAAAACCCATAACCAACTCCTAAAATAAATCGCGTGCCATCTCCCGCACTTCCAGTAATATCCGTTAAGGCAGGAGAAATCACTACGGGAATATTTTTAAATGGGGCAATGGAAAGGCCCACGGTCATGTCTTGACCAGTCCATTCCGCGATCGCGCTGACGGGTTGATTAATCCGCAGGGACATTGAACCAAATACCCCCACGGTTCCTTCATCATTATTAATCCGATCCTCCGTGCGAAATTGACCGCTGCCAACTCCCAAAGATACATGAAGCTGATTAAACAACTCCGAAGAATCGCGATCGAAAATAAACCGTTTCGTCACCACCCCATAAAGCGATCGCCCTCCGTCGGTTTCCCCCCAACGGATTGCCCCTTGGACTCCCGCAGCCACACTCATATCGTAAGGTAAACGCCGATGTAATTTCACGCTGACCGTACCATCCTGAAAAGTATCTCCCCATAAATCAGTTGCCGTAATGCCCAAACTAACTCCAACGGTTTTGACGGGATTACCAAATCCAATCCCCAATCCCATCACCCCATCCGCATCTTCCGTAAACCGGGTGCGTTCTTGGACTCCTAACCCAACTCCTGCCCTGCCCCAAGACGACCCATAACCAGAGGGGTTCATAATACTCACCCCTGGGGATGCTGCCGGGGGTTTTTGTTGTTCTCTTTGGATACTTTGAGAACGCAAAGGCACTCTTTGGGGTCGAAACACCTCTTCTGAACCGCTTTGCCGATGTAATGTAGAACTTCGTCGCGGTGTTCCCGGTTCGGGGACGGGGACGGGAACTGGATCTGGTGCTTCTTGGGCGATTCCGCGAAGCGGATCCCTCAAGGGAATCGCCTCTGGAATAGTCTCCGTTTCCTGGGACAAATCTTCTGCTAACGGAATCAATTCTACTGACTCTTGTCCATAAACCAATCCCGCATTAATTTGCCATAAAGTACCCAGCAAAATTAAGCTATTACTCATCAACTTCATTATTTGAATCTCTTTAAACCATCTAAACATCTACATAGCAATTAGTGTCATCCGGGTAACTTCTGGAAGCCGATCGCTAACCAGAGTGGCAGAAACATAATAGCGAGTTTTTGGCAGCGGGTCTGTTGCCGTGATTTCTACCTGGAATTTTCCCGTTTCATCGGCATCAACCCAGGTAGCGATTAAAGTCTCGTCCGTGAGTTTGATTAACCCCAACAACACTGGCATACCTGATTTTACTTCTAAATAAACCCTGCCATTAGGAATAGTTTCTCCCACCAGTGTAAAGGATTTATTGCTAATTTTATCCCCCTGTCGATGACTGATAAATATGGGAGAATTACAAAACAGCCCCAAATATGCATTAGTAGCGGGACTACTGGGGTCTAGCCAGAACGATCGCCGCAATTTTCGTTCGATTTCCTCTTCCTCTTCTTCCCCAGCATTTTTCAACGCATATTTCATCTGATACATTCCATAAATTTGGCATAAAAGTATCTGAGCTACCATCTCATTTTTAATTGGTAGAAACATATATAAAACCAACATAATTCTTATCATTGACATAATCAACCCCCTGTTTTACCTATTGATTTATCGGGAGTAAGAGAGAGAAATAATTAGGGACATCCCACCGTTTTTCCCTCACCCCCAAACCCCTCTCCTAGATTTGTTTACTGTTTATCCACAAATCTCTCTTTTGATACATTGCCGGAATTGCCGGAATTAGACTAAGGGCGATCGCTGATATTATGGCTAACCCAAATAGACTTTTTCTCCTTTTATTTTATCTGGAAAATTATGATAAACCTCTTAAAGAATCATTAAATTTGACAAAAGTCTTGAATCCCTTGCCAGAGAGTGGGCAAAACATTGGTCAACCCATGATCGCTGTCGAGTTCTTGCAGTTTTACCCAGGGGCGATCGCTGGCAAAAGATCGACTCGACTCAATGGGAATTACTTCATCGTGAATCCCATGAAAAATTAAAGTAGGAATTTCTCTAGAAAACTGTTCATTTTGATACTGGAGTAAATCAACCCAAAATCGATAGCTGAGGGGCAAATCCCGGTTTTCCCCGTAATGGGGAAATAGCCCAAATCCATCCCTTTGCCATTGCTGCATGGCTGCCTCTCCCAACAAGCGAGATAAATGCCGGTGAAATTGGAAAGCGGGGGCTAGTAAAACTAAGCGTTTTATCTGAAAATTATGTTGAGCTAAAATCGCCGAAGTCAATCCGCCAAAACTAGAACCAATTAAGGTAATTTCTGGTAAGCTATTGATAGTTTTGTCCGGTGTGGCTGAGATAGATATTTCATCAAAATATTCGGTTTTAATCAAATTTAATTGTCTGGTTAAGGTGAGATTAAAAAAATCCCCTTGATTCAAATCAGGAGTTTTGATGTCAATTGACAATTCGCCAAAGCTTTGGCGGAAATACTCCGCTTTTCCCCCGTGGGGAGAAGAGGCAAAACCATGTAGATAGATATACTTATCCCGTTTCATAATTTTTAAGCAAGATAAACATAAGATATATCTTAGCAAAATGTAGGGTGCGTATAGCCTACCCAAGGGGGAAGCCGCTTCGCGTCTACGGCATGGCTACGCTAAAGGCTGGCAGTTAACTTTTTTGTAAAAAATTAACTGCTATTCCAGCCGTAACGCACCATTTTTTTGGGGGCAAAGGTTAACTCAAGGAACAAAAAGAAACCGGGTTTCTATTTTTTTTGGGGTTTTTGGCAAAGGTTAACGTTAATTACCCGGTTTCTGGGCGGTGTGCGGTAAGCGGAGCTATGCCGTCAGGCAAGCACGCTTTTTTGTCCCCGAAATAACCGGGTTTCTTCTGTGAATATGTAGGGGCGAATGGCCATTCGCCCCTACTGTGAAAGCGAGAAAGAAACCCGGTTTCTGGGTTCAGGGTAAGCGATCGCCCAGATCGGGCGAGGGAATCGCTTTTTTTTGGGAGGACGGGAGGCGCGAGAATCGACTTTCCTCCCGCTCGAACTCAAAACCCTTATAATACCAATATAGATATGCCTGAACAATTGATAGGAATTTAGAAAAAGGAGATAACCGTGATGCAAATTACATTAAGTCAAGAACAAACGCAAGTCTTGGAACGATTAGTACAACAAGGTCGGTATCCTTCATTGGAAGCTGCTATAAATACCGCATTAATACTTCTCACCGATGAAATTTCATTCAATGAGTCAACAGAAAATCCAGAATACTTAGCTTGGCTGGCACAAACGCGCCAGAAAATAGAGGAAGGATTAGAGCAGTCAAAACGCGGAGAGTCTTTGGATGGAGAAGCAGTGATTGCTCGATTGAGAGAAAAAGTTAAATTAGCCAAAGAGGTACAGGCATGAACCGTTTTCTCATCACGGTTGCTGCCAGTAGGGATTTAGAAGAAATTTCTAGTTACTTTCTGGAGAAAAATGTCGAAGCTGGAGAGCTTTTTGTTGAGGGTTTTAACAAAAAATGTCAGCAGTTAGCCCGGTTTCCCTATTTGGGACGTTCTTACTCTCAATTTAGTCAGAATCTACGAGGGATTCCATTAATGGGTTATATTATTTTTTATCAGGTAATTGAAGACGGCATTGAAATTGTGCGCGTGATTAGTGGTTATCGAAATTTGTCGGATATTTTTCAGGAAAAGTGACTGATGAAAAGCGATCGCGCTTTTTTATCCCAAGCAAAGAAACCAGGTTTCTGTCCCTCGAAGCAAAGAAACCGGGTTTCTGTTGTGAATATGTAGGGGCGAATGGCCATTCGCCCCTACCGTGGAACCAAAAAAACCCGGTTTCTGAGTTCAGGGGAGGCGATCGCGCTTTTTCTGTGTGCGGTAAGCGGAGCTATGTCGTCAGGCTTATCACCCTTCAATCTGGTTATCCGGTTTATTCAATAAGGCTTGACTGCGGTAGTATGTAGGGTGTGTTAGGCTGGCAACAAACTTTGACATAAACAATTAACGTTTATTCCAGCCGTAACGCACCACAGTTTTTCTGGGGGCTAAGGTTAACGCAAGAAATAAAAAGAAACCGGGTTTCTATTTTATTTGGGGTTTTTGGCAAAGGTTAACGCAAGAAACCCGGTTTCTGAGGTTTTTCACAAAGGTTAACTCAAGGAACAAAAAGAAACCGGGTTTCTATTTTATTTGGGGTTTTTCACAAAGGTTAACTCAAGGAACAAAAAGAAACCGGGTTTCTATTTTATTTGGGGTTTTTCGCCAAGGTTAACTCAAAGAAACCCGGTTTCTGGAAAATCTAAACTTTTAGCCAAGTAAAAATATCTTGGACTGATAAATGATATTCATCTAAACCTGCCAGCATTGTTAACGGTTCCATCTCATTATTGGCAGCCAGGTAAATTTTAGGCAAACTACTCGACTGAAAAATCGTAATCGATTTTGTCTGAGGGTCGATCAGCCAACCTAATTCTGTGCCCTGTTGTAAACAAAACAGAATTTTTTCCATCACTAATGTCATGGGTTGATCCTGAGATAAAATTTCAATTACCCAATCAGGATGCCTATTAAAGCGATCGCTTATTTCCCCATCTTCATCCCTGGGCAAATTCTCCCAACGAATCACGGCAATATCTGGCACAATAGAACGTCCGGCAAATGTACATCTCAACTCCGTCAAAGCATAAGCTAATTTGTTAGGTTTAGCTTGTTGATTAATTGCCGATGCAAGTTCAACTTGTAAAACACTATGTTTTCCTTTGGGCATGGGTTTTTGGGTGATTTTCCCGTTGAAATACTCACTAGCAGGTTTAGTTTCTGGCTGGGTTAAAAAATCTTCTAAACTCAGGACTTGGGGTTTTTCTATGGTTGTAGTCATCATCGCGCCTCCGACATCGGGCTATTATCAATATATTATACCAAATTTGTCAAAACCCGTTTATAAAAATGTAGTTTATAAAAATGTAGGGTGTGTTAGGCTGGCAAGTAGTTTAAGGCATAAACAATTAACTTCTATTCCAGCCGTAACGCACCATTTTTTTTGCAAAGCAAAATGTAGCAAAATGTAGGGTGTGTTAGGCTGGCAAGTAGTTTAAGGCATAAACAATTAACTTCTATTCCAGCCGTAACGCACCATTTTTTTTGGCAAAAGTTAACCCAAAAAATACCGGGTTTATATTTGATTTTGTTTTTTTGGGAAAAGCTTGCCAGTGGTGCGTTACGGCTGGAATATAGGTTAATTTTTTATGTCAAAATTTGTCGCCAGCCTAACACACCCTACATTTTTATGGTTTTTTGGGAAAAGCTTGCGATTGGTGCGTTACGGCTGGAATATAGGTTAATTGTTTATCCCAAAGTTTGTCGCCAGCCTAACACACCCTACATTTTTATTAAAAAACAAAAATAAACCGGGTTTATTGAGTTATAAACCCGGTTTTTGGGGGATGAATTTTAACCGCCTAAAATCTTTTGCAAGACAGTTTTTGGCGGAATATCAGCCATATTATCCGTAGGAGATTTAATGGCCACAAACCGCTCATTTTTGGGCAAAAGTTTACTGGGGTCAGTGGGGCCAAAGAGGGCCACAGTGTAAGTTTTTACCGCTACCGCGAGGTGCATGGGCGCACTATCGGTACATATCATTAAATTAGCCCCAGCGATCGTAGCGGCTAATTTACCGATATCTGGGGGCGAAATTACCTTAATTCCGGGCAAAGATTTCACCAGTTGATTGACAAATTGTTCATCTTCCGGGCCTTTGACCACGACTATCGGTAATTGGGGTTGAGATTGCTGCAACTTTTGCAAAATCTCTAGCCAATTTTTCACGGGATAAATTTTATTTAATCCTTTGGTTAAAGCCAATTGGCTAGAACCGCCATGAATTAAAATATAGCCAGTTTCCGCAATTCCCAAGGTCTTTTGTTGGGTTTCCGCCCATTTGAGATCCTCTTTGAGCAAAGTCACCGACAATTCAGGGGTGGGACAGGTAATGTCAAAACCTTGCAGCAAATCGTGATACATTGCCGCTGCATATTGTTCCGTTTTTAGGGGCACCGGGTTGGTTAGGAAGCGATCGCTGCCTCCTTCGGCATAACCAACGCGGGTGGGAATTCCCGTCAACCACAGGAGAAACCCCACCGCCCACCGCTGTCCTAAAGAAATGACAGCATCGTATTCTCCATCACGCAATATCCCCAGCAAGTTGGCAAAATCTGCCAGACTGTTTCGATCTTTGAAATCGAACTTAATCGGTCTGAGAGACTTGTCATGGAAATGCTTGCATACCCTGTAAGCGCCCAGCGATCGCGGTTCCACAACCACGTCAATGTGAGCGTTGGGGTAAAATTGCTTGATATCTTGTATCGTTGGCAGAAATAGAATTTGATCGCCAATCCCGCCAGGGACAAGGGCTAGTATTCGCATCTGATATAGGTTTTTCCGACTGATCGGTTACATTTTAAGCGAATTCTGTATTGATATATTGATCGTGATAGTTTTGCTTTTGAGGAATCGCTGTGCATTTATTAATTCCCGCTGCGGGGATGGGACGGCGGATGGGCAGTAACCGCAATAAATTACTGCTGAAGTTACTGGATCGACCGATTTTGGCTTGGACCTTAAAAGCTGCGGAGGCTTCCGAGCAAATTACCTGGATTGGGATTATGGGTCAACCGGAGGATGAACCGGATTTTCAGGAAATTTTGGCCAGTCTATCCCTGACCAAGCCGGTAAAACTGATTCGCGGCGGTGCCACCCGCCAAGAGTCGGTGTATAACGGCTTGCAAGCCCTGCCGGAAACCGCCCAATGGGTGTTAATTCACGATGGGGCGCGGTGTTTGGCCAGTCCGGGCTTATTCGATCGCTGTGCGACTGTTTTGCGCCAATGTCCCGGTTTAATTGCGGCGATTCCGGTGAAAGATACGATTAAAGTAGTCGATGACCGGGATGTAATTGTGGATACCCCTGACCGCAGCCACTTATGGGCTGCCCAAACTCCCCAAGGTTTTGAAGTGAAATTATTAAAAGAATGTCACGATCGCGGGCGACAAAACGGTTGGGAAGTCACCGATGATGCGGCGTTATTTGAAAAGTGCGGTTTACCAGTAAAAATTGTGGCTGGAGAAGAGACTAATTTAAAGGTGACAACGCCGGTTGATTTAGCGATCGCGGAGTTTATTTTGCGGGGCGCAGAAACCGGGAGAGGTTAGAAACCGGGTTGCTTAACTAAATCTCTGCTAAAAGCGAAAAGTTTACGCAGAAACCCGGTTTCTTGTCCCTGGGGGGTGAGAAACCGGGTTTCTTGCGTTAACCTTTGCCACCAACCAACAAATGTCATAGAAACCCGGTTTCTTGTTTGTCGAAGTCAAGCAGCCCCAACACCTGAAGCGGTTAGAAACCGGGTTTCTATGTAAGGGCCGGTGGGGAGGCAGACATTGCTTAAAGAAACCCGGTTTCTTGTCCCTGGGGGGGGGAGAAACCGGGTTTCTTTAAACAACCTTTGCCACCAACCAACAACTCTCATAGAAACCCGGTTTCTGGGAAAGCCCGATTTCTGGGAAAGCCTATCTCTGGTCTACCAAGGGCTACCAATTAAGGTAAATGCTGACCAATAATAAGGATGAGTTAACTTGTGATTTTCCATGTTCTGCAAAGATTCTGGTAACGCATAAGACCCACGAGAACCGCGTAATTGACCCCCTTCAATTGCCACATTACCGTTAATCATTGATAACTGGGCTTGTCGCATGGCTTCCGCTTTAATTGGGGCAATACTTAGCTGGTTATAAAATTCAGTCATTAGGCCAAATGTACCCTCGTCACTGACATACCAAAGAGAGGCGATCGCCGTTTTCACTCCTGCTTGTAAAGCCAACCCAGCAAAGCCTAATTCTGCTTCTGGGGAACCGACTGCGGTGCGGCAAGCAGACAACACTAATAACTCCACCGGAGGATTAGTAAATCCTAACTGACGAATATCATCTAGATGCAACTTTTGATCCCATAGCTGAATATATGAATTGTGCAAATCCCCTGGGTTAAATTCCCCATGAGTGGCTATATGAACAATCGGATATTGTTTCTGGGCATATTGTTCTTGGATATTATTGAAGGTAAAGTCTTCATTAAGAAAAGCCTTTCCGTGACGAATTTGGTTGGTAATGGTTTGCAGTTCTATGGGAACCGCAGGTAAATCCCCCAAATCAGAAAATTCACTAGCGCCCATTGCTAATACCGAGGCATTTTGGATATTCTGATAGCGAGTATCGGTTAAACTCAGCGAAGGCATCAGACCTACACTATAATTTTCTACTAGGAAATGTCCTCCATCATGGAGTGCTGCCACTGGCAAAGTCCGCAAACCTCGATCCATAATAAAGGCAATGTTATGGATTCCTTTATGCTGTAAATCTTCTTGTAATGGAGCAATTAACCACTGATACAGTTGTTGGGATGGTTGTAAATAGATCGTGCGGTTACGATATTTCGGCGAGGTGATATAACCGATAAAATTATTGGCAGTGGCTATCACTTCAGCACGAGTCACGGTCAGCACTTTTCTCACCGGAGTTCCATCGGCAGTAACTAATACTAATTCCAGGGGATCATTGTCTGTATTGCCTTCTAAAGAAGTAGGGGCAAAACGAACATATAATAACGCCGGTTTTACCCCAGTTTCCGACTCAATTTGATGCATCATATTTTGGGCTTGCGGCAGGCTGATGCTGGGAGTAGTTTTCGACTGTCCGGTATAGGTTGTAAATGCTTGGTTAAAGCTGGTTTCAATTTCTTCAACGGCTGGATCGACAATGGCAACTTGTTGAGGAGTCACCAGATTTTCTGGTTTGATCTGACGGATATTTTCTTGTTCAGTTTTTTCTGTTTCTGTCGCTACTTCCAAGCTGGTGCCGATCGCCCCTGCTGTTTCTGGGTTTAATCGCAGTTCTGGCCGCTCAAAAATCGGTGGATTTACTTGCACAGTTGGCAGGGTATTTGTTGCCAGATTTCCTATTGGTATTGTCGAATTTTCTATAGGTGCGATCGCAGAATTTTCTATAGGTGCGATCGCAGAATTTTCTATAGGTGCGATCGCGGGATTTTCTGTAGGGGCGATCGCGGGATTTTCTGTAAGTGCGATCGCGGGATTTTCTGTAGGGGCGATCGCGGGATTTTCTGTAGGGGCGCTAGGGGCGATCGCGGGATTTTCTGTAGGTGCGCTAGGGGCGATCGCGGGATTTTCTGTAGGTGCGATCGCGGAGTTTTCTGTAGGTGCGCTAGGGGCGATCGCGGGATTTTCTGTAGGTGCGATCGCGGAGTTTTCTGTAGGTGCGCTAGGGGCGATCGCGGGATTTTCTGTAGGTGCGATCGCGGAGTTTTCTGTAGGTGCGCTAGGGGCGATCGCGGGATTTTCTGTAGGAGCGATCGCGGAATTTTCTGTAGGTGCGATCGCGGTATTTTCTGCTGGCTCGTCGGCTCCCTCTGCTCCGACTAAAGTTTCAGCCACCGGAGTCTCATCAACGGGAGTTTCAGTCACCGGGGTTTCCACGTCAGCGGTAATCAACTGAATATTGCCCTGTGTCAATGAACCAGGGAACGATGACCCCGAAGGAATGATATTATCCGCGCCCGTAGTAATCGCTCCAGCCGTACCATTAGTGCTGGCATCTCCCACCACAAAAGGGGTGTTTTGGTTGCCACCATCGTGAGTCAGAGTGATATTGCCACCACCCGTACCCCCGGCTGTAGAAATACTGGCAATTTGGCCATTTTGGTCAGTAAAAGTATTCGTAGATCGGAAAAAGCGTCCAGTAGCAATATCCAAATTGCCACCACTGCCACTCTGCCCACCCTGGGCATTAATAAATCCGACTTGAATATCGTTTTCTGGGTCGAGCAAAACATTACCACCATTTCCCACTGTGCCGCTACTATCAATATCCCCTGTAGTAATACTTGTTAATGCCTGAACGGTGATATTTCCCCCAGTGGTTCCGGTAGAAGTTAAATTTTTTATCGTCACAACTCCGCCCGGACTATTCACAGTAATTACACCCCCAGCACCACCAGAATTAGAACTATCCAGATTGCCTATAGTGACATTACCAGTCTGATTGGTTAAACCAATCTCACCGCCACCAGTTGTAATGTTATTTGTGGTTAACTGATTATTCGCACTTAAAATTAAATTTGCTCCATTAGCAGTCACATCGCCTTTAAGTTCAATACGATTAGCCGTTGCCTGCATTCCACTGTTAACTGCACTATTAACTGTGAGACCATTTAAAGGTGTTGTTGCCCCAATAGCACCACTAAAAGAAATCGCACCAGTTCCCGCATTTAAAGTCAGGTCTTGGTTGCCATCAATGGTGCCTTGAAAAGCAATATTTCCCCCACCTGTGCCACTATCTAAAGCGATCGGGTTTCCCAGGGTCGTATTGCCACCCAGGGTAATGTTTTGATTATTCGTAGTAATCCCCGCATTCAAGACAATATTGTTGCTATTAAGCGTCACCGCAGCGTTATCGGTGCCAGTGATTTTCCCGTTTACTGTTAACTGACCAGTTCCCGACTCAATTCTTATCGGATCGGTAAAGCTAACACTATTAATATTTACCGTTCCCGTTCCCTGACTATGGCCAATCGTAATGCTGCTAAATCCATCGGACAAATTAGCTATTTCAGTAGCAGAAATATTAAACATTCCGGTTTCACCACCAATATCAATAGAGGTATTCCCGTTAAATGGTTGCAGCATCAGATTACCGGGGCTAGTGATAGCATCATTCAGAGAAATTGTATCCCCCGTCAAGGTAATATCTGACCCAGCGGTAATATTGCCACTGGTAGAAATGCCGCCAGTAGTTGCGGTGACATTTAGCTGACCACCAATGTGAGAATCTGCCAAGTTTATATCCGTGGCATTAATTACAGTGGCATCACCATTATTTCCCGTTGTATTCAGACTAATTAAACCATTCGATGATAGCATATCTAATGTAATTGTGGCATCATCGAGGGTGGTGGTAAAACTGCTATTTCCCGCCACTGATACCAAGGCACTATCGGTAATATTCCCATCCACTCTCAAGTCCAAGTTTTCGTTAATGCTGACCAAATCTAAATTCAGGGTTTGACCATTATCGAGGAATAGGTTGCCTGAGACATTTTTGATATTTAAATCGCTAATATTTGTCACCAAAGGATTTAAGGATTCCCCCACATCACCGGATACATCTAAGAATAAGCTGCCATTACCCGCGATCGCGATATCCGTGCCACTACTGGGACTGGTGACGCTGCCAGTATTCAGAGTTAAAACCCCATTTTCACCCAGGGTAATGCCGTTATTAAAACTTAACTGACCCCCTTGGATGGTTAGGGCAAAATTCTGGTTAATTAAATTAATTTCTCCGGCAACATTAATAGTTCCGCTGTCACCTATCCGACCAATTGTCACCGCATCAAATTCATTAATTGATTGCATTTCTGCCTCGGTTAAATCTAAAGCAGTTGAGAAATTATTGCCACCGAGTTCAATTGCTTGTTCAGGGATTTCTGGTTGAATAACGAGGTTGCCACTACCGGAAAATTTACCGAATAAATCCAATTCCCCAGCCGTGATTTGTGGGTTGGTATTAACCAAATTGACATCACTATTATAAGTTTGTGTGCCGGTGGTAGTGACATGGCCATTAATGGTAGTAAATCCCGTGGTGGTCAAACTACTTAAGGGGGTGCTGCTGCCTACGGCACCATTAATATTGATGTTGCCAGTACCAGCATTTAAAGTGAGACTTGTCGCCCCATCAATGGTTCCTTGAATATTGATATTCCCGTTGCCACTATTCAGGGAAGCATCGGCACCAAGCATCGTGTTATTAGTAATAGTGATATTTTGATTATTCGTGGCTATGTCCGCATTCAAAGTCGTGGCACCGTTGAGAGTGACTGAGGCATTATCGGTGGCGGTAATTGGTCTGTTTACTATAATTTCACCATTGGGCGATCGCGCCGTTACTGGGTCAGTGGGAGAAAACCCATTGGTATCTATATTAATAGTGCCGCTACCATCAGAACGTCCAATATTAATCGCACTAAAACCGTCTTGAATATAGGCTAATTCTGTAGCAGTCAAATCCAGATTATCAGAGGTAATACTTCCGCCAATTTCAATCGATTGAGTAGTGGTAGCTGGCTGAAGTAGCAGAATGCCCGGATCGGAACTAAAGAGACTTCCTCCCAAATCAATTTCATCAGCCGTTAGAGAAATATTGCCCCCATCCCCGGATTCAGAATGAGCATTAAAAACTCCCGCACTGATATTAATAATACCGCTGCCAGTGCTGAGGGTAATATCTCCACCTCTACCGGCACCGTAGGAGTTAGACCAAAAGTAGTCTTTAGTAGTAATATCCCCATTTTCTGTCGTTAAAGAAATATTGCCCCCATCCCCTGTTGAAGACCCAGCCAGCAAACTTTTAACCTCAATATTGCCGCTGCCATTTACAGTCAGGGTAATATCTCCACCTCTACCGGCACCGTAGGAGTTAGACCGAAGGTCTTGGGTAGTAATATTCCCATTATGAGTAGTTAAAGAAATATTGCCCCCATCCCCGGATTGAGAGTGAGCATATAAAGCTCCGGCAGTGGTAATAATACCGCTGCCAGTGCTGAGGGTAATTTCTCCACCTCTACCGGCACCGTATGCGCTAGACCAAAAGTTGTCTTTAGTAGTAATATTCCCATTTTCTGTCGTTAAAGAAATATTGCCCCCATCCCCTGTTGAAGACCCAGCCAGCAAACTTTTAACCTCAATATTGCCGCTGCCATTTACAGTCAGGGTAATATCTCCACCTCTACCGGCACCG
>JAABRM010000019.1 GCA_011390955.1 Oscillatoriales cyanobacterium | reverse complement strand
TATCCTACACATCCTGAAAGTTATCTAGGTTAGGATGGCCTAACCTAGACCACGCGCACGTTTCAGGCTTTTGCCTTCCGCTTTCCGCGTGAACGAATCGCACTATCAATTATCAATTATCAATTATCAATTATCAATTACACCCCAACTAACAACAACCAACCAACAACTAACAACCAACAACAAATAATATGAATCGGGTGATCTATACTCATGCCTATCCTTTGGCAGAGGCGAAAAAATTAGCGAGCGATTCGCAAGAGCGTCCGCTTTCGCGGAATCGCCAAATCAGCGTGATGACGCCGACCCCACAAGCGGCGCGATCGCTTTCTGTGGCTCATTTTTCTCTGGAAAATTTGGCGAAACAAATTATCGGTAAAAATCAATTTGCCGAAGTTCCCCTTCTGACCGCACACCGCTATTTACGACAGACAGTTAGTGAAGTGCTATCCACTACAGATGTTGAGGGAACCACTCGTAAAGTTGCACCTACTTTAAAAGAACTGCTGAGAATGGGGAATTGGCAAGAAAATACCCCACCCTCCCAAAAACATATTGAACTGCCAGGACGGTTTCAGCCTTTGGTGAATTTAGCTGAAATATATCAGCAACGGTTGAGAGAGAAAAAACTGCTGGAATCGGCAGAAATTTTATGGTTTGCTTCGCAATTAAATCCCATACGGCAATCTTTGCTGGTTTATGGCTATGATTTCCCCCTGATGGATCAATTGCAATTTGTGGATGCGGTAGCGGGCGATCGCTCTGTGTGGTTTTTGCCGGTGGTGAATCATCCCTTATTTTCAGAAAACCAACTTACTGCTATAGCGTGGCTGCAAGAACGGGGATGGCAGATTAAACATGATGTAGAAAATGATGTTAAAAATGATGTTAAAAATGATGAAATTGTCCAGGAAGTCGCGGCAATTACTAACCATCAAAACCCCAACCATCCGGGCAAATATTTATCCCAGAAATTTTTAGGGCTGAGTGACTCGGAACCATCGGAATCATCGGAACCAACAGAGTCAAATCCGGCAAAAGTTTATGCTTATCCCCATTTAGAAGCAGAAGTGCGGGGGATTTTAGCCCTAGTTAAAGAACAGTTATTACAAAAAGTACCCAGTAATCAAATCGCGATCGTGGCACGGGATGAAAAGATTTATGGGCCAATGATTTTGGACATTGCCTGGGAATACGATTTGCCGATTCGGGCTTTGTATTCTATTCCTTTAACCGCCACTCGTTTAGGTAATTGGATCGAAACTTTGGGTCAGGTGGCGATCGCTGATTTGCCCTTTGAACCGACCGCAAAACTGTTAACTCATCCCTTATGTTCTGGTTTACCCCCAGAATGTTGGGTCAGGGCGCGGAAAATGCATCCCTCTGGACTGAAAAAGTGGCAAGAAATTCTTCAGCCGAAAGGGGATGAAAAGGTTTCCACCAGTCAAGCGGTAGATTTATCGGTGGATTTATCGATATTATCTTGGCCAAGTCAGGATACTAGAGATAATTGGGTAGCACGTTTACAGAATATTTTCAAAGCTTTTAATCTGCGGAAACGGGCGGCAAGATGGGCGCGGGAGGCGGTGGCATATTATCAGTTTCAGGAAGGATTGGTGCATCTGTCAAAACCAGAAACAGAAATCTTGACCATTGAAGAGTTTATTCAAGAAATTTCTCAGCTAATGGCATTGTTGATGGTGCCTGCGGCCCCCGGACGCGGCGGCGTAGAATTACATACTCCCGCTTCTTTGGTGGGAACTGAGTATCAATCGGTGTTTGTGTTGGGAATGGCGGAGGGAATTTTGCCTGCCCCTGTGGTGGATAGTCCGGTTTTGGATTTTCGCGATCGCCAATTGTTGCGGCAAAGGGGCATTCCTCTGGCTAATGCGATGGAAACTGCCCAAAGAGAAGCCCTGAATTTTTATGCCTGCCTGAAAACTGCTGCCCAAAATGTGATTTTTTCCTATCCTCAAACTCAGGGTTCAACGCCAATGTTGCCCAGTCCTTACATTGCTAGATTAGGTTTGGAAGTAGAAGCCGCCCCGCCCTTGCCTGTAGCCAGCGTCCAACTTTCTCGACAAGTTGAGTTAGGGGCTATTGCGGTTGCTGCGGTTGGCGACCTACAAAGTATAGGCGTTTCCCGAAACGCCCCGGAAGCCGATCCGGTTCTGAACCATGCTTATCATTGTTGGACTGTGGAGAAACGCCGAGAAAGCAGCCAAGCCCCGGATGAGTATGATGGGGCGATCGCGATCGGCTTAGATCCAGACGAATGGGAATTTAGCGCCTCTCAACTGACGAACCTGGGTCAATGTCCCTTCAAATGGTTTAGCCACAAGCAGTTACATTTACTCGACCTAGAGGAAGCGGAAGAAGAACTTAGCAACAGTTTGCGCGGGCTACTCTACCACAAAACCCTAGAACTTTCTGTAAAATGGGCTACGGTTTCTGAGGGTAAAAATTTTGTCGCCACGGCGATCGAACACTTAGAAACCGCGTTTTCAGAGGCGGAAAAAGCCGAACATTTAGATAAATTGCCCCCGTTGCCCGGTTGGAAAGCCCGCCGTCAAGAGCATTTAACCGTATTACACCGGGCAGTATCCGCACCAGATTTTCTCCAGGAAAATACAGAAATTCTGGCGGCGGAAAAAAAATTTACCGGCACTTGGTATGGTCTGAAAGTTAAAGGCAGCCTAGACCGAGTGGATCGTACTCCCGAAGGATTGGCGATCGTGGATTATAAAACCAGTTCCTCTCCCCCCAAAGGGGCAAAAGATGCCAACGGTCAAGCCAAGCTGGATATTCAGTTGCCGTTATATGTACAAGTTGCGGCCAAGGAATTATTTCCTGGGCAACCTGTCACCAATGCTTACTATTACTCCCTAACCAAAGGGACAATTTTAAAAGAAGTGGCGATCGATGCGATCGATGATACGGCCTTGGCAGAGTTTGCCGAAAACGTGAAAAGACGGCTGCAACAAGGTCACTACCCCGTAGACCCAGACCATAAACGAGATGCTTGTCAATATTGTGACTACGATTTGGTTTGTCGCCAGGGCAGCCGCCTCAGTCGCAAGTAAAATTTAAAATTAAAAAATTAACCGGACTTACGCAACGCTCTGTAGGGTGTGTTAGCGGCAGCGTAACGCACCAATAATACCAAATCTGGTTCTCACGCACCCGTTTATAAAGCCATCTGTCATTCCCGCGAAGGCGGGAATCCAGAAGCTTTTGAGCGTAACGCATCAATAAAACGCACCAATAAAATTTGGAGTAGCTGCGTAAGTCCTGCAAAATTTTAAATTAATTTGCTGAACATGATTAAGCCGCAGTTTCCAAGATTGCCCCTTGATTTTTGAGGGCAATGGTCAAATCCGGGGATAGACCCACGACTTGAGCAAAGTAAGTATCTTTGACCAAAGTATGCTTGAGATTAGCCCCATTCAATTTAGTTTGATGCAAACGAGCATCAATCAAGTCAGCCCGAAACAGGTTCGCACGAGAGAGGTCTGTATAGCTGAGGTTCGCATGGCTCAGATTTGCCCCACTTAAGTCCGCCTCACTTAAATCAGCCCCACTTAAGTCCGCTCCACTTAAGTCCGCTCCAACCAGGTTGGCGCCACTGAGGTCTGCCCCACTCAGGTTGGCACAACTTAAGTTAGCCCCAATTAAGTCCGCATGAAACAGGTTCGTGCCAATCAGTTTAGCCCGATAAAGGTTGGCGCGGAATAAGTTGCAGCGAAATAAGCTGGCACCACTGAGATCCGCCCCATTGAAATCCCCACGGAATAAGTCTAAATCCCGAAAATCTCTTTGTCCGGCTGCGTAAAGAGTTAATAAGTCGCTAGAATTCATGTCTTCAATAAAATAATCTTGTTTTTGTGAGTAATTTTAGCGTATTTATAGCCTATTTATTTTTAGGTGATGATTCCTGTAAGTCAGGAAATCTGAATAAATTTCCCCTAAGAATAAATACTTATTTACCTTAGCAAAAATGATTTTTAGGGTTTTAATGACGGCGATCGCACTCATTAAAACTCTAATCGATCGACAATTTTTTACTATGCTTAATAGTTTTGATAAAAAGCTTTTATCGCGGCTTTTATAGAACCCTAAAAGCGTTTTTTGACAAAATTGCCTGAATTATTTGATTCATTTCTCACTTAAACGAGAAAAATCCTCAGATTCGGGGGATAATATTGAGTGATGACGACGGAGAAAAATAATTTTCGGAAAATTTTCTGAAAAGACTTGTGTTTTTATGGCAAGTTATGTTATATCTATATCTCGCGGGCGATTAGCACAGTGGTAGCGCACTTCCTTCACACGGAAGGGGTCACTGGTTCGAGTCCAGTATCGCCCATTTAGAACAAACTCTTATAGGCTAAGGCTTTAGGGAATATTTTTCCCTGACCTGATATTGAGTTACTCTGTTTTTCCTCAGTATATCCAGTTACTCAATTTTTGCTCATAGTGCAGGTGACTAGGCGCGATCGCGGCTTATGGTCTGCTAAAAAAATCGCAGAGGAGTCGATCGCTCAACTCCTCCCTGATGGCACGATCGATTAATCAACCGTTGTTTAGGCGATCGCTTTTAGAGAGTATCTTTCAAAAAGCCGCTGTAGGCTTCCATACCGTGTTCGCCAATATCCAAACCAGTTTTTTCCTCTTCTTCGGTGACGCGAATTCCCAAAGTAGCCTTAAGAATTAACCAAAAAGCCGTGGACAATAACACAGTCATACCGCCTACGGAAACAACACCGAGGATTTGTGCGCCCAGTTGCGCGAAACCGCCGCCAAACAATAATCCACTTTCCTGGTGAAACAGACCCACGGCCAAAGTTCCCCACACCCCATTCACCAAGTGAACGGAAGTCGCACCCACCGGGTCATCAATCTGGATTTTGTCAAAGAATGGCACCGCAAAGACCACCAGAATGCCACCAATTAAACCAATAATGGCCGCAGAGGGGACACTGACAACATTACAGCCAGCAGTTACCGCTACCAGACCCGCCAGAATGCCGTTAATAATCATGGAAAGATCCGGCTTACCCAGATATAACCAAGCCACCAAAGTAGCCGCGACTCCCCCAGTCGCAGCAGCCATATTTGTCGTTAGGGCAATATGAGCAATATCTGGAGTTACTTCCATTGTGGAACCAGGGTTAAACCCAAACCAGCCGATCCAGAGAATTAAACAACCCAAGGTGGCAATACTCAGGTTGTGACCGGGCATGGCTGTGGAGATGCCGTCTTGATACTTGCCCAGGCGTGGGCCGAGGATCGCCGCCCCCATGAGGGCAGCCCAACCGCCTACGGAGTGAACCACCGTCGAACCGGCAAAATCAGAAAAGGCTAAGACGGTTTCGCCGGTATCGGGATCGGTTTTTAAGCTGGAAAGCCAGCCACCACCCCAGATCCAATGTCCGGTAATCGGGTAGGCGACGCCCACCAATAAAATCGAGAAAATTAAAAAGTCAACAAATTTGACTCGTTCGGCTACAGCACCAGAAACGATGGTGGCCGCAGTTCCCGCAAAGGCGACTTGAAATAAGAATTTAGCGGCTAGGGGTACTCCTGTCCAATTTAAAGATCCGAAGATACCTTGATAGGTGTCACCGGTGGCGGGACTATTGTCAGATCCGATCAGGAAAAAGCCTGCGGTGCCCATAAAGCCATTGCCGTCCCCAAACATGAAGCCAAAGCCGATCGCCCAAAAGGTGACTGTGGCTAGGGCAAAGACAATCAGGTTTTTGGATAAGATATTGACGGCATTTTTTTGACGGCAAAAGCCGGTTTCCAACATCCCGAAACCAGCATTCATAAAGATAACAAAAATGGAGGCAATCACCACCCACATGGTATCTAGGCCAATTTTTAAGCTGGCCAATTGTTCTTCGGTATTGGGTGGGGCATCTTGGGCAACAGCGGCATAAGCGGAAACCAAGAGAATGATGCTGGCTAAGGGAATACAGGCTTGCCAATTCGGAGACAGTCGCCGAATAGCAACAATCAACTGTTGGAAAGATTTACCCAGTCGCCCAACAAAACCATGAGAAGGTGGAGGGTTTCCTTGGGGCGATTTCCGCGCTAAAGTGCGGTTTAATTTTTTCTGTAAGGTCAGTTTAGATTTCATTGCTTAGACGTTGTTTCATAATGGAATCTCTACATAAGCTTGATGCAGTGGCTTTGAATTATCTCAGACTTTCAGGTAAAAAGTCATTTTGCTTGACGATCGGTAAACAGAAAAACGTCTAGCAAGAAGCATTAAGCCTTTTAACTGGGCGATTATCTTGCGAGCTTCGTGAAATCGAATTCCACAAAGGGGAGGAAAGAGGAGAGAGAAAAGAGGATAGAGGTTCTTAGGATAGAGGATAGAGGTTCTTAGGAAAGAGGAAGGAGGATAGAGGTTCTTAGGATAGAGGAAAATATTCTCTCTTCTATGCATCTCTCTTCTCTTTTCTATGCATCTCTCTTCTCTCGTCTTCTTCGGCGGTAGATCATCAGGTGACTCGATACCTCTGAGAAACATCGCTGTTTGATGGCTGGGGTGGTTGGCTTTGTTTGTTTGTTGGGCCAAGATATCCCCGTCCATCACAACTTTTCACCACAGAGAAAACACCAAGCTTTAAGTCAAGACCATCTCATCATGTTCACATAATATTTCTGTATCACGAAATACAATTAATCGGTGGTGAGATGGGATCCATAAACGGCTGGTGGGTGCAAAATTCTGCAACGATGCTATTTCATTTTCATTTCGGCTAGGTATTGTTGCGACCCTAACTGTTCCAGGCGTTCTTGTTTTTGCAGTACCGATTCCGTTAAGCTCTGGCGATATTGTTGGACTTGCGCTAATAATTCCGGTTGATGGGCTGCCAGGATTTGCACGGCTAATAATCCCGCATTGGTGGCATTGCCGATCGCTACTGTGGCTACGGGAATGCCGCTGGGCATTTGCACAATGGAGTAGAGAGAGTCCACCCCTTGCAGGTGTCGGGTGGCTACGGGAACCCCAATCACCGGCAATGGAGTTAAGGACGCCACCATTCCCGGTAAGTGAGCCGCCCCTCCCGCCCCAGCTATGATGACTTTGATGCCCCGTTGATGGGCGCTGGTGGCATATTCCACCATGCGGTGGGGAGTGCGGTGGGCAGATACGATCGCTACTTCGCAGGGGACGTTGAATTGTTCGCAAATGGCGATCGCGGCTTGCATGGTGGGCAAATCGGAATCGCTGCCCATGATAATTCCTACTTGTGCTTGTGTCATTGGTTATGATTGATCCTGATTTAATGGTGAGAACGTGATGACTGAAGCTATAGCCCCCGAAATCGTCTCTGGCAATTCTGACAATTTGCATCTTATCAATGCTCGACTCCCTCGGCAGTCGGGCTTATTTTATTTGTGCTTGAATCATGGGGCGATCGCCGATATGGGTTTAATGGCCGATTGCCCGGTGGGGGAACCGTCCCCCTGTGTCGATCTGGCGGGAGATTGGCTGTCCGGCGGCGGCATTGATTTACAAATTAATGGGGGCTTAGGGTTGGCGTTTCCAGACTTGGAACCCGAAGATTACCCAAAACTGAGAGAAATTTGTGCCTATCTTTGGCAGCAAGGGGTGGATGGATTTTTGCCGACTATTGTTACTACTTCCCCAGCTAAAATTCAGCGATCGCTCTCCACTTTGGCTGATTTTATGGCCACACAAGCATTTGACTCTGGGTCACTGACCAAAGAAGCGAAAATTCTGGGCGCCCACTTAGAAGGGCCATTTCTCAACTATGAAAAACGCGGCGCCCATCCAGAGCAATATTTATTACCACTAAATGTGGAAAATGTCAAGACTATTTTAGGGGATTATGCGGCGGTGGTGAAGGTGATGACCTTGGCCCCAGAGTTAGACCCCACGGGAGAGGCGATCGCTTATCTCCGTTCCCTGGGCATTATTGTCAGTTTAGGGCATTCAATGGCTACAGCCGCCCAAGCTAGTCAAGCCTTTGACCAAGGCGCCACTATGATTACCCATGCTTTTAATGCTATGCCTGCTTTGCATCACCGGGAACCGGGATTATTAGGGGCGGCAATGGTGGATCCGCGAGTTTATTGCGGTCTGATTGCCGATGGTCAGCACGTTTGCCCGACGATGATTCAGGTGCTTTTGCGTGCTAGTCAAGGGGTCTTTTTAGTCAGTGATGCCCTGGCGCCCATTGGCTTAACCGATGGGGTTTATCCTTGGGATCGGCGGCAAATTGAGGTGAAGTCTGGCACTTGTAAGCTGCTGGATGGGACTTTGGCAGGCACCACTTTACCGTTGTTGTCTGGGGTGGAAAATTTGGTTAAGTGGGGCTTATGTGAGGTGGGAGAGGCGATCGCCCTGGCAACAGTAGCCCCCAGGAAGGCGATCGGTTTACCAGAAATGTCACCTGCCAGGGCGATCGGGCAATCGAGTCCTTTGTTACGTTGGCACCAAGATCCAGTCACCGGACAGATTAGTTGGCAACGGTTAGCAGAAATTTCCCCCGGATAAATCAGACCATTATCAGGGCAAGGACAGGGCAGGCGATCGGGGGTTCACCCCCGATCCTAAAAACTTTCTAAAAATATTTATGCTATGATTTTTTGCAGAGGGACAGAAAATTTTATTGACGAAACAGACGCCTTGGCTGATTAAATCCGTGATTATTCGCTGGAACTCAGCAAAACAGATCCCATTCATTTTATTAAAGCGTCAGGGATCATCAAACCTAGCCATTCAGCGATCGCTCTTGTCGTTGGTCAACGGTCAGCGATCGGCTATCCGCCGTCAGATTTTGTCGGGACAAATTGCCATTCGCCTCGATAAAATTTGATAGCTTATCGAGGACAAATGACAAGTTTTCATGTTGCCGATTCCCTTAAGCTGGTTCTCCTTTGCAAATACTAATCCATCGATGTATATCAACCTAAAACCAAACTATAAGGTTAATGATTTAGATAACTTAAATTGTCAGCAACGGGAAGAAGTTTCTGAGCAATTAATGATAATTTTACAAGATATTTTTATTTTGTATAATTCGTCAGAACCCAAAGAAATTATCTGCCAAACATCGGCGGAGTTGCTGATGAATAAAAAACCTATCTTCAAGTAAATTAAGTGTCATGCCGGTGATATTTCCATGCCGGTCAATTTTTTGGTTAATAGACAATTCTGGCTTTCATCACGGATCGATCCCCCCAACCCCCCTTAAAAAGGGGGGCTTCTTAGAATTTTGCCAGAATTGTCTAATCTTTGGTTAGGGCTAAATTAGGCGATCCGACCTTCGGTAGGATCGCCGCACAGAAGTCCCCATTGTGGTAAATTCAAAGATTGAGACGATTTGAGTAACCCTCATAATACATGAACGCAGTAGACGATAAAACCATTGTTCGGGAGTATTTTAACTCCACCGGCTTTGACCGCTGGAAGCGCATTTATGGCGATGGTCAAGTGAATAAAGTTCAGCTTGATATTCGCCAAGGTCATCAGCAAACCGTGGATCGTGCGATCGATTGGCTGAAAGCTGATGGAAATTTACAGGGGTTGTCCATTTGTGACGCCGGGTGTGGTGTTGGTAGCTTGAGTATTCCGTTGGCTCAAGCTGGCGCTATTGTCTATGGTAGCGATATTTCCCAGAAAATGGTGCATGAAGCTTACCAGCGAGCGTCTGCTGTTTTAAGTCCCAACAATTATGTAAATTTTGCTGCCCAAGATTTGGAATCTTTAAGTGGGCGTTACCATACCGTGATTTGCCTGGATGTGCTGATTCACTATCCCCAAGAAAAAGCGGCGGATATGATTGGTCATCTGGCGTCAATGGCTGAGGATCGCTTAATTCTGAGTTTTGCACCGAAAACCCTCGCCCTCAGTGTGCTGAAAAAAATTGGCGAGTTGTTTCCCGGTCCGAGTAAAACCACTCGTGCTTATCAACATCGGGAAGCGGATATTGTCCGCATTCTAGAGCAGAATGGTTTTACCATTGGGCGACAAACGATGACGAGCACTCGCTTTTATTATTCGCGATTGCTTGAGGCAATTCGTCGATAGAGTTGAGCGTTTAATTTGAGCGTTTAATTCTAGCAATTGGGGCTTTTTCTTAGGAAATTGCCCCGTTTATTTTTTTGAGGAAGATTTCACCTCGACCTTTGGTTGTCATCCCCAAAGCCCAGGATCTAAAATAAAAGCATCACGATATGCGATCGCCTGCGATCGGTCAACCTATGAAATTAATTAAATTACTCTCTGGCAGTTTTCTTTTAACTTTTGGTAGTTTATGTTTATTGGTGGCACTGCTCACTCCCTTTGATAAAACACAAACCCCAGAAGACAAAAATAGTGCCATCATCGGTGCTTTAATGTTTGGGTTGCCCATGACCGCAGGGGGCAGTTTTCTCCTGTGGAGTGTGGCAGAAAATCATCGCCAAACAAAACGCGATCGCCTGCAATCTAGTTTTTATCAAATCCTCAAAGAGAATCATGGAAATATTACTGTGATGCGGTTGGCAATGGCGACCGGAGTATCGGGCAATGAAGCCCAACAGTTTTTAACGGAAAAAGCCAAGGAGTTTAACGCGAATTTTAATATTACGGAAAATGGCAGTATTATTTATGAATTTGAGGTATAATTTTACATCAAATTTCGATATTCAATTAGGGGAATAATTTAATGATAATGACGAAGTTTTTTTTAGCGATCGCGGGGATTTTCGGGGGATTAGCCGTAATCCTGGGAGCTTTTGCGTCTCATGCTTTAAAAGAACAACTGAGTGAAAAATATTTGGCAATTTTTGAAACCGGCGTTCGTTACCAAATGTATCATGCCTTGGCTCTATTATTAGTTGCCTTATTATTCACTCAGTTTCCCATCCCCCCAACGGCATTAGCGATCGCTGGATTTGCGTTTATTGCCGGAATTGTCATTTTTTCCGGCAGTTTATACGCCCTCAGTCTAACAGAAATTAAATGGTTAGGAGCGATTACGCCGTTTGGGGGTGTTGGTTTGATTATCGGTTGGGTTTGTTTAGTAGTTGCGGCATTTAATTTTAAGTAAATTAACTTAAGTAACTTAACGAGTCGTGTTAACCCATGCCGCTACCCCATCAGCGATCGCCCGACCTAATTTTTGTTGTTCTTGGGGATTAGTAATCCATTCAAACTCATTGGGATTAATCATAAAACCCAATTCCATTAACACCGAAGGGGCAACCGTGGGACGAGTTAAGGCTAAATTATTCCAATACACCCCATAGGTAGGACGATTCAATTTTTCCACTAAATACTGATGCAAAAACCGGGCTAAACTATGGGCTTGAGGATGATACCAAAAAGACCCAATTCCCGCCGTATTCATCGCATCTCCCGCATCGGGCAGGGCATTATAATGGATGCTAATCGCTAATTGCGGTTCTTGGGCATCAATCATGTTTACCCGGTCTTGAGGCCATAAATCATCATCTCCTTCGCGGGTCATTAACACCGTTGCCCCCAGTTTTTGTAACTCATCTCGCACTAATTTAGAAACAATTAAAACGACATCTTTTTCGGGATAACCATTCGGCCCTCTTGCCCCCAAATCATTGCTACTGCCATGTCCCGGATCGAGCATAATAGTCATTCCGGCAAGAGGACGACTGCTGCCTCCGGTTAGTTTGGGGGGATGCCGCAAAGATAACACTAAGGTTGTGCCTTCATATCGGGTTTTATATCCCCATAGTTGTTGCTGTTTTAAATTAAAAGTATATTCCACTTGATTGGGTTGCGGTTGTCCCCAGTCTAAACGGGCGATCGCCGGGTCATCATCAAACCGGAAAGTATCCGTTTGGGCGGTGGTATTATGTAAGGTTAAAGTTAAGGTATTTGTTCCTTCTTTCACGGTGATGGGAACTGGAGTTTGCAGGGGAAAAGAAATCTCTGTCCAACCATCGATTTGCCGAGAACGTAAACTGCGAATCATGGAATGGGCCGGCCCGCCACTAGGCTGAATTTTTACTTCGTTATTTCTAATCCAAGCACCATAGTCTAAACGCAGCCATTCTCCTTCTCGACCTGTAATGGTTGCCCGCGTTCCTTTGGGTAAAGGGGTTAAACGAGAATGATTGGTACTCGGTCCGGTTCTGGCAACTCCAGATTCGGCGGTGACTTCGGCAATTTGAAATTGGTTAGATGAAAAGATTTCCACATTGCCTGGGGCGGTTTCTGTTTTCGTCTGACCATTCAGGGAAATGGTATATTGAGGTTTGCCTAAGTTTCCGGTTCGATTGGGTGCAGATAAACAACCTTGATAGTTAGTGGCACTGTTGTTAACTTCCGGTTGATTTTGGTCAATTAAAGCGGCAAGATTTGAAGGAAGAGTGACAATTTCTGATTGGGGCAATAGGGAAATAGTTTGACCGGAAATTTGCACCGAAACTTGGGCATTTGTAGCGGCGATCGCATTAAAACAAATTAAGTCTCCGGGCATTCGGGCGATATCCACAGCGGGAGTTAAAGAATTTGCCGCAAATCCCAAACCAGCGGGCATTTTGGGGGCATTCGACTCACGGGTAATTCTAACGATCAATTCTTGTCCTTGATGGGTTAAGGTAAAGACATTTTCCCCCATTTGTAAGGGCACCGTCGGGGCAAAATGACCATCAGGACTGCGTTGAATTTTTTGGCCATTGACAAATACATCCCCGGTCGGTGGTGCTGTCCCAATTAAAAAAATTTGATGGGCAAAAGTTTTATGACCGTTGGAGGGATATACCAAGGAAAGAGGTTGTTGTGCTTGCACTGGAGAAATGATCATTATCGATGCAACTGCCGCTGCTAATCCTAAAAATTTGTGCATTAGTTTGGTAAGTGAATCAAGAAAATAAAAGTGATATGCTGGGATCTGGTATGACCAAAGTCCCTACAGGAAAAGCGCGATCGCTTTTACTAAATCGCTCCTACTAAATAGACGATTATTGCACATCCGGCGAAAAACTGGGTGATCTACTCAATGTAACATTAAGCATTAACCCATGTTGCTTTTATGGGAAATATGCTGTAAAATCAAATAATATTACATTTAGCCAGTTTTGGGGACAATACTGATAATCGATTACTGGGTAGTTTCTTATCATTAAACATTTGGGGTAAATGGCCTTTTGGGGCATCAAGGGTAAAATTGTATTCCTCATATTTTAGCCAATTGTTATTGACACGCCAGCCCACGCGATCGCCAAAAATACTATAGACATCATTCGTCACTTCTCTGTTCCCGACTGCCGTATCCCAAATAGATTTTTGCACTGTAAAAGCAAACTTACCTTGACTATATTTTAACCATAATTGATTAATTTTTGCCAAATCTTCACAGGGAAAATCCCCGATAGATTTGACATCAAGCCAACCCTCGGTTGTTCTCCCAGCAATTTTCAGCATTAGATTGCGAGTTGCCTCATCCGCTGCTTGCCATTTTTTCGCTTTCAGGAAATTTTCAAGCTGAGAATAATCCATACTCACTGATATGGGAGGTAAAATCAATTCCTGGGGAAGTGATGGCAATGGTTGCGGTACAGAAGTTGGCAAATTCGGATCGGGAACAGGTGCGATCGCTTGAGGACTTGGATTTGGTGAATTAGTGACAACTGGACTTTCTGATTTCGTCTCTGATGTTGTTTCTGACTTTGTTACATAATTTGCTTGTAAATTAGTCAATAAAATCCCCAATAACACGCCAATAGTTAACATAATACCTGGGAATACTCTTGGAGATAAAATAAATTTATTTTTGGCTTGATTTTGGTGTAATTCGTCTATTTTATGCAAAAGTACCTGAGTATTCATTGGTCTATCCCCAGGTTTTAATGCCATCAAACCTTCGATAAAATCCCCCAAAGTTGCAGAAATTTTTGCATCCTGTCGCCACCGAAATACATTATTATAGGAATCGTAAAAATTAGCGGGATGTTGTCCCGTAAGTAAATGGACAAAAGTTCGCCCCAAAGCAAAAAAATCCGATTGCGGCACTGCTTGGGAATTCATTTGTTCTGGTGGGGTGTATCCCGCAGAAACAACCGCTGTCACTTGATATCCCGAACCCATTTTTACTAAATAAGTATAAGTCGCTTCTCTGGCTGTACCAAAATCAATTAAGACTAACTGCCCATCTTTTAACATAATGTTAGATGGCTTAATATCCCGATGGAAATATTTCTGTTGATGCACCTGATGTAAGATTTCTGCCAGTTGCTTTAACCACGCGATCGCCTGTGCTTCAGAAATCGGATGATTGCCCTGTTGTTGCAGCCACTCTTCTAAGTTTAGTCCCTCGATTTTTTCCATCGCAATGCAATGCAATATCAACCCACGTCTAGTTTGATACTGAAAATAACCATCCACCTTGGGAATACCGGGATGCTGTAACTTGCTTAAAGCATTGGCTTCTTGTTGAAATAGTTCGACAGCTTTCTGATTATTATTCAGATGTTCTTTCAGGACTTTGAGGATTTTGGGGCTTCCTTGTTCCTCTGCGGCAAAAATTTTCCCAAAACCGCTATTATCCGTGAGGAGTCTTGTCACCCGATAGCGGTCTTTTAGAAGTAAGTCAGAACCGCAACCTTGACAATAGCGGTTGTTAAGGTTCAGCGGGTGGTCTGGTTGTGGGCAACTGGGGTTGATGCACAAACTCATAGTTGGCTGTGAATGGGTGTGAATAGTTGTATTTTAATTGAGTATAAAGGTGATTTTATCTCTTTGACCCATAGTAGCTTGAGCCTGTTTTGTCGGGCAGAAACCGGGGTGCTTTTTCCCTTTGTCTTTTCCCAGACCCCAGGGACTTAGGTTTTAGGAATCAATATTTTCTGGATCGATTCCTAAACTTTTCAGTTTTGCTGCTAATTTAGCTGCCTTTTGTTTAGCCGCCAATGTTTCTTTTTCTGCGGTTAAAATTCGCTCCTCTGGAGTTAAATACCGATTTCCTTGAGCATCATACCAATATAACCATTCTCGGTTAATCCCTTGATAAGTTCCCTCCCCTCGACCGATGCCTAAATTTATTTCTGATAACCACACAGGTTCACCCGGTAATAATTGATATTGTCCTGCCACAAGTTTATAGACTTCTAACCGGGCTTTTCTTTTCCGTAACGGGTTATAAATCGCATAATATAAGATGCCCAGTTGAGCATATTCTAATTTTTTATCGGTATATTCTCCCCGACGGGTTTGGGAAACTACCTCTAACACCATTAATGGCAGTTTTTGTTCTTCCCATAACACATAAGATAAGCGTAAATCTGAGTCAATAATTCGGGGAACTCCGATACTGAGAAATCCATCGGGGACGATCGCTGGTTGGTAAGGATCGTAATAAATCCCCATATCAACTCCAAAAAACCAATCCATTTTTTCTGACCAAATTAATGCCAGAATTGATTCGAGAAGTCCAGGAATCAGATGTTGTAATTGATTATCCACAGGTGTATCATCAGAATCGGGTAAATCTTCAGCGGAAGGCAAGCAATCTCTAGGATTATATTCTAGTAGCATAACCTTTAAAACCGTTTAACGTTATGTTTATTTTAGCAAAAGTCTGGTTGGTGTGACTGATACCAAATCCGCTTTTCAAGTAGGGGCGATTCGCGAATTGCCCCTACTAAGATCGTAACCCTAAAACGCTTGTGGATTCCCGCAGGAGTTTACCCCCGCGAAGGCCGCCATCGGCGGGAATGACATCGGGCTTTTGCGGGAAACGCATCTCCTTAAAGTCAAGCGGTACATAAAAAACCCCGGTTTCTTGGAGAAACCGGGGTTTTTATAGCGCATTTAAATCATCATTTCTAATGATTTCTAATGATTAAAGATTAAAGTTTAGTGCCACATTCAGAACAGCATTTATGGCTGGAAGGATTAACCGTATGGCAACTAGGACATTCTAGGATACTGTGAGCCAGCACCTCGCTTGTGGTCTGGGGTAAACCCAACATATCCATGTTGCTCTTTCCTGGGGCAACCATTGGGTAACAGTTTTCTGCCCGCTTCACATGGACATCTAAAATTACCGGGCCATTATGGGCTAACATTTGCGCGATCGCCCCTGGTAATTCTTCGCGAGTATTCACGGTAATGCCTTTAATGCCATAAACATTGGCTAACTTCACAAAATCAGGAGTGCCTTGTTCCAGGTCAGTGGCTTCGTACCGTTCCCCGTAAAAAGTTTCTTGCCATTGCCGCACCATGCCCAACCAACCATTATTTAGGATAACGATTTTTGCGCCCACTTTGTAATGGGAAATAGTGCCAAGTTCCTGCATATTCATTTGGAAACTGCCATCCCCAGAAATGCAGATGGTTTCCACCTCTGGCAGGGCTAATTTCACTCCCACCGCAGCGGGAACACCATAGCCCATTGTTCCCAAACCGCCACTCGTCACCCATTTGCGCGGGCCGGTTTTCAGGAATTGCGCCGCCCACATTTGGTGTTGGCCCACGTCTGTGGTGTAGTACGCATGAGGGGCTTGGCGACACAACTCCACAATCGCTTCTTGAGGGGAAAGGGTCTCGGACGGATGGGGTTCTTCTAGGGGATATTGTTCTTGCCATTGGGCAATGCGATCGCGCCATGCTTTCGTTTGTTCTGGGTTCAATCCATTGCCCATTTCGTGATTCCGCCGCAACAGGTCGATCAATACCTGACGCACATCCCCCACAATAGGCACATCGGGTTTACGATTTTTCCCCACTTCTGCCGGGTCAATATCAATGTGGATTACCTTAGCGTCCTTGGCAAATGTATCTAACTTGCCGGTTACGCGGTCGTCAAACCGCGCCCCCACCGCAATCAACAAATCACAGTTACTCACCGCAAAGTTAGCATAAGCAGTTCCGTGCATCCCCAACATCCCCAGGGACAAAGGATGGTGCTCGTCAAAAGCGCCTTTACCCATCAAAGTAGTGGTGACAGGAATTTTAAAATGTTCCGCCACTTCTTGAATTTCCGCATGGGCATTAGAAGCGATCGCGCCACCCCCCACATACATCAACGGCTTACTGGATTGCCGAATCAATTGCAGGGCTTGATTAATTTGCCGGGGATTTCCTTTCACCGTCGGACGATATCCGGGCAAATGCACCGTCCCCGGATTAATCGGCTCATAATCACACTCCAAAATCCCCATATCCTTGGGCACATCAATCAACACCGGGCCGGGTCTGCCGGTACTTGCCAAATGAAACGCTTCTGCCACCACGCGAGCAATATCATTAGGATTGCGAATCACATAAGAATGCTTCACCACGGGCAAAGTAATCCCAAAAATATCCACTTCCTGAAACGCATCACTGCCAATCAAACCACTGGGCACCTGTCCGGTAATGGCCACAATGGGTACAGAGTCTAAATAAGCGGTAGCCAAACCCGTCACCAAATTCGTCGCCCCAGGGCCGGAAGTCGCCAAGCAAACCCCCACTTTTCCCGTAGCCCGGGCGTAGCCATCCGCTGCATGGGCAGCCGCTTGTTCATGTCTAACCAAAATATGCTTCAGGTCCCCAGCGGCTTCCGCACGATAAAGTTCATCATAAATAGGTAGGT
Source organism: Oscillatoriales cyanobacterium (assembly GCA_011390955.1). Classification (GTDB taxonomy): domain Bacteria; phylum Cyanobacteriota; class Cyanobacteriia; order Cyanobacteriales; family Laspinemataceae; genus Planktothricoides. The sequence continues at coordinate 97,632 of JAABRM010000019.1, read as the reverse complement.
TCGCCCCACCGGGATAACCAAAAATATGCTGAACTCCGTGACGCTTCAAGCTATCAATCAAAGCAAAAGCGCCGCTCACTCTTTTAATCGTTACATTTTGCAGTTGCATAGTTAATCCTCGCAAATCATCCTGGCAAATGTTTTAGCTTTTGATGAATTCTGATGAATTCTATCTAGGGATCAAAATTATCATGTCAAAATCCGATAATTTTGCTGTCCTGAATTTCTATAAGTTTTCTATCATATCCCTCGAATGACACGATCCATAAAAGGTGTTAATCTTGGTTAAACTTTTGACTAGATTGGGCATAAGATTCGGCATAAGATTTAGGCGAGTGGGTCAGACTTACTCGGTGGAAATTTCCTGGATAAGTCTGAGATTAGTCAGTTTTTTGGTTAGTTTGGGCATCGATTTACCCTTCCTCGTGACTACTCGCTAATCGATATACCGTAATGATTTCAAGTTTTTTTGACTCGGTTGATTTGTGACTCGTTTAAGGGATTCACTTATTAATCATGCCCTAAAATTTCGGGATTGGCAATTTTCTTGATATTTATTTAAGAATATTCATACTTAGACAAATTTATCTCCCGTTATGTGCCGCCTATTGTCATCAGATTATCACAAACTTTTCCCAAAAAGCTTAAAAAAAAATTAAATTTGTCTCAAATCCTTTCCTTTCCTTTAGAAACCGGGTTTCTTGAAGAAACCCGGTTTCTTCGATCGATATAACTATGTAGGGGCGCAAGCATTGCGTCCCTACAGCAAGTCAAGATAACTATGTAGGGGCGCAAGCATTGCGCCCCTGATGTTTTACCGAAATCACAATTGAAATGACTATAATTGGTTAAGTCTATCAAAAACCCCCCAAGCATTTGTTTATCATGTAGTAAACGAGAACTTGGGGGTTTTTTATCGTGAACAATTCACTCTGATTTCAGATTATTTCACCGTTATTTCACGGTGATTTCCCGGTTATTTTACCTGGAACTGAGTGCCACGATAACATCCTTGAAAAGAAGTTAACTGACTGCCGGTTAGCTGTTCCAGTTTAGTGACTAATGAACTTGGAGATTGGGATTCTGAGGCATTCCATTGATACATGAAATTGCCCAAAGATTGCCCGGTTTCTTCATCGCTATATTCTTGGACTGGGATATTTTCAACTCCCACTACCTGTTGATCGTGGTAGCCATTGACGATAATTTTAGAAATCTCCGCACCGGGTTCGGCTTTAATGTTCCACTTTACAGGTTCATAGGCAGAAAGTGCGAGAACGATCGGTTGTTTTTGTTTGGCAACTTGCACCGTGACTTCCCCGGTGGGGCGGTAGTCAATGCGATGATCCCCACGGGCTTCATAGATGCCAATTAAATGCAGGGCAGATTGATTTTTATTTTGGTTTTTGTAGGCAGAAAAATCTTCACTTCCCCCCTCCCCACAAGGACTTTCTGCATTGGCTGAAATTAGAGGAGTTGTTGTGATATTGGTTCGGGTTTGGAACTTTTGGCAAGGGATTAAACCGGCTAAGATTCCTACAGAGGCGATCGCGCCAATTGCCCCACCAATCGGTAGCAGTTTTTTCAGGGAACCAAGGAAATTATACTGAGTAATTTTCTCGACGGTTTCTTGGATTGCTACCTTGGTATCTCCTAGAAAATTGCTGCTGCCATCAAGTCCCGCTAACATGAGCAAACTTTCCGGGGTTTCCAGTAAGTTTTGGATGACTTTGGCTTCGCCGATATAGAGATTTCTGCTTTCTCGGTCGAGGAGTAACCAATATTGGTCTGTTTGATTCAGATCATAATCTTGAATTTGGGGAGCAATTTGAGGATGTTGCAGGAAAACTTGCCAAGCTAAAGCCGATCCCGTCCCCACATTTTTCCCATCGCTATACATTAATTGGTTAATGTCCGGTTCCCAGTGCCACGCCACCCAACGGCGTGGGTATTCATAGCCGAGGGATTTTTCCAAACGGGCATGGGCAGTCAGGTTTAAAGGTTGAACCAATGGATTAGACATCGATATTTCTCGCTGGTTTAGATAAGAAAAAGTTAGACCAAAGTTAGACAAAAATTAGATCGCACCCGGAACTGACGTGGGCGATCGCCCGACAGAAAAGCTACAATTCTATGAATTAACCACAGCCCGAATCGTTATCGGGATGTATAGCGGCGATCGCCTAAAAATGCGTATCAAAGTAGAAGCCGTGATTTTTGCTAAAAATCTGCGGATCGGCAAATCAAACAAAATCAATCACTGGCCATAGGAAAAAAAGTATGTTTACTCATTTTTTTATTAGGCGACCAGTCTTTGCCTCCGTCTGTTCCCTAATCATTATTCTGATCGGGATGGTGGGATATACTCGTTTACCCCTGCAAGAATATCCTAGCATTGACCCCCCGGCAGTTAGCGTGTCCACCACCTATCCCGGTGCCAACCCCAGGGTGGTGGAAACGGAAATCACTGATGTGTTAGAAGATGCCATTAACGGCATTGAAGGGGTGAAAACGATGCGATCGCAAAGTCGCGAGTCCGTTAGTTCAATTACTGTGGAGTTTGAACTCAGCCGGGACATCGAAGAAGCCGCCCAAGACGTGCGAAGTCGGGTTGACCGGGCGATTCGCAACTTGCCGGAAGACGCGGAAACTCCCGTTGTCAGCAAACAAGACGGGGACTCATCGCCAATTCTCTGGTTGGCTGTCTACAGCGATACCCTGAGTACCTTAGAGTTAAGCGAATACGTCGATCGCTATGTGACTGATATCCTGGAAACCGTTTCTGGAGTCAGCAACATCATCGTCAGAGGCGATCGGCGTTATGCTATCCGGGTCTGGCTGGATCCGGCAAAATTGGCCTCCCGCAACCTCACCGTCCTCGACGTAGAACAAACCCTCAGAGAACAAAACGTCGAAATTCCCAGCGGCAGAATTGAGGGAAATATTTTAGAATATTCGGTCCGTACCCTCGGTAGACTAGAAACCCCGGAAGAATATCAACGGTTAGTCATCAGAAAAAATCCTGATGGTTCTCAAGTTTATTTGGGCGACTTAGGACGAGTGGAAATTGGCGCCGAAGACGATCGCTCATTTGTTAGATTTAAAGGCACAAATGCCCTGGGTTTAGGGGTTGTCAAAATCTCCAACTCCAACACCATCGAAGTGGCTGAAGGAGTGAAAGCGAAAATGGCTGAGTTAGCGGAAAATTTTCCCGAAGGGGTGGGATATGAAGTATCTTTCGATCGCTCTGAATTTATCAGTTTGGCCATTAAAGAAGTTTGGTATTCCCTTTTTCTGGCAATTTTCTTGGTGATTGTAGTCATCTTCTTTTTCCTGCGGGATTGGCGAGCCACCATTATTCCTTCTATCACTATTCCTGTCTCACTGATTGGGGCATTTGCGGTGATGTTTGTCTTGGGTTATTCTATTAATACCCTCACCTTATTTTCTCTCACTTTAGCCACTGGGTTAGTGGTGGATGACACCATTGTGGTGTTAGAAAATATTGTGCGTTATATCCAAGAAAAAAAGATGTCCCCCTATCAAGCGGCAATGGCTGGAGTCGGTGAAGTGGTCTTTGCCGTTATTGCCACTACGGTGGTCTTAATTGCGGTATTTGTTCCCATTGGATTTTCCAGCGGCACCATCGGTAGATTGCTCACGGAATTTTCTATCACCCTGGCTGGTTCGGTGGTAATTTCTTCTTTTGTGGCGTTAACTTTAGCCCCGCCATTATCCGCCAGAATTTTAAAAAGTGCTGCCTCAACAGGCGATCGGCCAAAGAGCAGTTTACTGGGCACTTTATTCGGATACTTGGAAGTATTCTTAACCCGTGTGGAACGGCTATATCGCTGGTCAGTAGTCAAACTAATGCCCTTAAAAGCGATCGTGGTCGTGGGATTTTTTCTCTGTTTGGGATTAACCTTGTCTTTATTCCAACAAGTTCCTCAAGGCTTTCTACCCACCGAAGATCGAGGAGCAATTTTTACCGTTGTCCGCGCTCCCCAAGGGGTTTCTCTGGCTTACACCGATAACGTGATGCGCCAAGTGGAAGAAGTGTATAGTAAAGTGCCGGAAGTGCAAACTTATTTTACTGTCGGCGCCTTTGGTCGGGGGGCAGCGGGAGAAGTCAATCAAGGCATTGCTTTTGTGCGATTAAAACATTGGAATGAGCGGACAACTCCCGAACAATCCCAGCAGCAAATCGTCGCCGGATTATTTCCCAAATTTGCTCAAATTACTGATGCCACAGTTATACCCATTAACCCTTCCTCTTTACCGGGGGCTGGGTTTGGTCAAGCGGTAGAATTTGTCCTTCAGGGTCCAGACTTTGACGAATTAGCCCAAATTTCTGAGGAGTTTACTCAGCGAGCCGAAGAATTACCCGAACTGGTTAATGTTGACACAGATTTAAATATCAATAAGCCAGAGTTAACTATTTCTATTGATAGAAATCAAGCGGCTAACTTAGGAATTTCCGTGCGGGATATTGCCCGGACGATGCAAATTCTTTTAGGCGGACAGAATATCACTAACTTTAACCGGGGAAATCAGCGGTATGAAGTAGTAGTTCAAGCGGAAAAAGAGTTCCGGGCAAGTCCTGAAGATATTCGTCAACTATATGTCCGCAATCGAGAAGGGCAGATGGTTCAATTGAGCAATTTGGTGACAATTAGTCCCACAACTACACCACCTCAAATTAACCACTTTAATCGCTTTCGTTCCGCACAAATTTCTGCCAGCTTGGCGGAGGGAGTTAGTTTACAACAAGCGATCGATGCTTTGAATAATTTAGCCAAAGATGTACTCCCTGCCAGTATGCGTACCGCTTTATCCGGTCAAGCTTTGGAGTTTCAAGAAACGGGTCAATCCACAATCTTTACTTTTGCTTTATCCTTGGCTTTCATCTTTTTAGTTTTGGCTGCTCAGTTTGAAAGCTATATCGACCCAATCATCATTTTATTGGCGGTGCCTTTATCCTTGTTGGGCGCATTTGGGGCGTTATTATGGGCTGAGTTGGAACTAGATGTGTTTGGTCAGATTGGCGCGATCATGTTAATTGGTTTGTCCACCAAAAACTCGATTTTAATTGTGGAGTTTGCCAACCAGTTACGGGAACAAGGAATGTCAATTACTAAGGCAGCGATTAATGCGGCACAACTCCGCTTTCGAGCGATTTTAATGACCGCTTTTTCGACGATTTTTGGCATTTTACCCTTGGCATTGGCTACCGGGGCTGGGGCAGCTTCTCGCGTGTCTTTGGGCATGACTGTGGTGGGGGGAATGTTTGTCTCTACCCTGTTAAGTTTGTATGTGATTCCCGTGTTTTATGTCATTGCCATGCAAGCCCAATATCGCTTAATGCATCATGGTCATAAGGAGAAAGAGTTATCATCTAGTTGATGATTTATTTCTCGTTATTAAAGGGATAAAAATATGGTGGGCAATGCCCACCATATTTTTGATGTCTTAGAGTTAAAACAACTGAGAATTTAACGACCAAAACTCAACCAGAAAGGTGATTGTTTTCTCACTTCCTGCAATACATCTTCTGTCAATGGATTCTCCCCTTTTCGCAAGGCATTGACCCAAGCTTCTCGCTGGGCTTTTCTGACTTTTAATGGCTGGTGAAGTTCTCCGCCATCGGTACTTTCAATTAAGTTATTTAATGTGGCAATGAATTCCTCAAAATCTGCAATAGCACCCGGATAATCTCCGGTGAGTATCCGCGCCACTCCGCGACCGTCTAATCCATAATAAACTGATTCTACAGTTTCATCGCACACTATCATCATTTCCGCCGCATAACCATGTAAACTGCCATACCAACATAACCGATTCAAATCCCATGCTGATGTCATTTTTAATTCAGTATCTAATGCCAAAGCTTGTTGATATTTGGCAAAGCCTTCCGAGGGATTATTTTCCCTCATTAAATTTGCCGCTTTGACGATTAAACTAGGCACAGCAATTTGTTTTACTCTTTCCTCTGGGTCAAAGTCTAGGGGAATATTGAGACTTTCTATTTGTTTAAATTTAGCGATCGCCTCTGATACTTTTCCTTCCTCAGCTAGTTTTTCACCTTCTTCAATCAAAAAATTTACAACTAATTCTTCTACTGCTGGATCGACGGCTGAAGCCCAAGAACGACCAGTAAAATTTTGAAATTGTGTAAACTTATCTACCGCATCTGGTATATTCCCTTCTCTGGCTAATTTTTCTCCTTCGTCAAGTAGAACATTGATAATTTCGTTTTTGACTTCTTGGTCAATATTTACGAAAGCAGTATTGAACAAACCGCCAGCATTTCGGGGTATATGAGCATTAGAAAAATTATCGATCGCCTCTGGTATTTTTCCTGCTTTGGCTAGTTTTTCCCCTTCTTCAATCCAAAATAAAGCTGCCTCTGATTTGGCTTTTTCTAACAAAGCATCAATGTTTTCACCTAACCCCGGCGCCAGCTTAAACTTATCTTCAGCGCTATCTAAATTACCAGTAGAACGCGCTATCCTCAAACCCACTTCGATATAAAACTCGGCTTTTTGCTCAGGATTCCACTTTTCCCGGCAGACTTTCAATGCCGCAGAAGCGGTCTTGTCAGTGGAAATATCAGAGGAGATTTCAGCATCCAAAAACATCGGCTCCAACCGCAATCTTTCACACCCTGCTTCTAACCAGGAATCCCAAGAAGCAGGCCATACTCTAATTTTGCCGTCGGCGCTGCCGGAAACAATTTTTTTCCCGTCTGGGCTAATTGCCAGTGAATTTATTGTTTTTTCACCTGCTTTTAATACCATCAATTCTTTACCGGAGACATCCCAGACTCGAATCGTCTGATCCCAACTGCTAGAGATAATTTTTGACCCGTCTGGGGCGATCGCCACTGAGGAGACATTACTTTCATGCCCGATGAGTTTTTGCGACTGATTGCCGTCGATATTCCACACCAAAATCGTATTGTCCCAACTGCCGGAAACAATTTTTGATCCATCTGAAGTTATCGCTACTGAAGAGACAGGATATCTATGTCCTTCTAATGTATCTAATAATTCCAGTTGATTACCCTTGATATTCCACAGCCGAATAGTTCCGTCCCTACTGCCGGAAGCAATTTTTGCACCGTCCGGGGTCATGGCCAATGAAGTTATTTTAGTATCGAGCGATTGCGCTATTAAATCTGTCAATTTCTTGCCTTGATTATCCCAAACTTGAATTTTGTTGTCCTCACTGATGGACACAATTTTTTGAGCGTCTGGAGTGATGGCGATTAAGGACATTTTACTCTGATGTTTTATTGGTTTTATCAGTTCTTTACCGGAAATAATATCCCAGACTCGAATCGTGCCGTCACTACTACCGGAAACAATTCTGTTCCCTTCTGAACTAATGACTACTGAAATTACCTCGCTTTTACCACTTTCTAATAAATTACGCTTGTAAGTAAATGGCATTACTTCAGACAAAATAGATTTCACAGATGTTACAATCTCAGGATATTGGCTAAATGTCTTTTCACTTTCAGCTTTAACAGCGATCGCACGAGCTAATGCCTCTTCTGGTTTATCTTTAATTAAACTATTGGCCAATTTAACATCAGTTTCAATCTTAGCCACCATGATTTCTTGTAGATGATCTTTTTGTTGTTTTAGCTGCATTGCTTGTGAAATAACTAAAGTTTTTTGTTTATTTGCTTCTAGACCAAAAATTACTGCTGCCACTGCCAGACAGGTCATTGCCAGTCCACCAAATATCGCCCACCGAGCTAACTTAGCTTCCGCTTGCTTGCGTTTTTTCCGCTCGTTTTTAAGGTCTTCTAAGTCATCGCCGATTTTTTGCCGGTGAATCAAATCCACTAAATAATCGTGAACTAACTGATAGCGATTTATGGGAATATCTGACACTTCAAACACTAAACCAGATTTCACGAAAATATCTAAGATTAACTTTAATTGTCGAACTAATTGGTCAACAGATGCTTGACCCTTATTCCCTTCCCCATTTAATTCGGCAAAAATTATCTTTAATTCGGTGCTTAATTCTGTTAAAGTTTTTAAAGGTCGCCGGTTATCTTGATCGGTCAAAAAATACAAGACCAGTTCAGCCATTTGCTGATTTTCCTCACCGCAGTCTTGTACCACGGCGGCTAAATAGCGTTGCACTAATTTGTCTTTCGGTCCTTTGGCGCGATACTCTGCTAAAGTGGTGATATTTTCTGCTTGCATTTGGGCGCCCACTACCTGCAACTCAATAGGTCGCACTGATGGAGAAAGTTCGTCTCGGGAACAAGCCAAATCTTTAACCAATTCGGCGATTAATTCTGGTTCTAGTTGAAACTGCGATCGCTTGGTTAAGCGAGTAATAATCTCAGCAGCGTCAGCGGCGGAAAAATTATCGATCGCATACAAGACATTTTTCCCCAGAATATCATTATTAATAATACCCAAACTGGGCAAATGATTGCCGATCAACAAATAATGAAGATAATCAGTCCGCAGAGAAAGAATCACCTTAACTCCTGGTAGCTGCAAGCTATCAGCCAAAAACTGGAAAAACTCCTGTTGCTGGGCAGTTTTTTGGCAAACAAAGAAAAACTCCTCAAATTGATCGAAAATCAACACCGTCAGTAAATTTTCTGACTGTTTTTCCGCCAAATAACTGATGATTTTAGCCAGAGTATCGGGAATTTCTGGTAAAATAATCCGCCGTTCCGCCAAACCATCCGCCAATTGTTTCCCCAACTCCGCTTGCCAATTAGGATAAACCCGTAAAGTCACCGGCAAACAATCTTTTGTCCCGATACTTTTCTGCTTTAAACTAGGAATTAAACCCGCATTCACCAGAGAACTTTTACCCACCCCAGACTGACCGTGAATTACAATCAGCTTGCTGTAGGTACTAGACAGTCTTTGCCATAATTGCTGCAAGTCTTTTTCTCTGCCCGAAGCGACGATTTCTTCCGCCACATTTTCGCGGCGATCGGCAATTGTCTGCACCACTTTAGTATAGCGTTGCGGTTGCAAGCGTCCTGCCCCAATAAAAGCAGTTAAGCGAAATTGCTGCTGAAGCGATCGCCGCTCTCGTTTCAAGTTAAACGCGGTTAAATATTCTTTCTGGTCAAAATAAATACTGCGTAATTCTTCCAGAATCTTAATGTAAAGATGGGGATAATATTCGGGATTAGTTTCCTTCGCAGTTTCCAACGCTTTTATCGCCTCTTTAACTTGTCCCATTCCCCGCAAGCTGCGGGCTAAAAGTAATAAATATGGTGTAGTTAAATGACTGGTATAGTTGTGATTATTAGCCGCGAAATCCGCGCCAATGCCAGAGGTTATTTTATCTTGAATATGGGGGGAACAATATAGAGTTTTTGCGAATAGTTCGCCCCGACATAACTCAGAGGTTTTTTGGATATTCTCCGGGTGTTCTAAGATATAAATTGCCTGTTCTGCTAATTTTTTGGCCTCGGCAAACTTTTGCTGATTTAAGGCAACTTCTGCCAAAAAACCATAATCTCTAGCCAACTGCACGGGACTGCCATACTCAGTATGTAATTGCTGGGATTTTTCCGCTAATTTAGCTAAATTATCCCATTCTTTTAAGCGACGCAGCATATCTCCCGTTTGCCCGATAAACTGAGCCACTAAATCCGGTCGGTTTGCTTTGTCAAAAATATCAATAGATTGCTGATAATAGGATAATGCTTCTTGTAAATATTGTGCTGTTTCATGGCGATTCAGTTCCGCTTGTCTTTGGCTACATAATCCTAGATGAAAGAGGATGATTCCCTGCCGTTCCTGATGGTCGCTTTCTTGCCAAAAAGCCAGACTTTCTTGATAGTATTTGATGGCTGGATTGATTTCGTCTTTAATATAAGCATCCCGACCTTGCACAAATTTTAAACTAGCGGAGAGTTCCGGGACAAGTTCCTGGCGATCGCCTGATAAATCCCCTGATAAATCTCTCAATGCGGATTCTATTTCTAACAAATATTGCGCCCCTAAAATAATTTTATTTGGGACAAATTCCGCATCACCAATTTGTAAAACCGCTGTAAATAAAGTTTCGGTTTTTTGGCTAATTTCCTCCAGCAGTTCCGCTGCACTCAGAGAAAATTCTATCCGGGTTGTCCAGCTTTCAAAATCAGAAATCACCCGAATTAACCGCTGAATAATGCGATCGCTCACCCATAAAACTACTGCAAACGGGCAATTTTTTCTAAACTCTTCCCTTACTGGATTAATTTCTTGTAAGAAGCGATCGATATCTTTAATCGAGTCTAACCCAATTATCTGAATTCCCGGTATTTCTCCCTGAGATTCTGCCTGAAATTTCCTAATAATCGAATAAAGCTGGGTCGTGGTTGGTTCGAGAGTAATTTCCGGGATGTTCACCGAGCAAATTTCTCGCAATTGCTGCACCATTTTTTCCCGTAATTGGCTATAATTGCAACAGGCTAAAATTGGGTGAAATTGTCCCTGAGCCATTTCAATTGCCCAAGCCAGTTCTTCTAAGGATTGTTGATTATTCACCATTATTTTAACTCCATGATATATTTCTTGATATGTTGATATATTGTCTTTGTCGCAAATTTGTAAATTTGGATAAAATTACTAGGGTGGGCTGTGTCAACCATTGAAGGCTGCTTATGTTAAGATTTGTTATGGGTGATGTGTATAATAGAAAAAATTTATCCTAAAATCAAGCATAATTTTATATTAACATATAATCATCCATTACGTTAATTATTTTTTTGACTATGAGAAATTCAAAATCTCTCGATACTCCAGCGATAAATTATTTAATTCTTCAAAGAATCGGCTGTTCTTTTGAGCAACTCCAGGAGTTTTGTCAACGCTGGAAAATTACCGAATTAGCAGTATTTGGTTCAGTATTACGAGATGACTTCAGACCAGACAGCGATGTTGATTTTTTAGTAAAATTTTCTCCAGATATAAAAATTGGACTATTTGAACTCTACGAGATAGAAGAACAGTTAACCAACCTAGTAGGAAGACCCATCGATTTAGTGTTTAAGAACAGTATTGAGAAAAGCCATAACTGGATCAGACGAAAAAACATTTTGGATACTGCTGAGGTTATTTATGGAACGTGATCTAGTTTCACTTTTAGACGCATTGATTTTTGCTCAACGAATTTTAGAGTTTACATCTGGTATGGATCGAGTAGCTTTTGAAAATGATTTAAAAACTCAAGCGGCTGTTCTTTACCAGATTTCAGTTTTAGGGGAAGCGATGCGACGAATTTCTCCAGAATTTCGAGAACTGCATCCGGAAATTCCTTATGTGCAGATTATTGGAATGCGGAATAAGTTAGTCCATGATTATGATGGGATTAATATAGAAGTGGTTTGGCAGGTGATTCAAAAAGATATTCCTGAACTTATTTCTTTGCTGGTCATAATTGCTCCTCAAACCTAGCCATAAAACGGGGCATTACGCCGATAGAAAAAATAAGTTCGCCCACATTTATATGGTAGAATGCGTCTTTGCTGACAATTTGGGTATCAAAACAAGTTAACTAAATTTTAATCGGAATGCACCAATATAGAGCTAACGCACCCTACCCATATTATACTATGATTTATGCCTGCAATTCTTTGGCTTCTGCTAATAGCGGATTGACTTCAAACCAAGGACCTTGGTCATCGCAATATTCATAAACAAATAAACTTCTAATCAGGGTTTCATATCCATCATCACCGCTAACTTTTTGGTGTTGGGCAACTTGACGCAATAAAACCCATTCGCGATCGTCTACGGCTAAAACTAAGCCATTGCGATAACCTTGCATCACACTTTCTAGGGTGTTTCGACTAATGGGCAGTCCCCGTTGCTTTTTCAACGAATCATTTAACAGACGTAATATGTTCCGCACGTGACCCCCGCTAATTTTACAGAGACGGTCTAGGGTTTCCTTACTGTCAAAAATTTCGGGTATTTTATCGATACGTTCGGCTCGATCTAAGTTAGGAAAAGCCCGGGCTAAAATCATTTCTTTTAGTAGGGACATTCCCTCTACACATTCGGTGCGATTCCGCTTAGTAACTGGCACCATTGGCAACACTTTTGGCTCGTTGATAAACCGTTGGGTCAGAGTGGCAAAATGATTGCTAAATCGCAAGCCCAAAGGCATGGTATAAATCAAATGACAATGAAGGCTTCGCAGTTGTTCTCCCCGTTGCACAAACAAATATTCATGCTGCGGACTTTGACCCTGTTTGCGAGAATTGTGTAGTTTATCTAAGCTATCCACAATTACGACTAATCCTCGCTTCCCATGCTGCTTTAATTTAGCGATCGCTGGTTCGATTAGTTCACTGTTAATTGCTTCTAAAATACTATTGGTGCGCGGTTCTAAATAGTCTCTTAATTTACTGCGAGATTCGGGAGATGCTTTCGCTTTGGCAGAAATCTGAGCAATTCCCATATCCAAAGAAACTTGCCCGTTCGTACTGGCACTAATTTTACCCACTGGGGTGATCCATTCTCCAGAAATTTCAACTTCAGTTTGCAACAGTTTTGCTGCCCCTTGGAGGAGACTTTGCATTTTCTTAGATTTGTCCAGTTGCAAGCGATCGAGACTTTTGGTAATGCGACAGGCGATCGCCAATAAAATATCGCCCACATCCACATCTCCCATTTCCAAATCTTGAGAGGACTCAAAATATACCACATGAAAATCCTCCGCTTCCAACTGTTCTTTTAACCGCAACAACTCCGTGGATTTACCGCAACCGATATGACCCGTAAACAATTGGCAAGTGGCTTCATCCGGCGACCATAAAGCAATATTATCCTTCAACTCATCAATAATCTGACCGCCGCGCACAGAGGAAAAATCAATATAATACTTTTGGTCTTGTTCAATATTATCCACAAATAAGGTTTTTGCGGGGTTGGTCGCCTGAAAAAATTGTTGTAAATTTAAGCTTTTCATCATAATTATCTCCTATCAACGGCAGATTTAACGCTATCCCTAGATAAAACGAGTGTCTGCCCCGGTTCCAGCCCAGGTTATGATAGAATTACAGGGGTATCTGCCTAGTTTCCGGCAATTTTTCCCTAATCCCTAAATATTTATCAAAAATTTATCAAAATATTCACCAAGAATTCCTCAAGTCTTTGATAATTATATCGCCCATCCCAGTCCGCCATAACTAATAACTAATAACCGATAACGAATAACCAGTAACCAACAACTAATAACCGATAACTAATTAAGTGAATCATCTATATATCTTTGACAGGGTATAAAATATTCGGTAAAATTAGACCGCACATGGGGATTTTGCGCGTCCTTGCCAAGATTTACTGGGGCTGCCTTAGATCGATTTTAGGCAAATCTGACATTTACCTAAATCCGGCAGGGAACTTTCAATAAAATCAAATTATATTATGTCTCAAAAGTTATCAATTCACCAATTTGGGCCGATTTCTCATATAGAAATTGAAGTCAAGGATTTACTCATTTTTATTGGCTCCCAAGCCAGTGGCAAAAGCACAGTGAGTAAAGCCATTTTTTTCTTTAAATCTTTAAGAGATGATTTAACCAGCTACCTGTATCAGTGCTACAATCAGCAAAATTTTGAACATTCGGTGACAAAGACAAATTTTGTCAAACGGGCCAAGCAAAAATTCCTCAAAATTTATGGCTCGGTCTTACAGTTTCCCGATATGCAGCTAACATATCAATACGGAAATGGCATGAAAATGATTGTCAAAACGGCTGCGAATGGCCGTTACATAGATATCATTTTTGACGATTATTTTCGCAAAAAGTTTCGCGAATTGGTGCATAACTCTCAGCAATTACACGAACAATTAAAACATCAGTCCTTCTTTTCTTCTAGAGAAATCAGTGCAATTAAAGCACAAGAAAACGCTCTATTTGAACGGATTACTAATGAATTAACCCTGCTTTTTAATGATGAAAGAGACTTGTTATTTCTCCCCGCTGGTCGTAGTCTGATTACGATTTTATCCCAGCAGCGTTACAACATTGATATGGGAGATGATTTCACCTCTGGTGATGATTTACAAGCCGATAAATCGATCAAATTAGACTATTTGATGCAAAGCTTTATTCAGAGAATTGATAATGCTAAACCGATTTTTAATCAAAATTTTACTGATTTAATGGCAGCAGCGATCGCTAATTCTGGGAATGCGGAAAAGCAGCGGGTAATTCAACTGGCTGAAAATATCGTCAACTCAATTCTCAAAGGGGCTTACCGTTACCAGAATGGCATGGAACGGATTGACTTTGGCAATGGTCAAAGCACTTTAATTAATTTTGCCTCACCAGGACAACAAGAAGTAGTGTGGATTTTGCTATTAATTCTGCTATTAATTTTGAATCAACGGCAGGTTTTTCTGGTAATTGAAGAACCGGAAGCCCATCTTTTTCCGGTTGCCCAAAAACAAATCATCGATCTGATTGCTTTGTTGGCAAATCAAACCGATAATCAAGTAGTCTTAACAACTCATAGTCCGTATATTCTCTCATCGTTTAATAATCTGCTATATGCTCACAAATTAGGTGCGGAAAAAGCCGAAAAAATTTCTCAGGTGGTCGATCGCTTTTTGTGGCTTGATTCTAATCGATTGGATGCATATATGTTGGCAGAAGGTAACGCCCGTTCTATCATGGATCCAGAAATTGGGCTAATTGAATCCGCAGAAATCGACAAAGCTTCTGAGATTATTGTTGATATTTTTAATCAACTCTTTGAACTTGAGGATGAAGCATGAAATGTAGTGAAGAGTGTTTTTATCTGTATTGTGGTATTATATAGTATTATAATTACTTCTATAGCAAAAATGAAAAAATCCTTACAAACTCCCCATAGTGGCTATCACTGGGATGGCAGCGATCGCCGTTTTTTTGAAGGCTGGTATTTTCGCGTGACTTTGCCAGAACAGCGCCAAAGTTTTGCCTTCATGTATTCCATTGATGACCCCGCAGGGGGAACCGCAAATGCTGGGGGTTGCGCCCAAATTTTGGGGGCTGATGAACAATATTTTTGCCGCAGTTTTCCCAATGTAAAAACTTTTTGGGCTGACTCTCAATCTTTAGCTTTAGGTCATTGGGGAAAAGTTAATGCATCGGCGAATACCTATGTTAAACCCAGATATTTAAACCCGGAGGAATTTAATGCCACCGTTGCCGAAGGGTATCAAGTGACTGCTACTTGGCATCAAGGAAAATTACAAGACCCCCGAACTAAACAATGGTGTTGCTGGGAATATCAAATTCAGCCGGTTTATGGCTGGGGAGATGATACCAGAGGGCAGCTATCAACCGGGGGTATTTTATCGTTTTTGCCAATTTTTGAACCGGGATGGCAAGTTTTAATGGCGCATGGTTTGGCTACAGGTTGGATTTCCTGGAATAACCAGCGTTATGAGTTTAATCATGTCCCCGCTTATAGTGAGAAAAATTGGGGCGGTTCTTTCCCCTCTAAATGGTTTTGGATTCATTGCAATTCCTTTAATAAACAACCGGATTTAGCCTTAACTGCTGCCGGGGGAAAACGTCAAGCATTATGGTGGCTGGAGTCCGTAGCAGCCATTGGCATTCACTATCAAAATAAATTCTATGAATTTGCCCCGTGGAATGCAGAAGTCACCTGGGAAGTTGCCCCTTGGGGTTATTGGTGGATGACCGCAACAAATGATGATTATGCGGTAGAATTAGAGGGGATGACGAATCAGTCAGGAACTCTGGTTAGAGTGCCCACAATTGATGGTTTACAGTTCCGTTGTCGCGATACGACCCAAGGCAATTTAAGGTTGCGTTTGTGGGAGAAAAATTCCCCAAATTCACCGGCTATTTTACAAACAAATAGTAGTTTGGCAGGGCTAGAAACTGGGGGCGAACCTTGGCAAGAAACTTGGCGATCGCCTGTATCCGCAGTTAGTCGTCAGCAAGAGGCGATCGGCTATTAGACAATTCTGGCAAAATATCTGGCAAAATAAGCGATCGATCCCCCCAACCCCCCTTAAAAAGGGGGGCTTTTTATAATTTTTTAATCTTGTCTATTATTTAAGGGATTTATAGACTAAGTTTTGACCAATGCTTCGGCGACATTTTCATTAACTACATTGTCAGTAACCGGGGAATCTATTTTCTCCGGTTCATTATCGACTTTAACGGTTAATTTTAATCCCAAAAAATGCAGCCATTCAGCTAAATTATAAATCACCTCACTGCCCCCATTAGATAGCAATCGATCCAGCTTTTCTAAGTGAACTTTAACTTCTTCTGGGGTAAGGCGATCGCCTGCCAATGCTTGAGCAATGTTACTCAATACCAGATGAAGTAATTCGGCGTCTGGCTCATTTTCTGCCAAACAAGCATCCAGATAACCCGCCGCATAATTGGGGTTTTTTAAACGCGCAATCAAAGAGTCTTGGTAGCGATCGCTAATTGGCATTGTCTCGTCTCTTTTTTTACTCAAGACTAATTCTTCATCGGCAATAACAGAATAATGTTTTTTATCCCGATTATTATCGGATTTAACGGTTAATTTTAATCCCAAAAATTGCAGCCATTCAGCTAAATTATAAATCACCTCACTGCCACCATTAGATAGCAATCGATCCAGCTTTTCTAGGTGAAGTTTAACTTCTTCTGGGGTGAAGCGATCGCCTGCCAATGCTTGAGCAACATCTTTGAGGGCTAAAGCCAATAGTGCCGGGTCGGGTGCTTCGTCGTTTTCTAATTCTAAATGAGTTTCCACATAGCCAGCAGCATAGTTGCGATCTTTTAACTTTGCCATCAAAAAATCATCATAAGATACAGATTTATTCATAGTTTTAACTCCGATATTCATTCCAGTATTCTATCGCGAGGGAAATATCTTGTTCTTGACTGCTTTTATCTCCACCGCATAAAAGCAAAATAATAGTTGTACCGACTTGACCAAAATAAATGCGATATCCTGGGCCATAGTCAATTTTTAACTCACAGACGCCTTCTCCTACGGATCGATAATCTCCTAAATTGCCCAACCGAACTCGGTTGAGTCTTTTATTGATCGTAGTTTTGGCTTTTTCGTCTCGGAGAGAATCAAACCACCGGGAGAAAGGAATCTTTCCCGCAGCGGTGATGTAAAGTTGAATATCTCTTGGTTGTGCTTCTGCCATATCATTCTAGCTAAGGTATCTTTGAGCAACAGGGTTTCTTGGTCAACCGTCTCACTTGAGTACCAAGTCAGCCCCCAGACAGAAAACTGAAATTTAACCAAAAAATCTGATTTCTCAGGACTGATCTGGTGAAATTACCCATTCGATCTGTTACAATTATTCATAAATTCTGCTGAATACAAACTAATATCACGTTTATCCTAGACGCAACTTATGAGTCTTCCCATTCGCAACGTAGCTATCATTGCCCACGTCGATCACGGCAAAACCACTCTGGTCGATGCCCTCCTCAAACAATCTGGTATTTTTCGTGAAGGGGAAGACGTCCCTGATTGCGTCATGGACTCCAACCCCCTGGAACGGGAACGGGGGATTACGATTCTCTCCAAAAATACCGCCGTTCGCTACAAAGAAACTTTAATTAATATTGTGGATACCCCCGGTCACGCTGACTTTGGCGGTGAAGTGGAACGGGTGCTCGGCATGGTCGATGGTTGTTTGCTAATTGTCGATGCTAACGAAGGGCCGATGCCACAAACTCGGTTTGTGCTGAAAAAAGCCTTAGAAAAAGGACTGCGCCCGATTGTGGTGGTGAACAAAATTGACCGCCCTCGCGCTGAACCTCACGAGGCAGTGGATAAGGTTTTAGACCTGTTTTTGGAACTCGGCGCCGACGACGATCAGTGCGAATTCCCCTATTTATTTGCTTCCGGTCTAGATGGATATGCCAAGAATAGCCTGGAAGACGAAGGGGTGGATATGCAGCCACTATTTGAGGAAATCCTCGCCCATGTCCCAGCCCCGGTCGGCGACCCTACGAAACCCCTGCAATTACAAGTGACCACTTTGGATTACTCCGAATATATCGGTCGGATCGTGATTGGTCGGATTCACAATGGCACCATCAAAGCGGGGCAACAAGCGGCTTTGGTGAAAGAAGATGGGTCAATTGTTAAGGCCAAAATTACCAAATTGATGGGCTTTGAAGGGTTAAGCCGCGTGGAAATTGCGGAATCCTCAGCGGGTAATTTGGTGGCAGTGGCGGGTTTTGCCGATGCGAATATTGGTGAAACTATTACTTGCCCCAATGACCCCCAAGCCCTGCCACTGATTAAGGTGGATGAACCTACTTTACAGATGACTTTCTGGGTGAATGATTCCCCGTTTGCCGGACTGGAAGGCACTTTTGTTACTTCCCGTCAGTTGCGCGATCGCCTAATGCGGGAACTGGAAACCAACGTTGCCCTCCGGGTGGAAGAAGCGGACACCCCAGATAAATTATTAGTGTCCGGTCGTGGGGAACTGCACCTGGGTATTTTGATTGAAACCATGCGCCGGGAAGGTTATGAATTCCAAGTTTCCCAGCCCCAGGTGATTTACCGGGAAATTGGCGGTCAACCTTGCGAACCGTTTGAATGTTTGGTCCTGGATGTCCCCGAAGAGGCGGTGGGTGCTTGTATTGAACGCCTGGGACAGCGCAAAGGGGAAATGCAAGATATGCGCGTTAGTGCCAATGCTCGGACGCAGCTAGAGTTTGCCATTCCCGCACGGGGATTAATCGGTTTCCGGGGTGAATTCCTGCGGATCACCCGTGGGGAAGGGATTATGAACCATAGCTTCCTGGATTATCGTCCTTTATCTGGGGATGTGGAAACCCGCCGCAATGGGGTGATTGTGGCTTTTGAAGAAGGAACCGCTACTTTCTATGCCCTGAAAAATGCTGAAGATCGCGGTGTTTTCTTTATTACTCCCGGTACTAAGGTGTATAAAGGCATGATTGTGGGCGAACATAATCGCGCTCAAGATTTGGATTTGAATGTCTGCAAAAGCAAGCAGTTGACCAATATGCGATCGGCTGGTGGGGATGAATTAGTCCAGCTACAAACGCCGATTGATATGAGTTTAGAACGGGCGTTAGAATATATCAGTTCTGATGAACTGTTGGAAGTGACCCCGGAATCGATTCGTCTGCGGAAGATGAATGCGAAGAAGTTAGCGAAACGCTAAAGAAAACGCTGGAAAAAATATGGGGGCAACCCCAGGAGAAACCGGGTTTCTGTGCAGAAACCCGGTTTCTGGCTTAGTTTTTGGCTTAATCATATAGACAAAATTTTATAGGCAGGATTTTTAATGGCGATCGGTCTGTCAAGCATCTCTAATATCATCCCTCAAGCAGAAACAGAAAATCTCAGGGAAATTGATATCCTTGACAAGCAATTATATGACCACTTTAAAACTAAATTTTTAGTCCAATCCTCCCTGACTAGACTTTTAGTCAGCTTTCAGGCAAATAAAACCAAACCAATGTATCGGTGGTATAAGTATAAAGAGGCGTTTTCCGCTTCTTTGGTGGAGTTTTTATTCCAGAAATATGAGATTTCCCAAGGGAAGATTTTAGATCCCTTTGCAGGCAGCGGGACGGCTTTATTTGCTGCCAGGGATCTGGGTCTTGATGGTGATGGCATTGAATTATTGCCCATTGGTCAAACCATAATTGAGACGAGAAAAATTTTTAATTCTGAATTTACCTCCGATGATATTGCCCGTTTAAAAGACTGGGTTAAATTGCCCTTATGGAAAAATTTTGAACATCAAGCAAGTCTGCCAGAATTTAGAATTACTCAGGGGGCTTATTCCCTAGAAACTAAAACAGCCATTGAGGAATATATCGCCCGGTGCGATCGCGAAAATCCCAGAGTAAAAGCAGTTTTAATGTTTGCTTTACTTTGTATCTTGGAATCCGTAAGTTATACCCGAAAAGATGGGCAATATCTGCGGTGGGATTATCGTTCTGGTCGGGGTTCGGGGAAAAAACCTTTTAACAAAGGTGAAATTTTAACCTTCGAGATTGCCATCAGTCAGAAAATCAATGAAATCATCAATGATTTAGAACCAAACATAGAGCAAATAGAGCTTTTTCCCACCCAAAAGCCGCAAGGTCTGATTAATTTGTACAAAGGATCTTGTTTGGAATTAATGCCCAGTTTACCTGATGCCAGCTATGATGCTATTATGACCTCTCCCCCCTATTGTAATCGATATGATTACACTCGTACTTATGCCTTAGAACTGGCTTTATTGGGGGTTTCAGAAAAGGGATTAATTGAGTTTCGTCAGCAAATGTTAAGTTGTACGGTTGAAAATCGTCCTAAAAATTTGTTAGCTATTAATTCAAACTGGGAATTGGCTGTAAATCTGGCAGATAGTCAATCTCTATTGCAAGCCATTTTAAAATATTTAGATAACCAAAAAATAGAAGGTTTATTAAATAACAAAAATATCCCCAGAATGGTCAAAGGATATTTCTATGAAATGGCTTGTGTCATCCAAGAATGCTCTCGTTTACTTAAACCAGGAGCGCTTTTATTGATGGTTAATGACAATGTACGTTACGCTGGGGCAAGTATTTCCGTGGACATGATTCTTTCCGCCTTGGCTGAAAAATTAGGCTTTATTGTAGAGAATATTCTGGTTTTACCCAGTGATAAAGGCAACAGTAGTCAACAGATGGGAAATCATGGCCGCGACCCTTTAAGAAAGTGTGTTTATGTATGGAAAAAGCAATAAATGAGATGAATTTAAATCAGATTAATTTAAGTTAATTTAAATCTATGAGCGCTTATCTTAACCATCTGAAATCTAGTGACGATCTGGTGACAACTTATGAAGCCACCCGTGCCGGATTTGTAGCCCTTGCCCTGGAGAGAAATCGACAGGCTACACCTTATATTGCCGAAGCCAAAGCACTTCAAGCAGCGGCAAGTCAAGCTGTCAGTGCTGCTGATTTGTTCAAGATTAAGGATATTGAGGTGGGATTGTTAACAGCGGCAGGATTATCTCAAAAATCTCTTAATTATTTGACTTCAGAAGATAAAATTGATGCAATCAATGGGCTGATTCAGAATTTTCTTGAGCCAGCAGGGGCAAATTTTGTGGAGGAATTGGTGTTTAGATTTCTCCTGACTCGTGGTGACACCCTTGGTGGGTCAATGCGTAATATCGGTGGAGCATTAGCGCAAAGAAAGTTAACCCGTGCTATCCTTTCGACTCTGAAAATTGCAGGTCGTCAATATTCTTGGCAAGATTCCAGGACTAAACAATGGATAGCCATGACCAATGATGATATAGAAATTGAGTTATCTTTACGCGGGATAAACTGGCAGAGTGAAGGAGAGAATCGCACCCTAATTTATAATCTGACGGTGCCATTAGTCGGGAGCAATGTGGATCTATGTTTATTTAATCTTCCCCCGACCGAATTGGTAGTGAATAAATCCAGTAAAATTCAGCCATCGGAAACTGCACCATCTATCATCGCTTTGGGTGAACTAAAAGGAGGCATAGATCCAGCCGGAGCAGATGAGCATTGGAAAACAGCACAAGCAGCACTAAATCGGATTCGGGAAGCATTTTCTAAAGTTGGCTATTTTCCTAATACTTTCTTTGTCGGATCGGCAGTAGCAAAAAGGATGGCCGATGAAATTTGGCATCAACTGGAAAATGGGACGCTCACTAATGCGGCTAACCTGAATCAAGAGAATCAAGTTGCATCGATCGCTCGTTGGCTATGCAATTTATAGGCGAATTCTCATCACTTTTGGCAAAAATTTCTGACATATTCTTGCATCACGGGAGATAGTTGAAATAAGAGGCGATCGCGAAGCGGCGCGGATGCGCTATCGCGGTTAATTTTCCTGACTAAATAACGCTGTTGTAAAGACTGCAACCCATTCATTAAGTCCATTGAAGATAAATCTAAACGTTGCCTAAGTTCTTCTCTGGATAAAGCTTGGTCTTGACTCAAGGCTAAAATAAGTTGCTGTTCGCTGGGTGAAAGTCGGTTAAATAGCTGGTGCAAAGCAACCTGCATTTCTTTGGTAATGACCAAAGTATTTTCCCCTAAAAACTCAGCTACATGACCCGCAAAAATATTTTTGATTAAAATTGCAATACTTTTTAAATCAGCGGGATTTCCTTGATATAAATTAAGCAGCGAAGTCCAGCTATCTTCATCTTTTAATCCTGTATGGTTGAGGATTTCTACCCCATCTAATCCGGATAACTCTAGGCATTTAATGGGATATAACTCTTCGTCTAAGCATTCCATTTCCGCAGATTTTTCTTGACTGATTAAAATTAAATGACTTTGATGGTCACGTCCGGCGATCGCTTTGAAAAAGTTTTGATAATCTTGATATTCCGGTTGATATTGTCCGGCAAATTCACCAGGGATAAATAGATTTTGCACATCATCCAGGATGATTAAACACCGTTTCTCCGCGAACAGGGCAAATAATTGTTTGAGGCGATCGCTGATAGTTTCCTTGGGTTCCTGATGACAAACTTGCAATAAATCATTGACCAGGGCATCCAAAGATTCGGGAAATTTTAAGTTTCGCCAAATGATGATTTCAAATCGATCTAAGGTGCGATTCCGCGAAGCGGATCCCTTAAGGGAATCGACCAATCTTTTCACCAGAGTAGTTTTGCCAATTCCCGATAATCCTAATACGGCGATTAAACGAGTATTTTGATTAATTAACCAGTCGGATAGGGTTTGCAGTTCCGGATCTCTGCGATAAAAATGAATAATTTTCGGGGCTAAAGTTAAATCGATTTTTTGGGATTTATCCTGATTTTTTGGTTCTCGATCTTGAGATGAATAAGGATATGAACAAAATTTAAAATTATGGCTGCTTTGTATATTAATAAATTGTGATGATTTTAATTCTAACCTTTCAAAGCTTGAGCGAAAGTTATTTTTTTTGATATCCTCACCCAATGCTTCCGATAAGATTTGCCATAGTTTATAACCCACATCTCTAACGTGGCGCTCACTCAAGTGAGATATACGGGCAATTTCCTCATAAGTTTTACTTTCCCAAACTCCCTTAATCACTGTTTTCTGAGAGTCATCTAAGTGCTTTTCTGTTTGCTGAAACACTAAGCGATCGGCAAATTGTAAAGCTTCTGTTACATTCATTTAACTTAGACAGGCTAATCGATTTAACCATTATAGCTTAGTTGATGCCCGTCATTTTCCGTCATAATCTGACATTTAGTTAATATTTATTAACAAAACATCCGTCATAATCTGATTTTTAAGCGTATTTAAATCCCTCATGCTTATGGCATTGTGGTAATTGAGCAAAGTGGAGATTAAGAAATGTCAACAAAAGCACTTTATTCACGTCGTTATTTTATCCTAGGCTTAAGCAGCACATCTCTAGTATTGTTACTGTCAGCCTGTAGCAATGTTTCTGAAAGTGAACAGCTAAGAGCCAAGAGCATTCTTTACAAAAAAATGCCGAATTTTGAAAGTGAAGCCAGAAAAGTAATTAAGCAGAAAAATCCCCAACTTATTGGAAGATGGAGTTACAAGTTTTCCCGGAACAAAAATACAAATGAAATCTTAGTTGAGTATGGAGTTCATGGGATAAACTGGTTGCAGTTTCTGCTGTCTATTATTGTTTTAATTATTACCCTGGGATTTTTTCAGCCCGGATACCAGACTGGATCTTATCTGACAGTTGCGGTTAATCTACAAACGGAGAATGTTCGCATTGTTTCAAAGTAATCGTTTCAAGGTAATCAATTAACAATGAGGGTTTATCGATCGCGATTAGCCTACCTATTTCAGAAAAAAATCGTAAAAAAAGAGTTTGTTAGCCAAACTCTTTTTTTTGCATTAGCCGTTGGCGATCGCATTACTCACATTCTCATCCAGTAAATTCAGCAAAATTTAGGGTGTGTTCGCGGAAAGATATAAACAATTAACTCCTATTCCAGCCGTAACGCACCACTACAACAAAATGTAGCACCACGGTTTTGGAGGATTACTGGTTTTGGTTGGCTACGACGCGGAATAAAGGCGATCGCTTTTATGCCAAAATTATCGCCGCGTCTCGTCCCACCCTACGAATGATAAACAAAATGTGGTTTTGGTGGGCTACGACGCGGATTAAAGGCGATCGGTTTTATGCCAAAATTATCGCCGCGTCTCGTCCCACCCTACGAAGGCTACTTCGCCCTTACTTTTCAGTGCGATCGCTTGGAGCGAGGGAAGCGTAAAATTTACTGAAGCGATCGCAATCTTTCAAGGATCTGGAACAGACTACCTAAACTACAGAAATTCAATATTTTTGTACATATATTCAGGTTCTAAACATTCCCAAATTAAGACTAAATCACTAATAATTTTGCCAAGAGAATGACGTTGTTGTCGAGTATAAATAATCCCACAATGCTCGATTCCTGTAGCCGCTAAACTGAGAAAATCATCATCAAAGGTAAAAATCACCCTTTTTTGAGATAAAGCATACGCTAATTGTGCTTCATCAGATGTCCCAATTAGCCCTTGCTCTGAGGATGTTGTGACATCAATTTCTCGCATTCTTAAGCCGTTGGCGATCGCATTACTCACATTCTCATCCAGATGAAATTTGATTTTATTTGACATTTTGATTTTTTAAGATTTTGGAAATCAAAGATGGTCGATCGCCCTGTAATTGTTTAGCCAAAGCTTCACCCTCTTCAATTTGCTGTCTAATTTCTTCTCTACGATCGTGATAATAGGTTAAAGCGGCATAAACATCCGCTAAAGTAATACTGGGATGGTGATAGATAATTTCATCTGGTGACATTCCCATTCTTTCATGCCAAATGACAATATCTTGAACTTTGATCCGATGTCCGGCAATCCGGGGTTTTCCCCCACAGACACCGGGAGTAATTTCAATGTGTTGTGCGATCGCGACTGATGACATAAATTTTGAAAAATAATCGTCAAGCTAAGTATAGCATTTTTATAACTTGATTATGGGATACTCCTGTGTATCTTATTGCAACACTCTTGATTAACTAAAATCTATATTGATGAATTGCCCACCCTACGAATGCTGGTTTTGGTGGGCTACGACGCGGATTAAAGGCGATCGCTTTTATGCCAAAATCACTGCCGCGTCTCGTCCCACCCTACGAATGATAAACAGAATGTGGTTTTGGTGGGCTACGACGCGGATTAAAGGCGATCGCTTTTATGCCAAAATTACCGCCGCGTATCGTCCCACCCTACGAAGACTAAACTTGTTGCCATTCACGGGCATCAACAAATTGGGATAAATGGCCAACATTTGTTGTTGCAATAATCACCTGAATTTCCTCAGTCTCCAATAATTTTGCTTGAGCTGCTAAAATCACATCACCATCAAGAGCCGTTGGATCTGCTGTTGGCCTTCCTGCTTTTCGTGACTGCGCCCATAACTCGGCAGCTAACAGCATTGTTTCCGTAGATATCGGACAGTAGGTCAGCAGCGATTTTAGTTGGTTGAGTTTTCTGATGCCCGCTGTTTTACCAGCACGAATTAACTCACGCCTAATTTCATAATCGGCAATTTCAGGTAAGATCACCGTCTCATTATTTTGCAGCAAAGATTCTAGCCAAAGTTGACACTGTAAATAAGGGGGCTTTGCTTTGGGATTTGAGACCATTCCCAAAGGCCCAGAGTCTAGTAAGATAATTCTACTCATGGAAATAATGGGCGATTGGACAGACGGTCTTCATCAAGGACTTGACGCAGATATTCGGCGGTTTCGATTTGTTCCTGTTCGTCCCCTTCCTCTCGCCACTGTCTGAGTAACTCAATTGCTGCTTGATTTCGTTTCATCTGTTCTGCTTGAGAAATTTTCGGCAGATGTGTCACCGCGATCGCTGGTGACGATTGCTGTGCTTTAGTCACGCTTTTGCGAAACAGCCGGATCATCTCAAGTAAATTCGGCCAATATTCTGGCGGGGTTTGCTCAATTTCTTGAATTAATGAGGCGATCGGTTCCGAAATCGCCTCTAATTCTTGTGGTTTATTTTCCTGGGAAATCTCTTGAATGACAATAGGTTCAGACATAATTCTCTCCTTGGGGCTACCAAGACTATAGCATGGTAAATTCAGGAAGCCCAACAAGTGCGATCGGGAAAATTGCCTGCTTTCCAATGTTGACGTAACTTGACTTCTGCTCTCAGTAAAATATCTTGATAATTATCACTACCTATCGCTTCAATTTCTTGAAATATTCCCTGGTGTTTATCAAGATGAATTTTCCCTAAATGTTCTGAGTCAATGCCAAAATTATAAGTAACTCCATGTTCATCTTCATTGACTTTAATCAACATGACATAAAAAGCCATAAACTCATCCTCAAATGTCATTTTATTGTAGGGGCGAAGCATGACCGCCGATAAATTACTGCTGAAAAAACCAGATTTTTTCCGGTCATGCTTCGCCCTTACTTTGCGATCGCTTTATATACTGAAGCAAAAGTTATCGGTTTTATGCCAAAATTATCGCCGCGTCTCGTCCCACCCTACGAATGATAAACAGAATGTGGTTTTGGTGGGCTACGACGCGGATTAAAGGCGATCGCTTTTATGCCAAAATCACCGCCGCGCCTAACCCACCCTACGAATGCTACGAATGCTGGTTTTGGTGGGCTACGACGCTAAATCATCATTGGCCGCGCTCGATCGCCAACCAATTCTCTAACTGTAAATTGGGAATTTCTCTAAAATGACGAGTATTATTTGTTACGACAATATCATGGCGCGATCGGGCTATGGCAGCAATCAAAGCATCCAAGTCTTCGGTAGGTTTTCCCAATTGTTTTAATTCGCCTTGAATTTGGCCAAATTCCACCGCTGCCTTGCGGTCAAATTCGACAATCGTCGGTATTAAACTGAGAAAGTCATTAATGCGATTAAGATTTAATTCCCGCTTTTGAGAACAGTAAGCCCCTTTATACAGTTCCGCAATGACAATTGTCGGTACATAGCATTGAGCATATTTTCTTGAAAATTGTGCAATTGCTTGGGGATTTTGGTTATTAATGGCGATGCAAATGTTAGTGTCTAGTAGATACACAACAATTTTCCCCTTATTTTTCCAAAGCTTCTAGCTTTTTCTCATAAGCCATTTCACGTTCTCTTTCGATTTCTGCCATAGTTTGCACAAAATCTTCTCTTCCTTCCCAGGGACGCTCTAAAAGTTCTTTCATTTTTTCTAACTTTTCCTCAATGGTCATAGTCTCAACTTGTTTAACTTCTACAACCACTTGAGTCCCGTCTGGAATATTGGGATTTTCTGAAAGTTCAATAGTATTGCCATGTTTAATGCCGGTTAGTTTCATTATGCAGACCTCCGATAATTATGTAGTATATTTGGATTATAGGGTAGGCACAGACCGGATAATTATAACGGTTTCAATTGACTTAAGCTATAAGTTAAATCATTCGAGCTTCTTTCCGCTTTTTCTTCCACTTGTTTGGCTGGAGACTCTAACCCTGAAATATGCTCCCGAATTGAGTCAGTAACGATATTAATCATTACCAGTCGATCGGACAAAGATAATTTGAGAACTGACTCGATGATGTTTTCCAAGGATAAATCGGGAACTAATTCTCTGTTTGCTTCAACCTCTTCTCTGTTATTCTCACCACCCAGTGTAGGGGCAGAAACCTCGCGATCCACCGATTTGGCTAAGTCTTGACGGAGGCACTCTAAAAACATACAATCGTTGCCTAAATCGGAGGCTTCATCCTCATCAATATCTTGGATGGCTTCGATGCGTTCTTGGTAATTGTCGATTAGATTGTCAATTGCCTCAATAATAAACTGAGTATCCTTAAATGATAAATTCATCATCCGTTTTTGAAAAACAACTATCTTAGGGTTAATTAACTTTTGTGAAGAAGTCGCCGACTTCTCGAAGTGCTGCTTGATAGTCATCCAATCTCATGGTTTGACTTGGTTGCCATAACCAGTGTTGATTGCGATCGTTAACTAATTGCAGTTGTGGGGGAATGTCAACATCAAAGTCTAACTTCCACCAGTTTTTCCCTCTTCCAGGAATCGCAAATGTAGAAACTCCACCCGGAGATTTTCCATCGGCTAAAGTCAGCATTACCCAAACTTCACCATTTTTTTCATAGGTAGCGACATCCTTATTCGGTCTAACCTGATCCATTCTAGGAGAATTGGCATTGCCCTGTCGATAGAGAGCAATTGGTGTTTTACCCATTGGGCGATCGTTAACCTCCATCGCTCAAATCTTACTGTAATAACTTGGGATAGGCAGTCGTTATATTATCCGCGATTAGTGGTGAAACACAAAAAAACCCGCCGTCGAAGGCGGGTTAATCTCAATAGTCCCAACGGGACTTGGTTCCTGTAGTCACAGATTTAAATCTGTGACTACTTCAAGCTATGAATTACTTGCCCATCGATTCTTCTAACTTAGCGATGTCGAGGAGAGTCTTCATCACAGAGTCAGGGTTCAAGCTGATGGAATCGATACCCAGTTCAACCAGGAAGCGAGCAAATTCGGGATAGTCGGAAGGTGCTTGTCCGCAAATACCGATCTTGCGACCATTGGCTTTGGCTTTTTGGATCACCATCGTCACCATATCTTTAACGGCTTTGTTGCGTTCGTCGAAGATATGAGCCACTAAGGAGGAGTCACGGTCTAGACCCAAGGTTAACTGAGTCAAGTCGTTGGAACCGATGGAGAAGCCGTCGAATACTTCACTGAATTGGTCAGCGAGGATGACGTTGCTGGGAATTTCGCACATCACATAGACTTGCAGGCCGTTTTCACCGCGCTTCAAGCCATATTTTTCCATCGTTTCGAGCACTTTGCGACCTTCGTCGGGGGTGCGGCAGAAAGGAATCATCGGGATAACGTTGGTCAGACCCATGTCATCGCGGACTCGTTTCAGGGCAACGCATTCCAAACCGTAAGCTTCCGCATAAGTCGGATCGTAGTAACGAGAAGCACCACGCCAGCCGATCATCGGGTTTTCTTCTTTGGGTTCAAATTGCTTACCACCCAAGAGGTTGGCATATTCGTTGCTCTTGAAGTCGGACATCCGCACCACCACTGGGTTGGGATAGAAGGCAGCGGCGATCGTGCCGATACCATGCGCCAACTTGTCTACGAAGAAGTCTGGCTTGTGGGTGTACAGCTTGGTGAGTTCGGCGATTTCTTTCTTGACTGCTTCATCTTCGAGTTTGTCGAAGTGAATCAAAGCCAATGGGTGAGCTTTAATATGGTTGGCAATGATGAACTCGAAGCGAGCTAAACCAACGCCATCGCAAGGCATGGAGGATAGACCAAAGGCTTCTTCGGGGTTGCCCACGTTCATCAGAATCTTGGTCTTGGTGGTGGGCAGGTTGTCGATTTGGGTTTCGATCACTTCAAAAGGAACTAAACCTTCATAGACTTTGCCTTCTTCCCCTTCGGAGCAAGAAACGGTGATTTCTTGACCTGTAGTGACCACACCAGTGGCATTGCCGCAACCAACGATCGCGGGGATTCCCATTTCACGAGCAATAATGGCTGCGTGGCAGGTACGTCCACCTTGGTTGGTGACGATCGCGCTGGATTTCTTCATAATCGGTTCCCAATCCGGGTCAGTCTTGTTAGTGACTAAGACTTCGCCTGCTTGGAACTCAGCGATCTTATGGACATCCATGATCACGCGAGCTTTACCTTGGCCGATCATTTCACCAACTGCGCGACCTGTGACGATCACATCGCTGGTGCCATTGAGCTTGAAGTTCTTGATGACGCTACTAGACTTCTGGGATTGTACGGTTTCGGGACGAGCTTGCACAATGTAGAGTTCGCCAGTAATCCCGTCTTTTGCCCATTCAATATCCATTGGGGTGTACTTGCCCCGGGATTCGCTGTAGTGATCTTCAATGATGCAGGCCCATTTTGCCAGAGTCAGGATTTCTTCATCGTTGATGCAATATTTGTCGCGATCGGGTTGGGGCACTGGGACGTTCTTGGTTAGCTTGGAACCGCCGACATCATAGACCATCTTGATTTCTTTGCTGCCCAGGCGTTTTTCCAGAATTGGGCGCTTGCCTTCTTTCAGGGTGGGCTTAAACACAAAGTATTCGTCGGGGTTGACTGCACCTTGTACCACGTTTTCGCCTAAACCGTAGGCAGCGGTAATCAGGGCAGCATTCTTAAAGCCAGTTTCTGTATCGATGGAGAACATCACCCCAGAGGTGGCCATGTCAGAACGGACCATTTTTTGTACGCCCACAGACAGCGCAACGCTAAACTCGTCAAAGTCGGGGCGATTTTCCGCGTACTCGTGACGGTAAGAAATGGCGCGATCGGTGAACAAGGAAGCAAAGCACTTGTGGCAAGATTCTACTACGCCTTTGACACCGTGAACGTTCAGGTAGGTTTCTTGTTGACCGGCAAAGCTGGCATCGGGTAAGTCTTCAGCAGTTGCGGAAGAACGAACGGCTACGTCTAGGTCGCTGCTGAACTTCTTGCATTCTTCTTGATATTCTGGGCCAAAGCGTTCGCAGAATTCATAGTTTTGGCCGTAGGTTTCGCACAACGTTAAGTAGGCTGCCGCGATCGCTTCTTCTAGTTCTTTGGGGAATGGGGTATTCATCACCATTGCCCGAGCTTGCTTGCCGCGTTCCCGCAGGTTGTTCACATCATCCAGGTTTAAGTCAGCAAACAACTGACGCAGTTTGGCTTCTAATCCAGCTTTTTCGATGAAGTAGCGATAAGCATAAGCGGTGGTCGCAAAGCCCGTGGGAACTTTGACGCCCTTGGATCCGAGTTCTTGGATCATTTCACCCAAGGAAGAGTTTTTCCCACCGACTAGGGCGAGATCCGCCAGACCGACTTCCTCGAAAAATAGGACGAATGCTGTCTCTTTAGAAGCTTTTGATTGTTGTTGCGGAGCAGACGTTACCATAGATTTATTCCTCTGTTGTCTGTCAACTTATTAGACTTTTTTGTCTTATGTCTTTTGTTTGACTTGCACAGTTTTGATTATAAACACAGAATTCACCAGAAGAACATTAAAAAAACCTTAATATTCCCATATTTTAAATATTATCAACCTTCCACCTTAACACAGTTTTTTAGAATAATTGTTATGAGATTTTAACTCTAGGCTCAATGTAACAATTATTCGCAAATGACCAGTAATCGATCCATAAAGCTTAAGAAAATTTACTGAAATTTTAACCAAAAGCTTAAAAATGCAACAAACCTTCATTAACTTAGTTAAATTCCCGTGACGCTGACGATGGTGGGGGGTCGAACCATCAGGGGACATCTCAATGAAAGCAGAAAGTCCAATTCTAGGCTGGCTTTTCGGCAGCAACAGCAACGGGCAACCGCCTCCCAAGGGTAAGGGTGCGGCGCGGGGGAACCGTACAGGAGCCTCAAGTGATGGTTGATTAAGAGTTGATTAAAAGCAGTTAAGGATGTTTAGCCCAAGGGTGGCGATCGCCCCGAAATCGTTGGACGATCTCTAGCCAAGGAGAGGACGATCGCGGATGTTGCGGAATTATAGTCTAGCCCGGTGCTGAATGTGCGATCGCCCCACCCAGGATGCGTACCCATCCACCCATCGGTCAAGAAATGCGGATATGGGCGAAATCGGCGAAATCGGCGAAATCAGAGGGAACAAGCGATCGCCGATCGCGAGGCGGTAATCTATCCGTAAATTGCTGGCAGACTTCAATATGCGATCGGGTAACTGTTAAAGTGGATTACCATAGGTGGCGGATCGATCCTGGATTTGTATCCTGATGAGGGTAAAATTCTATCGACTAAACAAATATCTGACCCCCCTATAAAAATTCAAACCTGTGATGGCGGAGCAACGTAATGTTAGATAATTCGGTTCGGGCGATGGAAAAAGAAATAGTCACCAAAGAAGAAGAAAACTTTGAACTTGAAGAAGAGGAGGAATTTCCCGAACTGGACATTCCGGTTCAGCAACGGCATCTCCTCACCCACCCTTATGACTTTATTATTCGTTCGCTCAAAGCACAAGTGGATGATGGTAGCCTGATTTTGGCGGACAAATTCCAGCGGCGTCAAGTCTGGGACTTGAGCAAGTGCAGTCGGTTAATTGAATCCTTATTGTTGAATGTGCCGATTCCGGTTTGCTACTTTGCGGAATTAGAGGATGGTTCTTATAGCGTGATTGATGGTCAACAAAGACTCACGGCCATTTATCAATTTTTAACCAATAAATATTCCCTCAGAGGCTTAAAAGTGCTCCGAGAATTAAATCGGAAAAGCTTTAAAAACTTAGATGTTGCTTATCAACGGTATATTTATTCTCGGACGATTCGTTGTATTGTGATTGTCAAAGAATCTCACCCGGATATTAAATTTGATGTATTTGAAAGATTAAATAGCGGCTTTGTTGCCCTGAATGCCCAAGAACTTCGCAATAGTGTTTATCGCGGAAAATTAAATGATTTAATCTTAGAACTTTCCGAAGATGAGCTTTTCCAGAAAACTCGCAATATCAAGGATATTGATAAACGGATGCGAGATTGTGAATTAATTCTCAGGTTTTTTGCCTTTCATTATGCCTTGAAAGATTACCGGGGCAACCTGTCTAGATTTTTGGATAATTATCTGGAAAAAGGCTGTCATTTTGATGACGCCACTATACAAAAGCATCGAGACTTATTCATGCGGGTGATTGGCGATGTCTATGAAGTATTTGATAATCGGGCTTTTCGTCGCTATACTTTTGAGAATGGCTGGGAAAATGCCATCAACCGGGCAATTTACGATGTGATTATGTTGTCCTTTGCTTCTTTGAAGTCTGAGACGATCCGAGAGAAAAAAGTCGCGATCGCCGAAGCCCTGCGAGAAGTTTGTGAGGATGCGGAATTCAATGAAGCAATTACTTCATCCACCAAGAACAAAGACCGGATTCAAACTCGCTTAGATAAGTGGCGCAATAAGTTGTTACAAATTGGTCTAGATGTTCCCTATTTTCAGGTAGGACAATAATTCTGAATTGTTGTTGGTTGTTGGTTGTTGGTTGTTGGTTGTTGGTTGTTGGTTGTTGTTTGTTGTTTGTTGTTTGTTGGTGGTTGGTGGTTGGTTGTTGTTGGACGAAGAACGAAGAACCAAGAACGAAGAACCAAAGAATCTCTACCCAACAGGGAAGCAGAGGAGCAGAGGAGCAGAGGAGCGGAGGAGCAGAGGAGCAGAGGAGCAGAGGAGCGGAGGTGCGGGGGAGAACAATTAACAATTGATAATTGACAATTGACAATTAAATAAAATTATCAATTATCAATTATCAATTATCAATTACACCCCAACCAACCAACAACAACCAACCAACAACCAAGAACAACCAACCAAGAACAAACAACAAACAACCAACAACCAACAACCAACAACCAATAACCAATTACAAACAACGTTCAATGGTTGCCAGGACAGATTGACTCAGGGCGTCTAAGTCATAACCGCCTTCGAGTCCAAATAAAATCCGCCGTGTAATTTGCAAGCAGTAATCGGTAAAAAGGCCAAAGTCTTGCGGTTGTAAATTAATTCCGGCTAAGGGGTCAGCGGCATTGGCATCATAGCCCGCACTGACAATTAATAAATCTGGTTGAAAGTTACGCAAAAAGGGGATAACTTGTTTTTCAAATGCTGGTTGATATTCGGTAATGGTACTGCCCGGAGACATGGGGATATTCAAAACGTTGTTATGTTCTCCGCGTTCGCTACTGCGACCTGTACCGGGGTAGCAAGGAAATTGGTGGAGGGAACAATAGGCAATTTGAGGATTGTTTTCTACTAGATGCTGGGTGCCGTTGCCGTGATGCACATCCCAGTCCAGAATCGCTACTCGTTCAATTTCTGGTTTTTGTAGGGCATAGTCCGCAGCGATCGCGGCATTAGAAAACAGGCAAAATCCCATCCCCCGATCTTTTTCCGCATGGTGTCCGGGGGGTCGGGCGAGAATAAATGCCGGTTCTTCGTTTTCTATCACTGCCTCAACCCCATCCAGCCAGCCACTCACCGCTAACAAAGCCACATCATAACTTTCTGCTGAAACTGGCGTATCCATATCCAGCCTGCCCCCTCCTTTCATGGCCAAGGTTTCCACTTCGTGAATGTGGCGAACACTGTGAACGCGGGCGATCGCTGGCATCACATCGCGGGTATAGATTGAGGTGGGGACTTGCCATTTCAGGGAACCTGCCCAAGGTGCGGCTTTCAAGGCATTGACGATCGCCCTCAAGCGGTCTGGGCGCTCTGGGTGCAATCTGCCTGTTTGATGATCCAGAAAATCATCAGCATAAATTATAGTAAACATAGGGATGAATAATCATTAATTTAAGATAATCTTTAATCATAGCAAATTTTGCCTAACTTGGCAAGTAAATTGGCTAAAATTTTCCCAACTCTTAAGTTAAGCAATCATCACAAATAGAATGCTGACCGCACCAGCCAAAGATTTTCGGGATTTCCCACCCCGAAAAAATTTCCCCTGTACCTCTGGGTCTGCGGAATCAGTCAAATAAAAATTAGTCCGGGGGCTATTTAAATCACAAAATCCCCATTAAAATTATCAAATATTTAATGGGGAATGATTAAAAAGATCCGAGGTAAATCAGTCAGAAATTCAGGGAAAAAGTTAAATTTCCGAAACATTGATGAAAATATGATAAAATACAATCACAAAATTGGCATAATTTCACAGCTAAGTAGCGGATTCAAAGTTTTTTTGAGTTGTGGCTACAACAAACTGAAGTTTTTGGAGTATTTTACTGTATGACAACCTCCCAGGAGCGGATTATCCCGACGGATCTGCGGAACGAAATGTCCCAGTCTTATCTGGAATACGCCATGAGCGTGATTGTAGGTCGGGCATTACCCGATGCTAGGGATGGACTGAAGCCAGTGCATCGGCGAATTCTCTACGCCATGAACGAACTTGGATTGGCGCCCGATCGCCCTTTCAGAAAATGCGCCCGGGTGGTCGGGGAAGTGTTGGGTAAATACCATCCCCACGGTGATACGGCAGTCTATGATGCCCTGGTGCGGATGGCTCAAGATTTCTCCATGCGATCGCCCCTGATCAATGGCCACGGTAACTTTGGATCCATTGACAACGACCCACCGGCAGCCATGCGTTACACGGAATGCCGCCTGCAATCCCTGACCGCCGAATCCATGTTGCGGGATATTGACTCGGAAACCGTGGATTTTGCGGACAACTTCGACGGTTCCCAACAAGAACCTCTGGTACTGCCAGCCCGGATTCCCCAACTCTTGCTGAATGGATCGTCCGGCATTGCGGTGGGTATGGCCACCAATATTCCTCCGCATAACTTGGGAGAAGTGATTGATGGGACGATCGCCCTAATTCACAATCCAGAAATAACCAACAAAGAGATCCGACAGTATATTCCCGGCCCGGATTTTCCCACCGGGGCGCAAATTCTGGGAGTTTCGGGAATCAAAGATGCCTATAATACCGGGCGCGGGTCAATTACTATGCGCGGTGTGGCCAATATTGAAACTATCCAACACCGGGGACGACCGGATAAAGAAGCGATTATTATCACCGAGTTGCCATACCAAACCAATAAAGCAGCATTGATTGAGAAAATTGCTGAATTGGTGAATGATAAGCGGATTGATGGCATTTCCGATATCCGGGATGAAAGCGATCGCGACGGAATGCGGATCGTGATTGAACTGAAACGGGATGCTTATCCCCGGGTCGTACTCAACAACCTCTACAAGCAAACACCCGTACAAAGTAACTTTGGCGCGAATATGTTGGCCTTGGTCAACGGTAAACCCCAGTTACTCCAACTCAAAGAGTTTCTAGAGGTGTTCCTAAGCTTCCGCATCGATGTCATCGCCCGACGGACTCGGTATGAACTGCGGAAAGCGGAAGAACGCGACCATCTGTTGCAAGGGTTATTAATCGCCCTGGCTTCTTTAGATGAAATTATTCGGATTATTCGTTCCAGTCCAGACTCGGCCACTGCTCGGCAAGAATTAATCGATTCTTTTGGTCTGTCCGACGCCCAATCCGATGCAATTTTACAAATGCAACTGCGGCGATTGACAGCCCTGGAAGCGGAAAAAATTCAACAAGAGCACGAATATTTACAAGAACAGATTGCGGACTTAAAAGATATTCTAGAGCGTCGAGAACGCATTCTAGAAATCATCGAAACCGAACTCAATGATATTAAGACTAAGTTTGCCACACCCCGCCGCACCCAGATTGAACATTCAGAAGGGGAAATCGATGAAACTGACTTAATTGCCAACGAAAAAGCGATTATTTTGTTGACCAAACAAGGGTATATCAAGCGAATGCCAGTGAATACCTTTGAGGCACAAAATCGGGCAACTCGCGGTAAAGCGGGCACGAAGATGAAAGACAATGATATGGTCGAGCATTTTTTAACCTGCTGCGACCACGATAAAGTCCTATTTTTTAGTGAACGCGGGGTGGTGTATGGTCTGAATGCTTACCAAATTCCGATGAGTTCTCGGACAGCCCAAGGCAGTGCGATCGTGCAATTGTTGCCCATAC
Source organism: Oscillatoriales cyanobacterium (assembly GCA_011390955.1). GTDB lineage: Bacteria > Cyanobacteriota > Cyanobacteriia > Cyanobacteriales > Laspinemataceae > Planktothricoides. Next base: position 61,050 of record JAABRM010000019.1, on the reverse strand, counting down.
CTCACGATGAGAAAATTACCTCGATCGTCCCGGTAAGTGAATTTAGCGACGATCAATATTTGGTGATGCTGACTCAAGCTGGCTATATCAAGAAAACCGCTCTTTCAGTATTTAGTAATATTCGGGCTAATGGGTTAATCGCCATTTCTCTGGAAGAAGGCGACCAATTGCGCTGGGTGCGTCGGGCGACGGCGGAAGATAGCATTATTATTGCTAGTCGCAATGGCATGGCGATTCATTTTAAAACCGATGATAGTCAACTGCGTCCTTTGGGTCGGAATACTCGCGGGGTGAAGTCGATGAAATTGGCGAAAAATGATTGCATTATCAGTATGGATATTATTCCTAGTCAATTGACGGCCCTGATGAGCGATCAAGACGAGGAAGAAGTTGACCAAGATGATATTGATTTAGAGAATCAAGAGGAAGAAACCGAAGTTGTCGAACAAGTGAAACAAATGGTTTTGATCCTGACTACCGGGGGTTTGGGCAAACGAGTGCCGGTGAATAAATTCCGACTGCAAAAGCGGGCAGGAAAAGGCATTAAGGCGATTAAATTCCGCAATCCTGACGACCGATTGGCAGCCCTGCGGGTGGTAAATGAAGATGATGAGTTTATTATTGTCACCAGTCGCGGGATTATTATCCGTCAGGTAGGGAAAGCGATTTCTTGTCAGTCTCGTGCGGCTGGAGGTGTCCGGGTGCAACGTCTCGATCCGGATGATGCGATCGTGGCAGTGGCATTGGTGCCCCCTTCGGGAGAAGGACAAGACACCGAAGGGCAAGAAGAACCAGAACAACTAGAAGAAGAACAAATTTAGGCGATCGCTTTTGTCTAACTTTGTCTAACTTTGTCTAACTTTGTCTAATACCAAATCCCCGGCTATTTCGCTGTTCGCCAACTTATCACCAAAAGATACTGCTTGGGCGGGACAAAAAGCCGGGGATTTATCCTAAATAAAAATAACCGCAAAAATAACCGCAAAAATAACCCATCACCTTGGATCTATATCTTTTGCATTTCTTTTATATCTTGACAAAACATTGACAAAAACCATAATATATGTTAAGCGATCGGGAAGACGCTTTCCTGATTCGATCCTTCAGTTTTTGCCCGGAAAATAATCGGATGATATTGCGTTTAGGAATTGTTTTACTAGGGGGAATTCTCATGGGATTATCCCCCGCCCCTGTGAATATCTGGCCTTTGGCTTATGTTGCCTTAGTGCCTTTGTGGGTGGCGATCGCTGACCCCGAAACCAAAGAGGTAGAAAAGAGAGGAGTTCATGGGAAAGAGGAAAGAGTTCACAGGAAAGAGGAAAATTCTATAAACTCTTTTCTCCCCTCTCTTTTCTCTCCTCTCTTTTCTCTTTTCTCTTTCCGCTTTCCTCAATATATTTTTGGCTTATGTTGGGGCATTGGTTATCACGGTGTAGCCTTATTTTGGTTAACGGGAATTCACCCAATGACTTGGCTGGGAGTACCCTGGTTAGCAAGTTTGGCGATCGCGATATTTTGTTGGGTCTTTATCACCCTTTGGGGGGCGGCATTAGTCAGCATTTGGGCAGTAGTCAGCGGGTGGATTTGGCAACAGATATCTCAGGAAAAATCTCCGAAAAAATTTCCAGGAAAACAGCCCCAATTTCCCCAGTTAATTTTCTTAACTCGCGGATTAATTGGCACCGCTGTTTGGTGTGGTTTAGAATATTTGTGGAGTAATGGCCCGCTTTGGTGGTCATCGTTATCTTATACCCAAAGCCCCCATAACCCAATTATTTTACATCTAGGCCAACTTTCCGGCCCAAATACCATCGCAGCGCTGATTGTCGCAGTCAATGGATTAATCGCCGAATCTTGGATAATTTGGCGAAAAAATTCTTCTATTTCCGCGACTAATCCATCGGTCAATCAGCCAAAAAATAGATTTTTATTTTTATTTAATCTACCGATCGCGATCGCACTTAGTTTATTTATCGCTGCCCATAGCCTAGGGTTTTATTTATGGAACCGACCCTTAATTCAACCGGCAGAAACCGCTTTAAAAGTTGGCATCATCCAAGGGAATATCTCTAATGATATTAAGTTTAATTCCGAAGGGTGGCGACAAGCTTTAGCGGGTTATACTCGTGGGTATCGAGAATTGGCCGATCGCGGGGTGGATGCAGTGTTAATTCCCGAAACTGCATTGCCCTATTTATGGACAACCCCAAATCAGATGCAGAGTTCTTTTTATCAAGCAATTCTGGAAAAAGGGGTAGTCGCTTGGGTGGGAACTTTTGGCGTCGTCAGCAATGGTGAAAATGGTCAAAATTTAGTCAGTGACTACACCAATAGTTTTACCAATAGCTTATTTACTGTCATGGGAAATGGCCAAACATTTAGCCGCTACGATAAAACCCATTTAGTCCCATTAGGAGAATATATTCCCTTTGAAAAATATATCGGCGGTTTGATCGATCGCCTCTCTCCCTTAGATACTCATTTAGTCGCGGGTTCCCCAGACCAAATCTTTGAAACTCCCTTTGGTCGCGCCATTGCGGGCATTTGCTTTGATGCACCCTTTGCCGAACATTTTCGCCGTCAAGCTGCCGCTGGGGGTGAGTTTATTTTAACCGCATCCAATGATGCTCATTATCATCCGGATATTATGTGGCAACACCATGCTTTAGAAGTGATGCGAGCCATTGAAACCGATCGCTGGGCGGTGCGAGCGACGAATACCGGACTGTCAGCTATTGTCGATCCTCATGGGAAAACTCACTGGCATTCGCAAATTAATCGGTATGATTTATCGGCGGATACAATTTATCGCCGTCAGAAAAAAACCCTCTATGTCCGTTGGGGCGATCGCCTCACTCCGGCACTATTAATTTTAGCCGCGATCGCCGGTTTCTTCAGTTTAAAAAGGGGCTGATATTCCGGGGCGATCCCTTGGTGGGGCAGATCGATTGATGAATCGATCGATTGCCCCTAGCAAAACCCCTTGACTCCGAAAAAATGCGTAAGTCCTTGCGGCGATCGGGGAACGTCCGGCAACAAATAAGAGGCAATATTCAAAAAACTGACTACTCAGTCAAAGTCCAGGCAACTATAGAGCTACAATAAAAATAAGTCGGATCGCAGCCTGTCTTGGGTAAACAATAAATCGTCAGAAAAAAACTTCGGACTCAGTAATGATTTCTTTAGCACCGCGATCGAGCGGATCGCTTGCCCAAATCTGCTGAGGCGTAAGCAACCACCGTCTTAACAAAAATATCCAGTTTTTTGTTAAGCCTTGACTGTACCCCATAAGCAGATCGAATGCTATTCATGGTTATACTACTTGTCATAATTATGAAGTACAAAAAAATCTGTCATTCCCGCGCCCGCTAGAATCCAGAAAACCTCTGTACTTCATCCGGATCGTAACCGCTATATGTTGATTTATCAGAAGTTTTACTCCCACTGAAAAACATCATCAAAGTTACAAAAAAGGCAAAAAATCGTACCGTTCAAATTTTTCACCCCGAGCGGAAACCTCGAATCACAAATTCTGCAAATGCCGCAGCCGGATAATTAATTTAATGGGCGATCTGGCCAATATTGCTCAATGAAAATTCACAAACTATCGGGCTGAATGTCAGGTTAAAATGACGAAATTGTGGAATAATTAACTGGAAAAGTCAAGTCACGGAAAATCATTTTTTCAAGTGATGTTAATTCAGCGACAGGTCATCTATCCTTGTTCACCAACATCCCTGATTAAAAAGCAATGAGATTAAAAGCTAAATTCTTCATATTAATTCTTACCATAGCTACGGGTGTGATTGGCTTAGAAAGTATTAATCTTTATTTTCATCGGCGGCAACATAATTTAACTCAGACTATTCAAACCGAGCAAGAAATTTATTTTAAATTTATTCAAGGAAAGAATTATCAGAACTTGATACTAATTGAGTCATTAAAGCTCATGGGAATGCAGCCAATTCAAAATCAAGCCGCCATTACCGCGAATCTCGATCGCTGGAATGATGGACTATTCCAAAGTTTGCGGCAAGCCAAAGAATTAGCCAATGATTCAACCAATTTAGATAACTTAAACAATAACTTAAACAATAACTTAAACAATGCCAACCAAATTACTGCCTTGGAACAAGCGGCAGTTAAGTTTAATGAATCGGTGGAGCGATATTTAACTAATTTGCCCCTTGAACCGGGTAGAAAACCAGCCGCGATTCGCGAGAGCGGATCCGGAAAAGAAATCGCGCCACAAACTGAATTAATGCAACAGAGTCAAGTTTTAACGGGACTGCTGGATCGAGCGATCTCATCCCAACTACTAAAACTGCAAGAAAATCAAGCAACCAGTCAGACAATTTCTCGCTGGTCATTTTCCCTAAATATCATTTCCTTAACCGTAGGTTCTACCGTAGCCATATTGATGGGATGGTTATTCGCCAAACAAGTAGCCACCCCAATTTTAAAACTGAAAAATGTCGCTTTAAAAATTGGCCAAGGGGAATGGGAAACTTATTTAGATATTAATACCGAAGATGAAATTGGCATTTTAGCCAAAGCGTTTAATCAAATTGTGGAAAAGTTCAAAGAAACCAATGATTCTAAACAATATGTCGATAAAATTATTAGAAATATTAATGAATCTTTAATCGTTCTCGATGATAAATATGAGATTAAAGATTTTAATTTTTCTACCTTATTACTCTTGGGTTATGAGGAAGAAGAATTAATCGGCACTGCGATCGCAAACCTGTTTCTGGATCCCCATACCTGTAAAGAGATATTAGGGATGGATGACACCATTGCTAACAGTTTTTTAGGTACGAAAGAAACCGTATTGGTTGCCAAAGATGGAAGGCAAATTCCGGTGTCTTTCTCCGCTTCAATTATGTGGGATGAGCGAGATAAAGTAGAGGGAATTGTTTGCTTAGTCCAAGACATATCTGCCCACAAACAAGCAATTGAAAGTTTACGCAGACAAGCCTTAATGTTTGAAACCATCCATGATGGCATTTTGTTGACAGATTTAGATGGTTACATTATTGATTGCAATCCAGCCGCTGAGAGAATTTTTGGTTATCCTAAAATCAAAATGGTGGGTCAAATGACTGGGATGTTACGTTATCCACCACCGCCTTTAGGTCAAGACGGAGATCGAGCCCAATATTTGACCCAACAAATCATGCATGGGGTGTTAAGTCGGGGTCGTTGGACTGGGGAATTTCGCTTTATTCGCGGAGACGGTTCATGGGGAATTTGTGAAACTATTGTGGTGCCTTTGCGGGATCACAGTAATAAGTTGATTGCGACAATTGGCGTCAACCGCGATATTAGCGAACGCAAGCAGGCTGAGGATGCTTTAAGAAAAAGCGAGGAACGTCTTGAGAGTATTTTAAATTCTCTGAATGATATTGTCTGGTCGATGGAGATTAATCGTCAAGAAATCCTTTATTTAAATCCCGCGATCGCCAAAGTTTATGGTCGGTCAGTGGATGAGTTTTTCGCCCAGCCATCCCTATGGTTTGATGCGATCCACCCCGAAGACCGCCCACAGGTGATGGACTTTTCTGCGGAAATGTTTGCCAATGGGGAAAGAGATATCGAATACCGCATTGTCCGACCGGATGGCGAAGTGCGTTGGCTTCACGACCGAGGCAAGCTGACAGGCGATCGCCAAAGAAATTCTTTAAGATTTGAAGGAATTGCTACGGATATTACCGAACAAAAACACGCTCAGGAACTCTTAGCAGAAGCCCATGCTCAGTTAGAACAAAGAGTAGAAGAAAGAACCGCAGAATTGATGGAAAATAACGAGATGCTGCTGACAGAAATTCGCGAGCGGGTGGCGGCAGAAAAAGCCTTACGAGAGTCGGAAAATAAATTTAAACAATTGGCTCGTCAGGAAACCCTGGTGAATCAGCTTACGGAACAAATTCGCAATTCCTTAGATTTGAGTACCATTTTGAAAACTACAGTGGAACAAATTCGCACTGTATTATCCCTCGATCGCTGCGTGTTCATTTGGTATCGACAGCAAGATGGTCTCCAAGAAAATCAATGGATTTGGCAGGTGGTCGCTGAAGCCAAACATCCTTCTATTCCCAGTATATTAGGGGAATATCCCGCTCAACCCGCTGAATTTATTGCCCAGAAAGTCAAAAACTTAGAAATTATTCGTGAAGATAATCTCGCCACGGCGACAGATATTAACTTAAAAAAAATTTACCAAAATTGGCACTATCAGTCAATCTTAGCTTTACCGATTATTACTCACACCGGGCAAATTGGGGTGATTAGTTGTGGCAATTTTCGCCGAATTAAACCTTGGAGTGATGCGGATGTGGCATTGCTTCAAGCTATTACCAATCAATTAGCGATCGCCTTGTTCCAAGCTGAACTTTATTCCCAAGCCCAAACCACTGCCCAAGTCGCCCATGAAAGAGCAGAAGAACTTAAAGAGACTTTAGAACAGTTGCAAAAAACTCAAGCCCAATTGATTCAAAGTGAAAAAATGTCCAGCCTGGGTCAATTAGTCGCTGGGGTTGCCCATGAAATTAATAATCCGGTAAACTTTATTTCTGGGAATATTAACTTTATTCAAGACTATGCTAAAGACTTGCTAAATTTACTGGATCTTTATCAGAGAAAAGATTCAGCTTCCGATGCAGAACTTATGGCGGCGATCGAAGAGTATGACCTGGAATTTATCCGGGATGATTTGCCCAAACTTTTGTCGTCTATGCAAGTAGGAGCCAATCGGATTCGGGAAATTGTTTTATCTTTGCGAAACTTTTCCCGGTTAGATGAAGCCAATTATAAATTGGTGAATTTACACGAAGGAATTGACAATAGTCTGATGATTTTACAACATCGTCTCTATGCGGAAGACTTGAGCAACAGCTATGAGCCCAATGGGACGAAAATCAAAGTGACTAAAGATTATGGGAATTTGCCCAAAATCGAATGCTTTGCCAGTCTGCTGAATCAGGTATTTATGAATATTCTCAGTAATGCCATTGATGCCTTGGAGAGTTCCTCCATGCGGTCGGAACATTCTTTAATCGCTCACGATAAAAAGTGGCACCCGAATGAGGCGATCGCCAAAATTAAATCAGCGGCTCGAACTGATGGCTTTACCTCTAATATAGATCGGGATTCTGCCTCTAGTCACTGCCATCATAATCAGCATAAGACCGAGGTAAATTCTGGGGTAAATTCTGGGGTAAATTCTGGGGTAAATTCTGGGGTAAATTCTGGGGTGAATTCTGGACAAACGCCCACAATTCATATTTGTACAGAAGTGAAAACAGGCGATCGCGTTGTGATTCGGATTCGCGATAATGGCCCCGGAATGCCTGACAGCATCCGTCAGCGAATTTTCGATCCCTTTTTTACCACAAAACCCGTTGGTTCTGGCACTGGATTAGGGTTATCAATTAGCTATCAAATCATTGTCCAAAGACATCACGGTGAATTGTCTTGTATTTCTCAACCGGGACAAGGAAGTGAGTTCATCATCGAGTTGCCAATTCATCAATAACTCTGATATCGTTATTGGTCTATTCCTTATTAGTTACTGGTTACTGGTTATTGGTTGCTGGTTGCTGGTTGTTGGTGATTTGGGGTAGCATAACTAACAACGAATAACGAATATGATTTATCTTAAATAAATGGGAATGCTAAATGATAATGCTAAACTAAAAATTGAATTGACAGACTTATTGTAAACCACAGGGATTAATCGGAGGATATCGTGACAGAGAATACGGTAAATTGTGCGGTAGATTGTGTAAATGGCTGCATTTTGGGCGATCGCTGCCCCAACCGAGAATATGCCGCAGAAGCCTCAAAGTTTATTCAGAATACTTCACTAGATCAAATGCTGGCAATTGCCGAAGAAGCAGTGATGCAAAAACGCATGGCTCCCCCGAAATGGGTCATACCTGATTTCCCAGAAAGCAAATAATTTATTGGTTGGTTGTTGATGGTTGGTTGTTGTTGGTTGTTGATGGTTGATTGTTGATGGTTGATTGTTGATGGTTGATGGTTGTTGGTTGATAGTTGATGGTTGATAGTTGATGGTTGATGGTTGATGGTTGATGGTTGATTGTCGATCGATCTATTTTCCAAACAACAAACAACCAACAACAACCAACAAACAACAACCAACCAACAACAACCAACAACCAACAAACAACAACCAACAACACCCCCCCCAACCCCCCCTTCAAGGGGGGGCAACCAACAACCAACAACCAACAACCAACAACCAACAACCAACCATCAACCAACAACAATCAACCGATCGCAATTAACTTAGTTTTAGAACTTAGACCAGATTTAATCGTAATTTGAGATTTGGGTACATCATATTTTTTGGCGAGTAATTTAATTAACTCCTGGTTAGCTTTGCCGTCTACTGGGGGTGATTGTAAATAGACGGTCAAGCTGCCATCTTCCGCTTCAATAATCTTTTGTTGGGAAGAATTTGGTTTGACTTTTACTTGAATAGTTGGCATCGGCAAATCAACTCAAATAATAATAATTTTAAAAAATTTGTTGGCAATTTCAAGGTTTAGTTGGGCGCAAGCATGGCGCCCCTACTGCTGCATGATTTGTTGTAAACGTTATAAGAATTTTAATCATGCTTTGAAAGACTGATGAGCGATCGCCCACCAAATGCTGAGGAAATTAGCTAACTTTTTTTTCGGTATTTTTATCCTGGGGGGCTGACTTTGCGGTATGGGGTAATTTAACGGGAATTACGATCCGAAATTCCGTTCCCTTCCCAGGGGTTGAACTTACATCTAATTTACCCCCATGCTTTTCCACAATAATGGAGTAAGAAATCGAAAGTCCTAACCCAGTTCCTTTACCCACGGGTTTGGTGGTAAAGAATGGATCGAATAATCGAGATTTTACCTCATCGGGAATGCCAGGGCCATTATCTGCAATCAAAATTTCTATCTGCTCCGCATTTCTAACCCGCGTGACGATTTTAATCCAAGAATTTGTTGAGCCATTCTGATTTGGATTCGGTTGATTCGGTTGACCTTCGATCGCATCAATGGCATTAATCAGCAAATTCATAAACACTTGATTAAGTTGTCCGGCATAGCAAACGATCGAAGGTAATTGACCATACTCTTTAATCACGGCGATCGCCGCATTATCTCGTCTTTGTTGTAACCGATTCTCTAGAATCATTAACGTGCTGTCTATCCCTTCGTGAATATCTACTTCTTTAATTTCTGCTTCATCCAAGCGGGAAAATGTTCTTAAAGATTTGACAATTTCCCGAATTCGCGAGGCGCCGGTTTTCATGGAATGTAAAACTTTTGACAAATCCTCCGATAAATAGTCTAATTCAATTTCATCAATAAATTTCTCAATTTCTTCACCGGGGTTTGGATAGTATTCTTGATATAAATCAATCAACTCTAGTAAATCACTAAAGTAATCTTCCGCATGAGATATATTACCATAAATAAAATTGGTGGGATTGTTGATTTCGTGAGCAATTCCGGCAACTAATTGCCCTAATGCGGACATTTTTTCCGCTTGAATTAATTGAGTTTGAGCCGATTTGAGTTTTTTGAGGATTGTGGACAGTTGTTTGGTGCGGTGTAATAGGTCTTTGGTACGTTCTGCAACTTTTATCTCTAGAGTTTTAGAATATTCATTCAATTGCTGATTGGCTATTTCAAGTTTTTGGTTGACGAGTTTCAATTGCCATTGGTTGTGATAGTTGGCCGTTAAAATTGTGGAGGCGATCGCTGCTAAAATGGGGGAGAAAGGGGGAATCAGCAGCCCCGATAAAAAAGCCAGATAACTAATCAGTAGCAAGACGATGATTTCTAATAAAATGCTGCCTATAGTGACTTGAAAAAAAGCCAGTTTATTCACTCCATTTTTGGGGAGTAATAAGACACAAGAGATCGCGCTAATGAAAGAGCAAAAAATAATCCAGATTCCTGCATATTTTTTTGACCAAGCCCGCATCATCGGACGACCTTCGAGGGCGGCATTTAAAATTTGGCTGGTTAAATTCGCATGAATCACCACACCAGGAGTGGCTTCTCCAGAGGATATGATACTACTGCTATAGGGAGTTTGGAAAATATCTTGGAGACTGGGAGTAATTGCCCCAATAAATACGATGCGATCGCGCATTAAATCTGGGGGAATTCGATTTTCTAACACATCGGTCATGGATATGGTCGTAAAGCGATCGGTTCCCCCGCGAAAATTCAGTAAAATCTGGTAGCCGCCGGTATCTTTGGTCATATAGCCCACCTCTTTTCCCGTCAGGGGGACAAAAACCGCTTCACCTAATCCATAGATTTTTTTTTCTGAGGAAATCACCCGCAGGGAAATCCCCTCGGCTTCTAAATACATTAACGCCAGCTTCACCCCTAAACTTTGGCGAGATTTTCCCTCAGAATTGCCAATCAAAATTAAGCCGCGACGGACTTTGCCATCGGCATCTAACATCAAATCTGCGGCGGCAACTTGGCCCGATTCCTCTAAAGTCGGCGGCGGGTCTACGGGGCTTCCGGCAACTTTTTCAATGCCAATCACGTTCGGTGTAGATTTAAAGACGGAGATTAATTCTTGATGTCCCGGTTCTACTACTAAATCTCGATAAATATCTAGCCCAATTGCTCGCGGTTTTTGGGAGCTAATATTCTTTAATAAACGAGCCATCGCCATATCTGGCATCGGCCATTGGGCAACATATTTAATATCTGGCTCATCAATAGTGACAATTACAATTCTTTGTTCAATCGGTTCTGGAGGACGTAAGCGAAAAAATTGATCCAGAGTAGCCCATTCCATCAATTGCAAGAAACCAGAAACACTCCCAGCGATAACAACCCCTGCCACGCTGGGAGCAATTAAAAAGATGCCTTTCCAAGGACTAATTTCCTGTCGATCTTTGTGCCACATTAATATGGGTTATGGTTGGACTTGGTGATGGTTTCTCCGTTCCAGATGCGGACAAATTTTAGCTTTAGTTGTGCCTGAATCTTTGTTTATAATTCAGCGTTTAGAATTCAGCAAGATGAAGCCTAAATTTACAACTGTTCCGCCAACGGTCGATCGGCGATCGCTTCTAGTCCAACTTGTTGTAACAAGTCTTTCCATTCACTTGCCAAGGTGACATCATCCGGTTGAGCCAACTTAGCCGCGTTTAAAGTTGCCAAGGTGTCATACCAAATCCCTTCTTGGGCATAAATTATGGCCAATTTAATCGGGGTTAAAGATGATACTCGATCGCTGGGAACTGGGGACTCGACTCGTTTGACCCATCCGGTGACACTATAATTATCCGGTTGGAGAATGCCATTTGGGGCGATCGGCGCAAAAAACCAGACATATTCTTTCCCGATCTCTAATTCTGGGGCATCCTCTGGAAGGGTTATTTCAACAATACCCCCTTGCCCGGAAATGTTGAATGTTTTTTGATAGTGATGATTGCGATCGGCATCTTGCAGACTGAAAAACACCTCTTGAGAAGCGGTGGGCGGTAGATAAACCAAGAAAGTCGGACGCCCTGATACCGTGCGCCCATAACTGTTAGTCGGGATGAGCGGAATCACCTTGGCCAAATCTTCCCCCCGGACACCACCACTCGCGGTCTGACTGGTGGTATTGCTGCCCGGTGCTTCAAAGTTCACATCCCCCCGGACGCCACCACTGGACGTATTCACCGGGGCTGGTGTGCCAACGGATTCAAAGTTCACATCCCCCCGGACGCCACCACTGGAGGTATTGCGGGGGGCGCCTGCACCGGGGGCGGCAAAGTTCACATCCCCCCGGATGCCACCACTGGACGTATTGCGGGGGGTTCCTTCACCGGGGGCGGCAAAGTTCACATCCCCCCGGATGCCACCGCCGACGCGACGACGGGGCGCTTCTCCGGTGGGACTGGTAAAATTAACGCCGCCCCGAACCCCGCCCCCAACCGTATTCGGTGGGTTATCTCCGTTCGGCATTTGGAATTCCAGACTGCCGATCGAACCGGCGTCAGTGGGGTTACTGTTTGCTCGTGCTGAATCTCGTCCACTTGCGAGCATCAACATGGCACTCGCAAGGGTGAGGGAGAAAAGGGTTTTGGACATCCGAATAGAATAGTTATTCATAAGGGTTATTCCCATGATGAGTCAGGTACAGATGTTATCGATTGTTATCGATCCTCGATCGATCGCCATCGATCGCCCATGATTTACAGCCAATTTCCGACCAAGACAAAAGGCGCCCAAAAATAAGGATGATTATATTCAGGATTTCTCAATAAGCTCAGTTGAGCTTGGCGCAGTGCTTCCGCTTTGGTCAAATTCAACTTGCTTTGAGTCAGTTGAAGATAGAATTCACTCATTAGGTCAGCGGTAGATTGGTCGCTGACCGACCAGAGTGTTGCCAAGGTACTCCTTGCCCCCGATCGAAGTGCAAATCCTGCTAATCCTAGTGTAGCCTGTCGATCGCCTGCTGCGGTTTGACAAGCGCTTAAAACCAGTAATTCTACTGGGTTTAAGCTTCCTTCCAGTCGATTTTCAAATAACTCCGCAAAGTCTTTGACGTTAATGCGATCGTCCCAGGTGAGCAGAAAGGTTTCTTCTGGGTTAGAACTGAATTGACCGTGGGTGGCTAGGTGAACGATGGGAAAAGGTTTGGCGTTGACCTGAGATTGAAAGCGATCGCGAGTAAAGTCCTGATTTAACAAAACTGTACTATCAACCATTTGTGAAATTTCCGTGAGTTCTTCTGCCACCCCAGGCAACGCGGTAAACCCTTGCCGCGCTTCAGTCAGTCCCACGGTTAGGGCTGTGAGTTTTTTCCGTTCCAAACCTTCAGCAAATAGCTGTAAACCGGGACTGAGGGCGACACTATATTTTTCGATCAGATATTGTTGACCATCGTAGAGTGCTGCCATCGGTAATGAACGTAAAAAACCATCCAAGACAAATACCAGGTTTTGGGTTTGATTGCGGTCCAAATCTGCTTCAGCGGGTCGAATTAGCCAATCATAAATTTGTGCAGCAATTTGCAGGCGCTCCGCACTAGAATACCCCTGGTAAAGGGAAGAATAGAATTTTTGTAAAATTCTTTCAATTTCCCCTTTGGGCAGTGGGGTGGCGTAGTGACGTAAAGAGCGATCGGGCAAGGATAAAATTACTTCGAGGCGATCGCGCAAAATAATCGGATAAATCACTGCCGAGTGCCGGTCAATCTCATCAAGTAACACCGGCTTGGTTTCCAAACAAGCATCGCGGAAAAAGTTATCCAATTCCGCCAATTGCAGCGCTTCAATCACCTCTCTGGCTTGAACTAAATCCTCTTGCTTGGCATCTGGTTGTAATAATAGACTGACCAACTCCCGATACACCGGCTCAACGGTTTCGGCAAAGTTAAACTGCACGTCAGAATTAATCGCCACTAAATCACTGCGTAAAGCTTGTAGGCTTTTATAAGCATTAGTATAAGCCGCCTTAGCCTGGGGCAAATTTCCCTGATTTTGTAAAATCCAACCTAACTGACTAGAAGTGCGGGCAAATATATCATCGCCATCAATCTTCTGGGCAATTTCTATGGCGGCTTCCGTTAACTTTTTCGCCTCAGCCCACTGTTGATTTTCTGCATAAATTTTGCCCAATTCAGCCAAGCTATAAGCTTCCGACCGTAAATCTTTAATTTCCCTGGCTTGCTGAATTGCTGTGACTAATAAATCCGCGATATTTTGATAAATTATCGTTGGCGGACTGGCTGCTGATTTCCAGATTTGCAGTAAGTTTTCCGCCAGGTTGACTCGGGCATAAATTGACCGGCGACTGGGAGAAAGACTCCTGATAATAGACTCGATATTCTGGCTTGATTTGCCAGCAGCTACCCATTGCTGAGTTTTGACTAATAAACTCAGTTGATTGAGTTTAATTTCCACTTTTTCTAAATCCGTTTGGGCTAAAGCGATCGCCGCCTCATAGTAATCAAATGCTATGGCAAATTTACCCAATTCTTTGGCAATATTGCCAATACTAAAAAGATTAGCGCTAATAGTAGTTGCGTCGCCCAACTGCTCGCTAATGCGCCAACTTTCTTCTAACACTGCTTTAGCACCGAGTAAATCTCCCGTGGTTTGCAAAGCCACCCCTAAACTTCTCAAACTATCAGCCTTCAGCAAAGAATCCGGTTGATTTTGCAACTGCTCAACCAGATTTTCTAATATATTTTTCGAGCGGCGATATTGCCCCAAAGATTGTAAAGCTTGGGCTTGATTAATTTGACTGCCTAATTTTCCCGTTTCATTGTTGGCTTGCTCATAGACCGATTCAGCTTTCATCCAAGTTTCTAACGCCTGCTGGGTTTGCCCTTGGGCAAGTTGTAAACTCCCCTGAGTATTTAAGGCTTGGGCAAAGATGGCTAAACCTCTTCGATCCAGTTCTGCTTGATTTTCTAACAAACGCAAACTGGTAGCAATTGCCCTTTCTGCTTGCTGCCATTCTCCTAATTTTTGATAAGCAGAGGAGAGATAATTTAAGCTTAAAGCCTGATGGAAAATTTCCCCTTGTAGTTCATAGTCTCTCGCTGCCTGCTGCCAAAGGCTGACAGCCGCAGAAAACTGTCCGATTTGATACAGATTTCTGCCTTCGGTTAGCCTCGCTTCCGGGGTTTGGGCTAGGGGTTGGGTCTGAAGTTGAACAACTTGTGCCTGACTGGGATAAAATTGCGGCAAAACTGGCCATCCCGTAGTCACCAATAAAATTGTCACCAAAAAAACACCAATGAACCGCCCATCACTTTGCCACCATAAGCGGTTTGGTTTTTTATACTTAAATTTGGGTTTAATTTTTAACCACATAATATTTTTATCGTGTTTCGATCGCGATCCTTATCGATAGATAGGCTTGATTTAATTTTTCTCAAAAAATTCTGAAGCTATTGCCCTGTAATCAAATTCCCCAAATAATGTATAGCACGATCGCGGCTGTTTTGTGATTCATCCGCTGTCATAGCAAATTTAGGCAATTCCCTGGCATTTTGCCTCCCAGATTTCTGGTGAATGGCGCTGGTGAATGGCGGTTGAGAAACGGAACAGCCGCGCCCAACCCAAATTTGATGGCCATATCTGGCGATCCATTGTCTCAACCACGCCATTCTTTCCAGCAAAAGCAACACATTTACTGCGATCGCTGTTGCTAAAGCGGGGATTTAAGCGGTTCTGGGACAACCTAAAGTGGTGATATATAACACCGCTTCATCTTCAGGAATTCCTAGCACTTGATTAACTCGATCGTCAAAAAATCCGCCGATGCCACTGACGCCGATTCCTAAGTGCAGCGCCCCCAGGTTGATCCGCTGTCCCAAATGTCCCGCATCTAAGTGTAGATAACGATAAGCGCGATCGCCGAATTTTTCCACAGCCTTTTTCAAATCGGCAGTATGAAATATTACCGCTGCGGCATCGCGACCCAACTCTTGCCCCAAACAAAGATAATGTAACTCTTGGCGAAAATTCTTAAACCGCACTTGTCGTAATTCTTGGGCCATCGGTGCATAGTAATAACAGCCAACATCTAAACCATTCACCGATAACACGGCGACAAAGGTAGAAATAAGCTGGCGATCGAAAAAGTCTGGGGCGGGATCTAAGCCTTGATAAGTGTAATGATTGGGGTGATAAGTAAAGTCCAAAATCGCATTCAGTTGGGCTAAAGCGATCGCCCCTCCATTGTACTCGCGAGTCGAACGCCGCCGTAAAATCGTCGTTTCCAGTCCGGTCAGGCGATCGCCCCAATCAATCGGCTGGCTTTTCGTAGACACCTTAGTACAAAAGGGAAAATTATATTTATCATCCTCCGAAGACCGATCCACCATCGTCCAGCCTTCTTGTCCCGTGGTATCCGCATCAATTTTGGTCGCCTGATGACAATAAGCCAACAGCTTACCATCCCGAATATGCGGGTAGTCCGTTTTCACCCCTGACGGTAAAGCCGTCCGATAGGGCGGTAAATTTTCATCCAGTTTTCGCAAATCCGCCAACGGGATCAGAGTCATCACCGCTTCTCGATCCGAGTCTAAATAGAGTAACTCATTCAAGGCATCATCCAGAAAGCCCCCAATTAAATGGGGTCGATAGTCCGTAAACGATCCTGCCAACTCAATATTGCCTAACAAATGACCCGTATCGAGAAAAATCCGCCGATAAGCCCGGTCTTCATAGCGCCAAGCGGAACGATAAAAAACCGCCGTAGTCGCCAAAGCCAATTTGGTCGCATCAAAAGCCGGATGCCAGAACGTGGCACTTTTCAACGTCGGCCAAACATCGCTATCCCAAAATCTAATCAAAGAATGGGTTTTTGTCTGATAATTGTACAGTCCAGGGGGCAACTCCGCCGTCCCCAAAGAGATTAAATAGAGTTCTGCCGGATACAACCCTCCCGCTGAAGGGGCAGCCCTGAGATACAACGGGGTTCCCATCATCGTGTTCACTTTAGCGGTTAAGCCATAGCTACAAAAGAGCAACCGCGATAACCGTTCTAACCCTGTGCGGGCTGGGTCATGTTCTGACTCCGGTCGCTTTTTCAGGTAAGGCTTTAAATCAATCGTCGCACCAATCTTGTAATCTTTGAAAGGCACTGGCTGCTGTGACCAGTCGATAAAGTGCTTTTTACTGGCCAAAGTTTCTGGATCGTACTTGGTGCGCTCGTGGTAGTGTTGGGCAATAGAAAATTGCTGTTTTGCCATAAAAGCAGGATGGTTGGTGTAATTACTGCCTTCATCTTGACATCTGAGATGACTGGGATGCACTTAAGTCAGAGAAAAATTGCTCCTCGGCCCTATTCCTGGGTCTGAGTCCTCGGACAAGCGCGATCGCTCTTATGTGCAAACAAATGTGCAAATCGGTTCATCCGCGTTCCCGCCGATTAAAAAATTAAAAAAAGCTAAAAAAAACCCTGAATAAGTTTACACATTGTTACATTTGTGCATAAAGGACGTGATTCATCTCCGCCCTAGCAAACACCCAATAGATATATATATTTTTTTTATATTTCTGATATTTTTTTTATATTTTGGCTCAGGCTACCATCAGGCAGTACAAAATGCAGAAAGTCAATAGTGAAGAATTACTGAAACAGTATGCCAACGGTCAACGTAACTTTGAGTATTTAGATTTAAGTGAGAATAACTGGTTTGAAGCCAATTTACGCGGAGCCAATTTCACTGGAAGTAACTTAAGTAAGGTTTATCTGCCTTATGCCAACCTCTCCCAAGCGAGTTTACGTCAAACGAAACTCATCCAAGCTGAACTGAGTGATGCCAAGTTGGGTCAAAGCGACCTCAGTCATGCTGACCTGAGTGGGGCTAATCTTTGTCGGGCAAATTTACGCAATGCCGCCTTAAGAGGGGCAAATCTCGCTGGGGCTAATCTCACTAAAGTTGATTTTTCAAATGCTGATTTAAGTGATAGTAACTTAAGTGATGCAGATTTAACCGGCGCCAATTTATATAAAGCGAAATTAAGTCATGCAAATTTAACGGGTGCGAACTTTTTTCGCGCCACAAGGGTAGATTTTACCGATGCTTATGGGGATGAAACCACGATTTATCCCGACGGTTATCGCCGCAATGATGACTCTGTTTGAATCAGTGATTTATCATTATTAATAATAATTATACCAATTTGAAAAATTATTGCTACAATTACCAGGTTTATTTGGGCGCAAGTAGGGGCGGTTCGCGAACCGCCCCTACTGTTGCATAACTTTTTGTAAATGGTATTAGTTCGGGAATAATTTGGTCTGAAAAATATTAAAAATAAAATTTTACTACCTCACAAAAAACCCGTCATATTGACGGGTGATTTATGATTTATTATTTATGGGGTATTTATGGGGAATTTATGGGGTATTTATGCCGGATTAACTGGCATAACTGGGTTCCAGTTCCGGCAGCCATTCGGTGACTTCCTCCCAACCCAAACCCTTACGGACGGCGATCGGTTCATCGCCGCTAAAGTCAAGAATTGTGGAAAATTGATAGCCCGGATCTTCTCCGGTATCAATAATAATATCCACTAATTTCTCCAGTTGGTCGAACAATTCCGCTTTACCCAGGGTTCCGTAATCTTTTTTATCCGGTAAATGAGCCGAAGTCGAAATAATCGGACTTTCCAGGGCATTGAGCAACGCTAAACAAACGGTATTTTTGGGAACCCGAATTCCGGTGGTTTTCCGTTTGGGATCCATGACAAGCTTGGGAACTAACTTGGTGGTAGGCAACAAGAATGTATAAGGACCCGGAATCAAATGCTTGATAATGCCATAGACGCGATCGCTCACTTTGGCATAAGTGGCAATATTAGATAAGGAAGGACAGAGAAAGGTTAAGGGCTTTTCATTGGATAAACGTTTAATTTGCCTAACCTTTTCCACCGCTGATTTAACTCGAATATCGCAGCCGATCGCATACACTGTATCCGTGGGATAAAGCATGACGGCGCCTTTACTCAGTGCATCTTTAATCGCTTCAATGCTACGCAACTGAGGATTATCGGGATGAATGTTATAAATTGTGGCCATAATAATAAGTCACCTGTTTTTACAAGAGAAAAAAATTTTTTCCCTGGCTGTCACGCTGGATTAGACACCAGTATGCATTCTAATCGGTAAAATTGAAACCGGGTTTCTTAATTTTTGGCTGGGTGGCAGCATTTATTGAGGTTAGCGAGAACCGATCCATGAAAAAAATTGCTTATTTGGAATGTCCCACCGGCATTGCTGGTGATATGTGTTTGGGTGCTTTAGTTAGTTCGGGTGTCCCCTTGGATTATCTGGATGAAAATTTGTCTCGACTGGGGATTTCTGATGAATATCACCTGAGAAGCGAATTGGTTCATCGCAATGGTCAAGCTGCCACAAAAGTTTATGTGGATTTGTCCGCAGGCGATCGCCCCCAACATGGTCATACCCATGACCATGACCATGAACATCAGCATGACCACGACCATCAGCATGACCATGAACATCAGCATGACCATGACCATGACCATGACCATACCCATGACCATACCCGACATTTGCCAGAAATCGAGGGAATGATTAAGGCTGCCCAGTTACCGGAACGGGCAGAATTTTGGAGTTTAGCGGTATTTCGCCGACTGGCAGAAGCAGAAGGGGCGGTGCATGGGGTGTCTCCGAATCAAGTCCATTTCCATGAAGTTGGGGCAACCGATGCCATTGTGGATATTGTGGGGACTTGTTTGGGTTTGGATTGGTTGGGAATTGACCATAATTCCCAAGGATGGCCCGCTTTGTCTTGTTCCCCTTTGCCGACAGGGGGTGGGACGGTTTGGGCTGCCCACGGACGTTTGCCCGTACCCGTCCCCGCAGTGCTCCAGTTGCTGCGATCGCGCCAAGTGCCGATTTATGCCAACGGAATTGAGAAAGAATTAGTCACCCCAACCGGGGCAGCGATCGCCGTAACATTAGCCACCAGTTTTGGCCCACCCCCAGCCATGTCCCTGCACCACATTGGCTTAGGGGCGGGTTCCCAGGATTTTGCCATTCCGAACATTCTGCGCTTGTGGATTGGGGAATCGGCAGATTTTAGTCAACAATCCTTGACAAATGAGACAAATGAACCGATCGCAAACCTAGAAATGATTTCCGTATTGGAAACCCAGATCGACGATCTCAACCCCCAAGCGATCGCCTATACCTGCGATCGATTACTTGCGATCGGTGCCCTCGACGTATTCACCCAACCCATTGCCATGAAAAAATCCCGTACCGGCATCTTGCTCACGGTGATTTGCCACCCAGAAAAAGTCTCCCCTTGCGAACAAATAATTTTTCAAGAAACCAGCACCCTGGGAATTCGTCGTTCCCGCCAACAGCGGCATATTTTAAATCGATTCATACAGAAAGTGGCCACAAATTTCGGAGAAATTCCGGTCAAAGTTGCCACCAATGCAGCCGGAAAAATTATTAACGTTCAACCAGAATATGAAGACTGTGCAGCCCTAGCCAAAAAACATCATCTCCCGTGGCGCGAAATCCATCGACAAGCATTAGCTGCATGGTATAGCATCAATTCCGTTTAAATAATTATCAATAAAAACAGGAAACGGGGAAAATAATTGATAATTGATGATTAACAATTGATAATTAATAGCCCAAAAATATCAATCATAAATTATCAATTATCAACTCTTAATTATCAATTTGATTGTATTTGATACCCACCGCCGATCGGCACATTTTTCCTATGAAATAATAGCCGGTGACAGCCGGTGACAGCCGGTGACAGGAAATAACAGCCGGTGACAGCAGGTGACAGAAAGTAACAGCAGGTGACAGGAAGTAACAGCAGGTGACAGGAAGTAACAGCAGGTGACAGGAAGTAACAGCAGGTGACAGGAGGTGACAGCGAGTAACAGGGCGTGACAGTGGGTAAAATTTTGTTACTTTTTTTGTTACTTGTTGTCTCACCAGTCAATTCCAGATTCAACATCGCTAAATTTATCCTGAATCGGCATGGTTTAAGAGCATTTACATCGGCATATAGTTTTTAGCCTTTAACAAACTGGCACATTTGCTTCTCAGAGAGAAAATTTTTAAGTGCTAGAATAATAGCAAGCCGGATCTGCCTTGAAATATAGCTTGGAACTTAAATCAGATGCTGGCGCTAGGAAGATCAACTATTGTCTGTGATGAACATCACGGAAGTGGGAGGGGTCAAACCCCATACTATAATTAGCCAGTCAAGCATTAGCGCCTTGGCTGTAGGTAAACCGAGTCTAGCAAATGCTCCTTAATTAACCAGGCAGAGATATGAAATTAACTCCAGATAAACTCAAAATCCTTACGTTGGCCGTCATGTTATCCTTGGCTCCGGCTGAGATGGCCAAAGCAGCCGTCGGTGCGACTGCCACCAACTGCACGATCGACTACACCGAAGACCAACCCGTCCAACAATGCTCCGGCAGCGAAGTCACCAGCAGTGATATCGCCTCGGTCAGCGGCATTATCTATCAAACTTCTAATAGTCCGACCAAAATCCCGGAACCTTCTACTACCGTTGGGATTCTGATGGCCGTCGGTGTCGGCTACTTCAGCAAAAGAAAAAACTTGGTTCAGCAAAGATAACCCGTTTCTCTTTAGGAATATTATTTTTCCAGCAAGATAAAAAACTCACCATCCTTAAGAAGCGATCGGCGAGCAGCTTTGTTCGTCAGCAATTATCATTGATTATCATTAGTGGCGGTTCTCTTCCCAGGACTTCCACTAATCGTTGTTTAAGTAATATAATTTATTTTACCATAAAATATGACTTTTTATGACTCTTGCCAAAATATTCCTGAAATAGATATGTGGTAGGGTGGGCAAGATTTGCCCACCCTACGTTAGAAATAGTAAATCCTTGGATTCCCGCCTTCGCGGGAATGACAGGAATGACAGTAGGGTGGGCAAGATTTGCCCACCTTACGTTAGAAATAGTAAATCCTTGGATTCCCGCCTTCGCGGGAATGACAGTAGGGTGGGCAAGCGGGAATGACAGGAATGACTGTAGGGTGGGCAAGATTTGCCCACCCTACGTTAGAAATAGTAAATCCTTGGATTCCCGCCTTCGCGGGAATGACAGTAGGGTGGGCAAGCGGGAATGACAGGAATGACTGTAGGGTGGACAAGATTTGCCCACCCTACGTTAGCCTAAAATAATTGTAATTGATCCTGACTCTTCGATTCCGCTGACTCTATTTCTTCTTCTGGCTCATTTTCCGCGAAAAACTCTTCTTCTCCCGCTAATAAACTATTCGCCGCTGCCAGCATTTCCTCCGCAATATCTTGCAGGTCGTCTCGATTTTCCAGATAAGTTTTTAATGCTGATAATGGGTCTATACCCCCACCAGCACCTAATTCCGGGAGGCGAGGTGACATTAACTGACTGACTAATTCTGGTTGAATTCGGTAATTATGGGCTTCATTTAAACAATCGTGCAATACCGTATTATCAATTTGGTCTATTTGTTGCGGTTTTAACTGATAAATCAGCCGGACTACTGCATCTTTAATCCGATGTTTTTTAATCGCTTTGACTAACGCGGCTTGGGGTTCTGCGGCTGCTGAAACATCAACCCGAATGGTGCAGAATTTGCGAACGGGAATGGGACAAAATTGCCAGTGACATTTGCCCGGTTCTACTTCTACTAAGACATAGCCTTTTTCTTCTTTTTCTTCACTAAAATCGACCCGTTCAATACTACCGGGATAAACCACTGGGGGATTATTGCCCGGATTTAGGTTTTGGTGACGGTGAACATGACCTAATGCTACATAGTCAAATTGCGGTTTTGTGAGTAAAGAAAGCGGAATGGTGAAGCCTTTCCCAACTGCTAAGAATCTTTCAGCCCCATATTCGGCATTATCTACCATTAAATGCCCTAAAAGTACCGTGGGCACTTGTGGGTCTAACTTTCTGATTTCTCCTTCGAGAACGGTGGAAAGGCGATCGATTAAGAGATGATTAATTTCTGAAAGAGATAGTTTTTCCGTTTCCGGTCGGGTTAACAATGTAGAACGAGTTAACCACGGTAACGCGATCACTTGAATTGGCCCGTTTTTGGTTTCAATTCGATGGGTTTCCAGGGAGTCCCCGACGATAAATCCAGGTACTCCTAATGTGCGATAAATACAAAGACTGGCACCCCCTTGCCCCAGGGAATGTTGGTCATGGTTGCCGACGAGTAATACTGTGGGGATTTGGGCATCCGCTAACCGGCGAAATTGACTAGCAAATGCTTCCTGTACAAAGGGCGGTGGGGTAGCGTCGGGAAAGGCATCCCCCCCAAAGAGGACTAAATCAACGTCAGAAGCGATCGCGCGATCGATACAAATTTTTAAGGTACTGACAAAATCCTCCAACCGAGTATTTTGTCCCGTTTGTGGGTTGGTTTTCCCGTGAGAAAAGCCGCTGCCGATATGAATATCCGACAAGTGGAGGATTTTAATCATAATTGTTGTTGGTTGTTGGTTGGTGATTGTTGGTTATTAGTTATTAGTTATTAAATGGATGACTCTAACGAATAACCAAGAACGAATAACTAACAACTAACAACCAATAACTAATCACCAAAATTAAATATGTAGACCACATTCGGTTTTGCCACTGTCACGCCAACGACCAGCCCGTTCGTGTTCCCCATGCGCCACAGGAGTGGTCAAGGGTTCATCACCAATGCTGGTATAACCTTGGTCGTGAAGTACATTATAAGGCACCCCATAGTCAAACACATATTTCCAGGTTTCTTTGCGAGTCCAGCAAGCCAGGGGGTTAATTTTTAAACGACCGTGCTTGTCGATTTCAAAGATCGGAATTTCTGCACGAGTTGAGGCTTGATCTCGGCGCCGACCATTAATCCAAGCTTTGACATTTAATTCATCCATTGCCCGCTGGAACGGTTCGACCTTGGTCAATACATGGAACTGATGAATATCCTTCTGCCATAGGGCATAGCCGTGCTGATGAGCAAATTCATCGCGATCGCTGGCTTCTCGGTTCTTGTAAATATAAAGGTCTAAATCATAGTGGGCCTTGGATTTTGCCACTAAATCTAAAGTTTCTTGAAAATGGTGCAGGGTATCGACAAATATAACTGGCACCGGGGGATTGGGTTGCAGGTCACGGTAAAGCATATCCATGATTACCATGCCGGTGACACCAAAAGCCGTGCTTTGCACCAGTCCATGTCTCATATTGTTGATGCACCAAGCGAGAATCTCGCGGGGATGAGCGCCTTCAAATCTTTGGTTGAGCTCATCGAGGTCAAAACTGATGGGTTGGACTGGTGCTTTTAGGGTGTGAACCATGTGACGCTGTTATTTATAACCTTGGTGTATATTCACTAAACCAAATAGTATCAGATTTGTCAATCATATACACACATAACTCGATCGAGAATGCGGATTTTTTGTATATTTTTGTAAATGTCTAATTACCAATATTTAATTATAGAATTATAGTTGGTGACTCAGTTATGCCTCAGTTATTCCTCCGTTAAAAAGCCCGATCGCGATCGCCCTGCTGGGTTACAGCAATTTTCTCCGCGAGTAAACCACAAATACCTGTAGGCGAAGCATGACCGCAGACAAATTATTGCTGAAAATATTGTAAGGGCGAAGCATTCCGGCAGTCCATTTAATATTTTCAGTAATAAGCTATCTGCCGGAATGCTTCGCCCCTAGTCATGCTTCGCCCTACCGTGGTTCAGTAATCAGAAAATCGCTGTAAAGTAGACGGGCAGAAATAAATGCACTAGATACCATATCAGAAGAAAAACTGTCATTCCCGCGAAGGCGGGAATCCACAGCCTATCGGCGGGGAACGAAAAGTGCAATTAATTATCTTCACCTACTAATTAGGATAAAATCAGGAAAATCAAGGGTTTGAGAGGCAATTCATGGAATTAATTTTTTACACTAAAGCAGGTTGTCACCTGTGCGAAGACTTGCACCAAAAGCTAAAACAAGTTAAAGGGATAGATTTTGAGTTAGAAATGCGAGACATTACGACTCGTAAGGATTGGTTTACTGCTTATCAATATGAAATCCCGGTTTTGATTAAACCGACAAATACGGGAGAGGAACTGCTGCCGCGACTTTCCCCAAAAGCCACAGTAGAAGATTTGACATTGATGTTAAAGAAATTTTTTCCCAGTAATATTTAAGCGTAATATTTCCGAGTTTTGAAATCGGCCATTTCTCCTACCACCTTTAAACGTAGGGTGGGCAATATATTGCCCACCATTATATTTGTTTAAATTAAGATTGATCCAATTATGAGGGATCGCAGAGAAAAGAAACCGGGTTTCTAGCAGCATCTCTGTTTCTTCACCAAAATTTAAGCAAGAAACCCGGTTTCTGGGAGGTTTCTGGGTGGTTTCTGAGTCGCGGTGGGGGGTGGTGTGAGATGAACTAAGAAAGTATTTTTACTTCATATTGCTCAAACATACCATCTTCTGATACCAAGGTTAAACCTTCAGATTTGGCTTGGGCAATCAATAATCGATCGAACGGATCTCGATGATGGAAGGGTAACGTTTGTAATATCAATAAGTGCGGCAGATGAATGGGGAGAATTTGAATACCGCTGGGAAGGATAAAGTTGATGACAATTTGCTCTAGTGGGATTGCCAGATCGAGTTTACCGAGGCTGGTTTTAATGGTTATTTCCCAGAGGCTAACAATACTTAGATGCTGTTGCTTTCATCCTCGATCGCTTGTCTTGCGGCTTGGCTAAGATTTGGGTTGCCTTCTATCAGCCAAATGCCAAATAAAGATATGTGTATCTAATAATAACTTCATTACATATACTCAGCAAAATCATTGAGGGGGGCATCAAAGTCTGCGGCAATTTTTATTTTGCCCTGCATACAACCAAATAAATTTTTACGGCTGATTTTTTGGTCTACAAATAGGTTCGGCTGTTGTTGCCACTGGGTAATTAAGTAGGAAACAAGTTGCAACTGCTCTTGGCGATCGAGTTGGGTGACTTCTGCTAAGACTTTTTCTAGGAGAGGACTCATTATTTACCTCAACTTGGGAATTTCTTTGATTATACTACTTTGGGAGGGGAAAGGGGGAAAAATCTGGGAAAAGAAACCGGGTTTCTAGCAGCATCTCTGTTTCTTCACAAAAATTTAAGCAAGAAACCCGGTTTCTGAGTCGCGGGTATGGGGTAAAATGGGGTACTATACCCCATCTAGAAGAGTGGGAGTAGTGATGCTATGAACCCAGCATCTTAACTTCGGGCAATTGACCTAGTTTAACATCAAAAGATGCCGTTTCATCACATCCAGATTTTTGATTGATGCGAACAATCAAATAATCAGAAAAATCCGCATTTCCCGATTTCATTTGATGAATCGCCCACGCTATATCATCCGAATTCTCAAATCTGAAAATATCGGTATTTAAGAGATTTTCTAAAATGGTAATGAGTTGCTCTCGATCAATTTTATACCGGCTGCGTAACACCCAAACCACTTCGCAGAGGACAATATTATTAATCAAGCAGGTTTGATTGGTTTCTAGGGCTTGATTGATGTATTGATTGGCTATCAGCCATTGTGATTCATCGTCTCGGACGAGAAAACGGACGATTACATTGGTATCCAAACCTTTCACATCGATTCTCCTGCACCCTCGATTATTGCCCTTTCCATTTCGGCTAGAGAAACGGGTTTTCTGTCCGGATTGTAGAGGCAACCGGATAAGGTACGGACATCAATTTTTGCAGGTTTTGGGGCGGGTTCTAGATAGACTTTGCCATCGGGAGAAATGGCGATACTAATCGAGTCGCCCGGTTTTAAGTGCAGCCAGTCGATAATTTCTGGCGGAATCGTTGCCGTTCCCTCTGGGGTAATTCGGGTCAGTGCCATAAGGGGGTAATTTAATGGATTGGATGCCATCTATTTTAACCGGACTGTAGCCGAATTGTGCAGGTTAAATCCCTAAAATAGCGGGTGGGAAAAGAAACCGGGTTTCTAGCAGCATCTCTGTTTCTTCACAAAGATTTAAGCAAGAAACCCGGTTTCTCAGTCGCGGGGATGGGGTACAATCGGGGTGGTATCCCCTACCCGGTGTGTGGCTATGGATGAACGGCGCGTGCAGGCTTATCTCTCCCTGATTCAAGAACTCCTCGACTTTCGGGGTGGGGAAGAACCGCCAATCCTCAACCGTCATCAGGAGTTGCTGGATGAGGGATTTGTGCGGGCGTGCGAGTTGGTGGCGGCGCAGTTGCAGGAAGCAGGACAAGAGAATCAGGCTCAGTTTGTGCGGAATGTGGCTCAAGAGGTGGGGGAATTTTTAGGGCAGGAGGGAGTGCAGCTATCCCAAAGCGAGATAATACCCGGAGAATATGAAACATTTTTGCGAGAAGCGATTCGGTTGACTAATGAAAGTGGTGTTGATCCATCCGTTGTTTACCCCTTTCTCAGCAGTCAATCGGCCATGCTTAATGATGATTTGATTGCCTTCATTCCAACCTTTGCAGGAAGCAACAAAATTTCTGATCTGTTGAATTTGGCAAATTTGTTGCAAAATTTTCATCTGGGTCAACGGGCGATTAATTTAGAGATTGTGATAGCCATCTATATGGAAGCTCTCGCTTTCTTTGATAGCCAGGATCGTAACTTGGGAATCATGACAGAATTTCCGGGAGCATCGCTCGCTCCCTTTGAGAAGCAGAATCGCACAACTGTCTGGGCAACCATGCAAAATAACTTGGGGAGTGCCTACTCTAATCGCATTAGGGGAGAGCGAGCCGAGAACGTGGAACGAGCAATTGGCTACTATGAAGCTGCTTTAAAAGTTTATACCCGCAGTGACTACCCAGAAGACTGGGCAACCACGCAAAATGGCTTGGGAATTGCTTACTCTGATCGCATCCGGGGAGAGCGAGTCGAGAACCTGGAACGAGCAATTGGCTATTATGAAGCGGCTTTAGAAGTTTATACCCGCAGTGACTACTCAGAAGACTGGGCAGCGACACAAAATAACTTGGCGGCTGCCTACTCTGCTCGCATCAGGGGAGAGCGTGCCGAGAATCTGGAACGAGCAATTGGCTACTATGAAGCTGCTTTAGAAGTTTATACCCGCACCGCCTTTCCCGAAAAATGGGCAATGACTCAAAATAACTTGGGGAATGCCTACTCTGACCGCATCCGGGGAGAGCGAGCGGACAATATCGAGCAGGCGATTCGCTACCTCCAAGCTGCCTTGGAAGTCTGCACCCGCACCGTCTTTCCTGAAGACTGGGCGAGGACCCAAAATAATCTGGGGGAAGCCTACTCAGACCGCATCCGGGGAGAGCGGGCAGAGAACCTAGAAAATGCCATCGTCTGCTACCGTGCCGCGTTGGAAGTCCGCACCCGCGATGCCTTTCCCGAAGACTGGGCGAGAACTCAAAATAATCTGGGGAATGCCTACAATAACCGCCCCCGGGGAGAGCGGGCAGAGAACCTAGAAGAGGCAATTTCCGGCTACCGAGCAGCCTTGGAAGTCTACACCCGCGATGCCTTTCCTGAAGACTGGGCAAGGACCCAAAATAATCTGACGGTTGCCTACTCGGACCGCATCAGGGCAGAGTGGGCAAAGAACCTAGAAGATGCCATCGCCTGCTACCAAGCTGCCTTGGAAGTCCGCACCCGCGATGCTTTTCCCGAAGACTGGGCGAGGACTCAAAATAACTTGGGGAATGCCTACTCTGAACGCATCCGGGGAGAGCGAGCCCACAATATCGAGCAGGCGATTCGCTGCTACGAAGCGGCCTTAGAAGTCTACACCCGCACCGCCTTTCCCGAAAAATGGGCAATGACTCAAAATAACTTAGGGAATGCCTACTCTGAACGCATCCGGGGAGAGCGAACCCACAATATTGAGCAGACGATTCGCTGCTACAAAGCCGCGCTCGAAGTCCGCACCCCGTCAGCCTTACCCCTAGACTGCCTCCAAACCGCACGCATCCTCGGCAACCTCGGCTACAACCTCCAAAACTGGGAAATCGCCATCGAAGGCTACAACCACGTCATCCTTGCCATTGAACAAAGCCGCTACTGGGCCACCTCCGAAGCCACCAAACGGGAACTCATCGCCAACTCCCTTGATATCTATCAAAAAATGGTGCAAGCCTGCATCAACCACCAAGACTACGCCCAAGCCCTGCTCACCGTCGAACGCAGTAAATCCCGGACCCTCCTCGAACTCCTCGACAGCACCCACCTCTACCCTCAAAACGCCACAGACGCACAAAAACAACGCATCAGCGACCTGCGCCGTCAAATCGCCAGCTACCAACAACAACTCGCCTTCACCCCCAGCGACACCCTCACCCCCGCTACGGAGAAGCACCCCAACCAACCCTCACCCGAAACCCTGATCCGCCAACAACTCCAAGCCGCCAACCAGCAATTCCAAGACCTGCTCACGGAACTCGACGACCCCAACTTTACCCTCACCCAACAAGTCCCCCCCCAACTCCCGGACTTGCGCCGCCTCCTCCAGCCCCAAACCGCCCTCATCGAGTGGTATCTCCCCAGGGATGCCGACTTCGGGTTTTACCTCTTCCTCGTCACCCGTCGCCGAGACGAGCAAATCCAGATTACCCCCCACCACTTCAGCGCCGAAGACCGCGAACACCTCGACCAAGCCCTCCAGGACTACCGCAGCGACTACGGACAACGCTCCTGGAATCAGCAACTCCCCCAACGCCTGGAAACCCTCAGCAGTGCCCTGCAACTCCCCCGCCTTCTGGGTGACTTATCCCAGATTAAACAGCTTATCCTGATTCCCCACCGGGAACTGCACCTCATCCCCCTCCACGCTCTCCCTGTCTCTCTCCCCTCGCCTTCTGGGGGTGAGGGCCAATGCCTGCAAGACTGGTTCCCGGTGCAATATGCCCCCAGTTGTCAAATTCTCAACAACCTCCAGCAGCGTCCCCCCCTCAACCGGCAAACCGTCCCCTTCTTCGCCATTCAAAACCCGACGGAAGACCTGGACTATGCGGAGTGGGGGGTGGAACTGTTGCGTCGCCAATTCAGCCCCCATCAAGTCTTGCGTCGCCACCAAGCTACCCTGGATAATTTAACCCAACCCCAGACCCAAACCTTCCTTGAGCAGAGTCACGCGGTCCACTTTGGCTGTCACGGTGAGTTTGACGATCGCAACCCCCTCAACGCCTATCTGAGACTGGCAAATCAGGAAAAGCTGACGTTTCTGGATATTTTCAACGGTCTTAATATTCCCCTCTGTCGCCTGCTGGTGCTGTCGGCTTGCAAAACTGGCTTGGTGGAAACCTCCCACACGGATGATTATGTGGGATTATCCAGTGCTTTTTTCTACGCCGGAGCGCGAACGGTGGTCGCCAGTCTCTGGAATGTGGATGAACTGGCGGCGACTCTGGTGACTCTGCGCCTCTATCAAATTTTACCAGACTATCCCTCGGTGACGGCTGCCCTGCAAGCGGCTCAATCCTGGTTACGGGGTTTATCTTGTGATGATGTTCTCCACTGGCTAAAACATGGCCAGAAGGCGACGGAGGAGGAAGTGGAAGCGGTGGAAGCCCGTTTGAGTTTATTTGATGACCCTCCCTTTGCAGAGGCTTGTTATTGGTCAGCGTTTACGGCAACGGGTTTATAATGGGGAACGATCGCAAAAATGATGCCCAAAGTGATTTGATAAATTAAATGTCTATTGACCTCAAGCGAATTCGGATAGAGCGTCTCTTTGACGCTTATAATTTGGATATCCCCATTCAAGACAATACGTTAATCCTAGTTGGTGAAAACGGTTCGGGGAAAAGTGTAGTGATTAATTTATTATATTATACATTAACGGCTCAGTGGGAACGCCTAGCCGAGGTTCCCTTTCATTCCTGTACCGTTACAATTGGCGACCAAGAATATCCCATTTTAAGAGAAAATTTACGCATCTCTAAAAAAAATAATCAAATCTACAGAATAGCTTACAGGTCAGTTAGAGGAATCAACTCAAACCTTGCCTATTTAGAAGAACACGAAGCAACCAAGGTGACAGATAGACTGGCTGAAGCTGTCCAATCTAACTTTAAAGAACAAGTTTTATTTTTACCCACTTATCGCCGAATTGAAAAAGAATTAAGCGATGTTTTTCCTGATAAATACTTTGATGATGTTTTGCCGGTTTCTCAAGCCAATCTTTATCGGGACAAGCCTCAGTCTGGATATGTCGAACTGGTTGAGTTTGGCATGGAAGATGTAATTCAAGCCTTTGACTCAACTTTATCAGACTTAGAGCAAAATTTCCGCCAGGAACTAAATCGATTGACGGGAAGTTACTTGGGGGATATTATTCGGAATAACTATAAAAATGTTGAGGCATCTCAACTGGCTACGGAGGAATTTACGGAAACAATTAAGGTGATGCTTCCTCGGATTGGGGATATTCTTTTAGAAGGCGATCGCCAAAAACTGGGACAGCTTCTGGAAGATGTCAAAACTAACCAGGTTTTATTAGAAGAACAACGGGTGACTGCTTATTTTTTGACTCGTTTGGTCGAAATTCATAAAAGTCAACAGGAAAAAGAACGCCCAATTAGAAAGTTAGTTGATTTGGTCAATCAGTATCTCAGTAACAAAAAGTTGGAATTTAATCCCAGCGAATTTAAGTTAGTTGTTAAACGCCAAAATAAAGATAAGACAGAAGTGCCAATTCCGGGATTATCCTCTGGAGAGAAACAAATCATTTCATTATTCTCTCATATATTGTTAAGTGATTACAGTCAGTATTTTGTGGTGATTGATGAACCGGAATTATCTATATCTGTCCCTTGGCAACGCCGATTTCTGCAAGACTTGAAAGATACGGAAAAATGTTCCGGTTTAATTGCGGTGACTCATTCTCCTTTTGTGTTTGAAAATTCACTGGCGGAATATGCACATTCTATCAGTGAGTTTGTCGAGGAGATTTAACCATGTCATCGTTCTTGGATGCTTTGAAGGCTGCACCGGAAACACCTCAAGCGAAATTAAATATATTTCTCCTCAGTTTTCAACCCCAGGGTCAGGCGATCGCAATTTTTCTGGAAGGACGCGACGATCCTTCCTTGATTAGAGTTAACGTTCAACGATTCGCTGAACCGAAGGCTTTATCGGTGGAAACGATTATATTGGGGAATAAAAAGGAAGTGTTGAAGGCTTATGATTATCTAGGTAAACGATTTCCCAATAACCCCCGAATCATGTTTTTTGTGGATAAAGATCATGATGACCTCCTGGGTGAAAATCCGGGAACAAAACCTCACCCTGGCTTATTTGTCACCCAACACTATTCCATTGAGAATTATCTGGTTTCAGAAACAGCCATTGCCGCAATATTAACCGATTTTTGGGGGTTGGATTCATCCAATGAGGCGATCGCGATCGCCTGCCAAAAATTTAATCAATTCCAACAGGATTATCGTCAAGTTTTTTTACCCTGGATGGCGTGGCTTTTAGCCAGTCGGCGATTGGGGGAAAAACCCAACACCAATAATATAAACATTTCCATCCTGACTCTCGATATAAATTATCAAATTATGCTCAACTGGCAACCGGACATCTTTACTCACTTAGGAAGAGTCTGTAATGTCAATATCCAGCCCGATTCGACAACAATTGACTCCACTATTAGAGAATTAGAAGCCTTACCCACAAAAGTTTGGTTGCGGGGAAAACAAGAACTCTGGTGTTTACTTAAGTTCCTGAACCGACTGGAAGAAGAGGTCAAAACCGGAAAAATTAAGCTGAAAATGCGATCGCCGATTAATATCAACAATATCGTTGAATTGTTGGCCCCCCGTCTACCCTGCCCTTCAGACTTGAGAGATTACTTAACCAATAGACTCGGTAGTTTATAGATGACCCCCCTTCGGATAAGCCTGTTATGGGTCAGACTTGACGGCGAAGGGTTATAATATCAAGTCCGTTCGATCGGTTACAAAAACAATCCTCTCTCGTTAAGATGGATTCCCGCATATAGCCCTTTGGGCATGGGCTTCGCCTAACGCGGGAATGACACCGCTTTGTAGATAATCAGAGAATACACGGACTTGATATAATAGGGGAGAATTGAGCCATGATGAGGTCGAACTATGATGCCCACATCTGAAAATGAACGAATTGTGCGGGCTTTTTTACTGCTTCTCCATCGAGAAAGCAAAAAACCAGAAAGTGAGATTATTCCCCGCAAGGCTTGGGAAACTTTAGGCGAACTGCAAGCCAGCCTCAAGGCAGCCAATGATGATATTAAAACCATAGCGCTATCTATTACAAAATGGTGTCGAGAATATCAATATAGTTCAATTTTACAGGCTCTCCGACCCGTCCAAAGTGATGCGATTCCTGAAGACGAAGACCCGGATGAGGACGAAACCGAAACGCAAATCCTGAGAATCACTAACTTATCGATTAGATTTGTGGATGAAACCATCAGCCAAGCTCAAAAGCAACATAATCGGCAAGAATTATGAAAGAAGAGAAGGTTATTTATGCCCCAGAAATTCGCTTATTTACCTATCATTTAAAACTCCTCAAAACCACAGCCATCAACGGACAACCGGATCGGGAGATTGATTTAAAGTCAATGATTGCCTATTATGTGCAGTTATTGGCGGATTATGGGCTGTTGAATAATTTGCTAATTCAAAAATTTTCAAAAGACATTTTTTCGCCATTGTTAATAATTGACACTTGGCTTGAAGATATTGATAAAAGTTATTTTTTGGTATGGTGGAGTAAATTCAGGATATTTTTGTGGCAATTTATTCTTGATACGGATATCGTTGATTTACTTTACTACTATGTGTTTCGTTCAGATTTTGAAAAATTAACCAATGAAAATAATATTCCTTTTTTTCAACTGATATATAATCCAGGTAAAATAGGCATTCACAGAGTAAGTTTACCGCCCAAGTATCGCGGCGGTTTCTCCCCTCAATATATCAATGATAGCTATAGTTTTTTACTGCACTTACTCCATCCTGAAAAACTCGGAGAAGGTTGGGTAAAATTCTCAGATATTGCGGAATTAAGCCCCCCAGAGTCATTTTTTACCGGAACTTCATCAACCCTAGATGAACCCCTGCAAACTCATCTCAAACAAGCCTCTTGGGGAACAACGATTCTGTTTAGTGGTTTGATTAAATCTCCCCCCCCAGTGACTTTGGAGGATGGTAAACAATTAGCCGATGAACTATTACAAAATCTGTTAAAACCAGACCCGGAAAAACCAGCGACGCCTTTCTGGGGTAGTCGAGAGTTTTTAGGGGGATTTCTGTATGAGTATCAGGATGTTTATAATCGCCATCCCTACGGACAGATTTTGATTTTGCTGCTATTTTCAGAGGAGAGTAAAGAGAAACTCAACGCCGTTCAGTGGTCGTTACCGGAGTTATTTTGTTATGAACGCAAGATTTGCCAAAATTATCTAGACAGTCGCGAGGAATATAAAAGGGCTAATCAGGATATTGAAACGATAGAAGAGACGATTCGGACGTTTCCGCCTAATATTGCGACGAATGTTCCGCCGGATTTGTCGGAGGAAGAATTAAGGTCATTAAAACGGGAAATTAAGAATTTGTTGGATTTATCGTTGCGCTATTCTCAACGAATGCGGAGTTTGGTGACTTTCCAGAATACGATCGCCATCAACCGGGAAAATTATCTGAATACTTTGACGCGCATAGAGGTGAAAAGTCACAGTGATTTGACGGATTGGCGGGATAAAGCAAATCATATTTTTGGGACGTTCCAGCGGCAAATTGAGGTAGATTTGGTTTATCTGCAACAAGGGGAAAGACTGTTAGATACAGCAATTAATACGATTCGGGGTTTAGTGGAAATTGACCAAGCAGAACGCGATCGCCACCTAGAACACCAAATCCAAACCATTGGGACGGCGATCGCCGTGGGTGCGATCGTGGCGTCCAGTTCCGGTTTAATCACCCAACCTTGGGGCTTTCCTAGTCGCGATCGCCTGTTACTTCCCCCCCATCCATTTATTATTGCTTTGGCGATCAGTTCTTTATTTTCTATATTTGCATGGAAAATTACCCAGGCAGTGATTAATAAAAATCAGCGAAAAAGCCATAATTAAGAAATAAACCGGGTTTCTCAGTTGCAGGAATGGGGTAAAATAGGGTTACAGTCCTGAACTAATCCCTATGGATGAATAACAGCATCAGACGGATTTAGCCTAGCGATCAATAAATGTATTTTGCAATGATGAGGTGATGATAGATGCCAGCAATTAATATACAAATTCCCATCGAATTAATTGAGCAAGGGGAGACGGCTGTTTTGGAAGAAATTGCCATGCAGCTTTATGAAAACAATATATTTACGTTTGGGCAAGCACGTCGTTTGTTGAATTATTCCGTGTGGGAATTTCAAAAACTGTTGGGAGAAAATCATATCGATCGCCAATACGACCAAGATGATTTAGCAGAGGATATACAAGACATTAAATCAGGATTGTGGGATAGTGAAAATCATTTGTAATGCTACACCGTTGATTAACTTTGCCAGTATTGGTCGCTTAGATATCTTAAAATCTCTGTTTGCTGAGATAGTCATTCCCAAAGCGGTTTACTCGGAAACCGTTGAATCAGGATTTCCTAACTCTGAAACCATTGTTAATGGGATTAAAGCAGGTTGGCTTAAAGTTAAGCCAGTGGAGGAGATGCCAGAATCCATCCCTTTAGAATTAGATGCTGGAGAAAGGGAGGCGATCGCTTTAGCACTGAGTGAACAAAAAGCCAGGGTTGTATTGGATGAAAGAAGAGCCAGAAAAGTGGCGCAAGAGTTAGGATTAAATGTAATTGGCACTTTAGGAATTTTGATTTTAGGGAAACAAAACCGGATTATCCCCCAGGTTAAACCCCTGTTAGATGCAATGATGAAAGAAGCCCAATACTGGGTTAATGAATCTCTGTATTATGATGTTTTGCAAGCGGTTTCTGAGGATGAAAATGAGAGGCTAAACAATTTATGAATTTTGGTTTGGGGAAAAGAAACCGGGTTTCTAGCAGCATCTCTGTTTGTTAACAAAGATTTTCCAAAGAAACCCGGTTTCTGGGAGTTTTCTCAATATAAATGACCAATAATAATGAAACCCGATTTGTAACCCTAGTCCCCGACAAAGGAGAAAATCCATGAAACCTCAATATCCTCTATTTTCCCAAGTAGCCCTCACTGAAGACTTACCCCAATATCACCTCAAACGGGGCGATATTGCCACGATTGTTGAACATTATCATCACCCAGAGTCCCAAGAAGATGGGTATAGTTTAGAAGGATTTGATGTTCCTCAAATTACCATTGAAGTGACGGCATCACAGATTATGCCATTGAGTGACTATTTGAGAGAGGAAGCAATTTTAAGTAAATTTCGCAACCTGTCAAAACACCGACAAAAACAACTGGAAGAATACCTTGATTCTCTTGTGCAAAAAGACCAAACAGCCCCGGTAAATTAAGATTTTTTTAGCGTCTGTGGGGGAAAGAAACCGGGTTTCTAGCAGCATCTCTGTTTCTTCACAAAAATTTAAGAAAGAAACCCGGTTTCTGAGGGTTGGGGATGGGGTAAAATGGGAATGCTATCCTGAAGTTGTTGCACCATGCTAACCACGGAAACTGAAAT
Source organism: Oscillatoriales cyanobacterium (assembly GCA_011390955.1). Taxonomy (GTDB): domain Bacteria; phylum Cyanobacteriota; class Cyanobacteriia; order Cyanobacteriales; family Laspinemataceae; genus Planktothricoides. Next base: position 24,838 of record JAABRM010000019.1, on the reverse strand, counting down.
CTTAGCTATCCTTCGCAATCTACCCCAACCCGCCCTGGAAAAAGCTAAAATATTATTAGATTTTTTAGCTTGGCGGTATCAAAACACCTCGCCCAAAGGAGCAAAATCGCCAGTTTGCGGGGAAAAGCCACAGGTGATATGACCACTGATGAGATTCTGAATTTAACGCGGGGTGAGGAATGACGAATTTCCTCGTGGATAGTAATATGATTCTGGATAGGGTAAGGGAAGATTACCGGGCTATCCCATATCAAAATTAACTCTGCTGTACCTTGAACTCAATTACTCAGGAAAAAAGGTGATGAAAGGGATTCAATTTGTTGTGAATGAAGCGGGAGAAAAACAGGCTGTATTAATTGATTTGGCTGAGTGGGGTGAGTTATGGGAAGATTTTTATGATGTGTTGGTGGCTCATACTCGTGAGCATGAGGAAGAGGTGTCTTGGGAGGAGTTAAAACAAGAAATCCAGGCAGAAGCTTATGGCAAATGAAGGGATGATAATCTCTATCGAATTCGCATCGGTGATTATCGTGTAGTTTATGAAATTGATGATTCCGAAAGGGTGGTTCGGATTGTGCGCGTGAAGCATCGTCGGGATGTCTATCGGAGTTGATTTAAGGATGCCGAATGGGGTCAAAGAAACCGGGTTTTTAGTAGCATCTCTGTTTTTCCGCAAAGATTTAACAAAGAAACCCGGTTTCTGCGTTGCGGGGATGAGCTAAAATCGGGGTATTATCCCCTACCCTGTGCCTATGGATGAACAGAAAGGGCCGGATTATCTATTTCTATCAATTCCATACTGACAAGTATTAGGCTACAAATAATGGCTAGAGATAAGTTCCACAATGCGGTTAGACGAGGGCTAGAAAAACAAGCATGGGAAATTACCCATGATCCCTTACGTTTAGAATTTGGGGCAGATGACCGTTTAGAGATTGATTTAGGGGCGCAGCAACTTTTAGGGGCGCAGCGAACCGGAGAAAAAATTGCCGTGGAAATCAAGAGTTTCTTGAATGACTCAGCGATGTTAGATTTCCATTTAGCATTGGGTCAGTTTTTGAATTACCGCTTAGTTCTGGAAAGACTTGAACCCGATCGCATTCTTTATTTAGCGATACCTGTAACTGCGTATAAATCATTTTTTGGTCGAGATTTACCGCAGCTTGCCATCGAAACCTATAGGCTAAAATTGATAGTTTATGAACCGAAAGATGAGGTGATTTTGCAATGGATCGACTAGCTAAGTATAGAGAGATTATTCAGGAGTTATTGACAGACTATTCCAAGGGTTCTCCGTTGGGGGGAGAGATTGAATCGGAAACGGTTTTTGACCTGAAGGCGGATCGATATTTATTGGTTGATTTGGGATGGGATGGACAACGGAGGATTTATAATTGTTTGATTCATGTGGAAATTCGTTCAGGAAAAATCTGGATTCAGCGCAATCAAACAGACTGTTCTTTGACGGATGCACTATTAAGTCGGGGGGTGGAACGGGAAGATATTATTTTGGGGCTACAGCCGCCTGATTTGCGAGAATATACAGGTTTGGGGGTGATTTAGTCGTTGGCGATCGCGTAAAGAAACCGGGTTGATAGCAGCATCTCTGTTTCTTAACCAAGATTTAGGAAAGAAACCGGGTTTCTGAGATGCGGGGCTGAGATGCGGGGATGAGTTAAAATGGGGGTACTATCCTGAAATGCACCATGCTAACTACGGAAGAGGTAAGATTGAGGTTATGAGCATAGTGATTTCCGAAGACATTGTTAAAGCTAGTGGACTCTCTGAACAAGAGTTAATTATCGAGTTGGTATTGTTGCTGTTTCAGCAGGAAAAAATTAGCTTGGGTAAGGCAGCAGAGTTGCTGAACATCTCTCAGGTTAAATTCCAACAAATTCTATCAGAGAAGGGCATCAATATTCATTACGATGTGGAGGAATTGCAGGAGGATATACAGCATTTAACGGCTAAGGGATGGCTATGATTGTTGTGAGTGATACTTCTCCGTTAAGTGGGTTGGCGATCGCCGGTTATCTTGGGTTATTAGAACAACTCTACGGACGGGTGTTGATTCCTTCGGGGGTTTGGCATGAATTACAGCGAGGAGGAGAAGATGACCCGCGCATCACCGATGTGTTGGGTCTTGATTGGATTGAGGTTCGCCAAACCACTAATCAACAATTGGTAAACTTTTTACAAACTGAACGTCATTTAGATCGAGGAGAATCAGAGGCGATCGCTTTGGCATTGGAAGTGAATGCAGAAGAATTATTGATTGATGAACGCTTAGGACGAAGGGAAGCAATTGATTTGGGGTTGTCGATTACGGGATTATTGGGGATTTTGCTAGTGGCAAAGCGTCGGGATTTGATTCCTCAGATTAGACCGATTATGGATAGTTTAATCTTGGATGCTAATTTTCGGATTAGCCCAAATTTATATAGAGAGGTTTTAGCGGCTGCTGGGGAATGATAAAAAGCTGAGTGTGGGATGTGTGGGAAAAGAAACCGGGTTTCTAGCCAAGTCTCTATTCCTTCACAAAAATTTAAGCAAGAAACCCGGTTTCTGAGGGTTGGGGATGGGGTAAAATTGGGGTGGTTTACCCTACCCCGTGCGTGGCGATCGATGAACAAAGATCGCAGGCTTATCTATCCCTTAATGGATTACGATCGGGTTTGTCCTTTTGGCGATCGCCGTTATTGGTCGGCTTTTGTGGCGATGGGTTTGTAAGGGATCATTGTTTAACCTCGTCCCGTTATAAGCAAGAGCTATTTAAAGTCAGTTAATGTCCTAAAATTTTAGGAAACTATGAGTTGCAATCTCAAGCAAACATCTGGCAAATTATGCGGTCATTCTCGTAATAGCAATATGGCTAGTCAAAATCAACCCACTCTTGCTGATTGGGTGAATGATTATCTCGCTCGTTTCGGAACTTGTTATCAATCTCAAACCCAATGGTGGGGCGATCGCACCCTGACTTGGGATGCAGCCTTGGAAAGAGCTTGGCTTTCTAGATTTGCCGATGGAAAAATGCACCCCCATCAGCGCCGAGTCTCTTCTAAATTAGCACAAGGATTGAACGTATCTCGCCAAGATGATAAGCAAGCACAGCAGTTTAAAACCTTTGCAGAACTTCATCACTGGATAGAGTCGGTGACTGCTCGCGTTAAAGGATTAGGAGAAACCACCGCTTACGATGTGGCTCAACGCTTAGGAATGTGGCTAAATTTAGCACCAGATTTAGTGTATCTTCATGCGGGGACGGCTGAAGGTGCAGCCGTTTTTAACATTACTGGAAAAACCGCATTTTTAAGTGCTTTTCCTCCAGAAATACAAAAAATTGGAGAAACTCACGCAGAAAACTTTTTGTGTATTTATAAAGATAACCTCAAGTCGTTATCTAAATAACTCAGTTTCAAGGATTAAATTTGGGGAAAATTCAAAAGATTATGGCTGCCAAAAATCGAAAAACACCGGGCAGTCGGTTTGTCAACGTAAGTTATGGGGTTCCGCGTTTCGTCAGCTAGGGCAGAAAAGCTTGCAGTGATAAAGTGAATTGATACCGGACAAAATAACTAGGCAATCCAGATATTTGTGGATAAAATCTGTAACTATTCATTTGTAACATCCCGATCGCAGTGAGGAGTAAGAAAAATGAAGTTACGCGATTTGTTAGCCCAGGTATCGAATATTTCCCATCAGCCTGCTGAGGCGGTTTTGGATCGAGAAGTGACGGGTTTAAGTACCAATTCCCATGCTTGTAAGCCGGGAGACTTGTTTATTGGGATGCCAGGAACAAGAGTGGATGGGGGGACGTTTTGGCCGTCAGCGATCGCTTCTGGGGCGGTTGCGGCAGTCATCACCCAGGAAGCGGCCCAAAAACAACCCCCAGAAACCGCCACGGATCCGGTGATTTCGGTGACGGATATGACCCAAACTTGTGCTGATTTGGCGGCGGCTTTTTATGGCTATCCGGCAAAACAGTTGTCTATGGTGGGGGTGACGGGGACTAATGGCAAAACCACCACGACTCATTTAATTGAATATTTGCTGAATCAATATCCCGTCGCTTTGCTGGGAACTCTTTACACCCGCTGGCCCGGATTTTCCCAGGTGGCAGTGCATACGACTCCGTTTAGTGTGGAGTTGCAAGAACAGTTATCCGCAGCAGTGAAAGCGGGGGCAAAGTTTGCGGCAATGGAGGTGAGTTCTCACTCGTTGGACCAGGGACGAGTTCTCGGTTGTGGGTTTGAGGTGGCGGTGTTTACCAACTTGACTCAGGATCACTTGGATTACCACAAGACGATGGAGGATTATTTTGAGGCGAAGGCGCTGCTGTTTAGCGATCGCTATCTCCAAGGTCGGGCGGTGATTAATATTGATGATGACTATGGGAAACGGTTGTGCGTTCGCTTACCGAAAGAAAAATATTGGACTTATAGCATAGAAAATAGTAGCGCGGACTTGTGGACTGCTGACGTAACCTACAGTCCATCCGGTGTTACAGGCATTTTACATACTCCCGTTGGTAATGCGGATTTCTCCTTGCCGTTAGTGGGTAAATATAATGTGTCCAATATGTTGGCGGCAGTAGGGGCGGCTTTACATTTAGGTTTGGAATTGTCGGAAATTGTGGCGGCATTACCTAACTTTACCGGAGTTCCCGGACGCATGGAAAAAGTGCAAATTACCCCGGATCAAGATTTTACGGTAATTGTGGACTATGCCCATACTCCTGATAGTTTGGAAAATGTCCTCAAAGCTACCCGTCCCTTTGTGTCCGGTGATTTAATTTGTGTGTTTGGTTGCGGGGGCGATCGCGATCGCACCAAACGGCCTTTAATGGGAGGAATTGCTGCCCGTCTTTCTGATCAAGCGGTGGTGACTTCCGACAATCCTCGGACCGAAGATCCAGAGAAAATTTTAGAAGATATCCTAGCAGGAATTGACCCAGAAACATCACCTCTAGTAATCTGCGATCGGGCTGAGGCTATTCGTCGGGCAATTATGGGAGCAAAACCCGGTGATGGCATCGTAATTGCGGGAAAAGGGCACGAAGATTATCAAATTTTGGGGACGGAGAAAATCCATTTTGACGATCGCGAACAAGCCCGGGCTGCCTTAGAGGAAAAGTTGGCTTTGGTTAGCGAGTAATCAGGGGGTGCAGAAACCGGGTTTCTTTCGTCAACTGTTTTACTGGCAGAAATTGTCGCAGAAACCCGGTTTCTTGATATCTCCGAGACACAAAGGACACAGAGAGATAGACCCCTTTGTGTCCTCTGTGTCTCTGTGGTTAAATGTAAAAATATTTTAAATTATTTTTACTCCAAAGTGCTGAAAAAATCACACTTTAATGCTCTCCCGAAATGATGTGCTTGTCATACCTATAACTTGAAAATTATGGGGATTTTTGAGCCCGTAAGAATTATCTGTTTTGATTAAATTACCGTGACATACAATCGGCAGCCGTTCTTCATAAGCTTCGATCGCTAGAATATAGTCGCGATCGCTCAGTTCCGTTTCAATCTTTTCGAGGTGATTGGCTACTACCCCAAGCAAAATCACCGTCCCACTTAATCTATCTTTATGCGGTCTGAGCAGTTTAATCGGAATTGCCTCAATTACGCAATATGAATCAGTCAATTCGCTTAAAATATCCCCTTGAGAACGGCCTTCGACTTCTTCTAATATATTCAATATTTCTCGCATTCGGGGCAGATAATCTCCTAGGTTTTGGCGATGAGGTAGCAATATTTCAAATTCGCCGCGTTCTGGTTCAGACTTAAGCCAAATTGTAGCATTTTCTAAAAAAGGTTTTGCTTCCTGCCAACCGCGAGATTGTAGATAATTTGTGAGTAGACTTAGGTCTACTGTCTGGAGAATTTCGCGATCGGGCGCAGTGATTTTCATGGGGCAACTCCTTGAGCAATTTGCTGCATAATCGATTGAATAGCGACTACAGTTAATTGATTGATTCTAGGAATTGTAACAGTTACATTGGTGGCATTTTGCGTTTTTGGCATCCCCCGAAGTGATAGCCAATATCCACAATATCTCATGCAGAGTTCCTCCTCAGACTGGTTTAACCATTCGTTAGAGTTTTCTGGCAGAAGAACCACCACTAATAGTCGGGGAATCATCAAGTCAACCGTTCTTAAATCATTATAGTTTTTTATTTTAAGTGGGTAACAGATTTCGGTATCCTTGAGGAGGTTCCTTGAAGTTGATTTTAACTGCAATTCCAACCGAGGCGATCGCACTCTTCCCATCATCCCTTTAGCCGCAATGCCAAAATCTACGCTATCATCATCGACTTCTGGTTTGTAGGTGGTATAACCCGCAACCGAGACCACTGCGCGAAGGTAGGCATTGCTAAATTGTTCTTTTTGTTGATTAATATCCAATTTCGTGCTGTGAGCAATTATTTCATTTGCAGGTGAACATTTTATCTTAAGGCGAAGGCACCTTTGAGAATAAATTGATTTTGATAGGGCGATTGAAAGTCATCTTTTTGCTGCTGGGAAAAATTTTGCAGCTTTTGACGAACTGAAGCGGCTAGATTTTGATTGCTCTGGTTCATGTCAGTGACTCCAGATAAGGATAGATAACGCGAGTCACGCGACAGATTTGAGCATAATGCCAAAGTTCATTCATGGTGCAGCGATGGGTAAACCAAGATTCGCGCAGGGCTTCAAGCGCTACGTCAATCCCAATTTTGTGGCGATATTTAAAACAATCCACGACTGTTTTGGCCACACCGTAAACCCGCACAGGCAGTCCGGCGCAGTAATGCTCCTCAATGCCCTCAGTCAAAGCCTTACCTGACATATACACAATTCGCAGGGGGAGAATATCGTCTTTTGGCGGGCGTGCTTTGTTGGCGATCGCCATCCAAACCTCAAAAGGAGCTTGGGTGGTCAGTCCATGAAACCGGAGTGCAGAAAGCAGACAAACTATCCCATGAGATACCCGCGCACAAGCTTCAACTTCGCTCTGATTTTCCGTGAGATCGTTTTCTGGGAGGGTGTAGACGCCACGAGCCGAGCGAACCAGCATCCCTTGCTGTTCCAGTCTCCGTAGGGACTCTGGATGAATCCCGTGCTTTCTCAAATCTCGCGATCGCATGATTCCCGCATCTCGGACAAGTTCGATCGCTTGTCTTGAACTAGGATTGGTCATGTTGTTTGCCATATTGAATGCCGCTATCTCTAGTGATAAAATGTCGGTATTTTTTTTATTTTACCAACACTTTGTCACAAATAGGCGAGGGCATCTCTGGAAGGAGGGATGTAGGGGCTGTCCCATTCGCAGAACAATCTTGGCGATTCTTCAATAAAATTTCAGCGTGGTAATTTCGATGCCGTAGACGCGGAGCGGCATCCGGGTAGGCTATATGCTTCGCCCTGACTCAGCAATTTATCTCTTTGTGTCCTTTGTGTCTTTGTGGTTAAAATCAAAAATGTTGTAAAATAAAATTATCAAAAAAACCATTAACAAATATGACCCATAAAATAGCGGAAGACTTCATCAAACAAGCCGATTTAGAAATCACACGGGGCAATTTGCATGGCGCTTGGGAAATTGCCGTGGAAGCATTAAAGCATTTTCCTGACCATGCAGAACTGCAAAAATATGAGTATATTCTTGCCCCTCCGAAAGTTAAAACGGTTCCCCGTGACCCAAATCAAGATGTCCAGGCAGATATCGACTGGATTAAAACTCACCGGGCTGAGTATCGCGGTTGTTGGGTGGCGCTGAAAAACGGTAAATTACTCGCATCTGGAAAAGACCTCGATGAAATTGTCGAGGAAATTGGTGAAATTAAAAATACTGGCATTCTTGTAACTGTAATTTACTAATGGCAATCCTTTACTTTGACAATGGCGAGTTTTTTGCTACTGGGGCAACAAGATACTCTTATCGTCCGGCAACAGATAGAGAAACTACAAATCGAATCATCCTTAAAATAGCAATTCAAGGTGTGATTACTGAAGCAGTGATGGACACGGGAGCCCCTTATGTAATCTGTTCGCCAACAATTGCTAGACGTGCAGGAGTCGATCGCGCTTCGGCATTAAAATCAGAAATTATGTTGATTCGAGGAATGCGTCTTGAGGGATCTCTGTTTCGTTTAAGTGTTAGCTTAGTTGCCAGAGAAGGAAATAATTTAGATGTGGATGCAACGGTTTTTGTGCCAGATTCAGATTATTTATGGGGTGATTTTCCCTCGTTTATTGGCTTATCTGGATTTTTGGAAAGAATTCGGTTTGCGATCGATCCAAATACCGATACATTTTATTTTGGTCAACTGTAAATAAAATGTCAAACACATTATCTTTCCCCAACTGCCTGTTTTAAATAAGCATCGATCGCCTCTGTTGCTAATTCTTTAACAGACTTACCTTGACGAATCGCAACACTGGTTAGAAGTGGATAAGTTTTTTGGTCAATTTCCACTTGCGGGGAATCATCGGTTAACAAGGGCGATCTCAAAGGTGCCAGATGAAATTGCGAAGTCACGGCACTAATTTCTGACTTCGGCCAAGTTTGTCCAGTTTGATTAAAAATTAATTCACCGGCAATTCTTTGCAGCACCAGATATTCATAATTAAACAGTAATACCGCATCCCCTGGTATTTCTTGTAACAGTCGGACAACTGTTTTGAGTAATGTAGTTTTGCCAATTTCATAATCGTTGCGGGAATTAAGAACAAACCACACAATTAAAGTTGGCTTAAACCCAAACCATGACTGCATCATCGTCTGATTTTTTTCGGTTTCTCGGTGAACTCCTAATAGAATGCCCGGATTATATAAAGTGTTGTCTGAATCTGGCTGGAAATTCAGATAGTCTTTCAACCACTCTAGCACTTGTTCAGGCTCCCAGTAACTTTCTATTCTTAATTCATAATCTAAAGACATCGTAAATACCTCTAATTAATCGTCAAAAGGGAAAAATTCAATAATAGAGCCATTCGATACAATGATAATTTCTTGCAGATTGGCGATTGGGTTACTGTTTAATTGTGCAATCATTGAATCTTGGCTCACTTGACTATCGTCAAGATTAAGGACAATGCGATCGCATTTTTCCTAACCACAGAGACACAAAGAACACAGAGGGATCTCTTTGTGTCCTCTGTGTCTCTGTGGTAAAAAAAGAAACCCAAAACATCTAAGCTTCTAAGGGTAAAAAGATAGTTAGCACTTGACCTTGGTGCGATCGCTTTCTAACGATTAACTTCGCACCCAGGGCTTGAAATAGATTTTTGGTGGTACTTAAATTAAGGCTAATATTGCCAGTTTCCGGCTGAAACATCAGTAATTGACCAATCGATTTAAGTGGGGGAGTAGTGGCATAACTAGCATCCCATTGATCCGCTTTAATTTCTGAATGTAACTGCATTTTTAATTGATGGCCAGCCAGCATCACTTTCACCTGCACATCACTGCCTCCAGGAACGGAAGAAATGAAGTTTTCTAACGCACCCGTAAGCACTTGATCCAGCATAGTGGGGTCGGTGACAACTGGGGGCATTTTCGGCGGTAAAATTACCTCTAAATTTAGATTTCTGCGGCTGGCTTGTTTTTGCCAACGGGGAATACAATGGTTAAAAACATCCGCTAAAGAAGTTGCGGTCAGTTGTAACAGCGATCGGGTTTTTTCACAGGTTTCTAATTCTACTGCCCGGAAAATTAAACTAAAACGGTCAATTTGCTCGCTACATTCGCGGTCAATACTTTCTAATCGCTTAATAATATCTGCATCTAAATTACGCCGTTTGAGTAACAACCGCGTCAGGGTGCGAATGGTGGTTAAAGGGGTGCGGACTTCATGGGCGATCGCCTGTAACAATTCCACATCCAAACTGGGAGATTGAATTGGGGTTTGATTGCGAATATTTTTATCCCCGGTTCCTGACAGTTTTTCTAAAATTTGTTTAGAAGCACTGTAAGAGTGATTGGTGACAGTTTTAACGGGAATTGTGCCATCACTGGATGGCATAATCCGAGATTTATGCTGACCTTTGTGGGTAAAGCGATAAGACTGGTGACTAACCGCAACCACTGATGGACTGCTACCACTTAAAAGCTTGTAAGGTTTCCGGGTTTGTCCTGCCCCATTGGAGGAAAAATCCGCGAAATCTGGTTGCAATTTTAAGGCAAGCTGACTAAACAGCATCACCGTTTTGTAATCCGGTGTAACTGGGACAAATTCAGTTAAATAATTTTCCAGCATTGATTCCATTTCTGGACTGCCGGTGAGGGTGACACGCGATCGCAGAGTTTTGACCGCTAACCCCACCACTTTCGGATCGAAAGAAAACTGAAACGTGGGTTCACCCTGGGAGTCTGCCCCAATTCCCATAACTAAACTAAATCTTTTGGTTAACCAGACACAAAATTGCTCATCAGTTAACGGATCGTTGGTGAGTACGCGGACGGTGTTGGCAAATGCTGGTCTACCTTGCCAGCGATCGCCAGGGGGTAGTTGGGTCTCGGAAATAAATTTCCACACCGAAAGATGTTGGGAAAATTCTGGGGAAATATCCCCTGGCAAAGCACTACATAACAGGACACTATTGACTGCTAGACCGGGAAGATCGTCCGCAAACTTTTTATTAAATAAAGGATGATTCTCGGTTTCGATAGTGGCTACTTCCCGTTGCAACAAACGAGAAAAGGCGGCGATCGCCCCATACCATTGCTGTTGGGCTTTGACTCGCCGATCGAAAGTCGTTGGGCGATTCCCCTCGGGACGCTTCGCGGCATCGCGATCGAAATCGACACCCCAACTCAGGGCGGAAATCCCATCTAAATCAGCATCAATTTCCACTGAGGCAACAGCCAACAGTTCGCTGATAGTCGGTAATAGCCATTTATACAACAGTCAACACCCCCAGGATTTTATTGTCAGTTCATTAAATCAGGATATGGATTATGACAGCCACCGATTTTCTTAAATGTAGTGGCTGTCATAAAAATTTTCAATGCTAATTCTAGATTAACGAAATTGTGCCGATTGGGAAATTCGTAGAACCGAACAGGGGAGTGGCAATATCCGATGGTTTACTCAGGTGGTTTACTCCGGGAAAGGACGATGCCGCGAAGCGGACGAATAGCGCGAATCGCCTCTCAGCATTTTTACAGAGAACTCCCAATCCAGGGGATTTTTGATTGGGATAGTCGCGAGTTCGGTAGTCTGGTGGGAATAGCAGCGAATTACCTGAAAGCAGGTATTTCCGCATATTTCTTAACATTATTTAGCCATTATTTCCCGATTATTTAATCGCGTTCGATCGCCGATTGATAGGCTTGAACTTTTAGATCGATTCCCGTAATATCCGTCCCCACCACTACGGCATTCGCCCCAATTTCTAGGGCTTCTTTTGCCATTGCCGGGGCAGCAATTCCCCCCTCACAAATTACCGGAACTTTGAGGGTTTTGACCATTTCGGCTAACAGTTCAAAACCGGGAGGAGAGCAATTTTTCGTGGCTGTGGTGTAGCCATAAAGGGTAGTGCCGACTATATCTGCCCCCGCTTTTTCCGCCGCGATCGCTGCTGCAATAGTATCCACATCAGCCATCACTATTTTGCCCAAATCATCGTGAATTTTGTGAATTAAATTTTCTAAAGATTCCCCTGGAGGACGCTTTCTTTCCGTAGCATCAATGGCAATAATATCCGCGCCCGCAGCGGCGATCGCCGCTGCATCAGTAAATCGGGGAGTAATATAAACCTCATAGTCGGGCAAAGTTTGTTTCCACAAACCAATAATCGGGTAGGGTGTGGCAAAATGCTTTTGCAACTCTTCACGAACTGCTGACACATGGGCTGGGGTATCAATCCGCACCCCAGAAGCACCACGGAGAATCGCCGCATGAGCGATCGCGGCAATGATTTTCGGTTCATATAACGGCGAATCAGCGGGCGCTTGACAAGATACAATTAAACCGGACACCAGTTTTTGATCTGTAGAATTGACCATTGGCATATTTTCGACTTCCTCACTAGGTTGCTAGTCAGCAGATTTAGACCTGAAATCCTAGTTTTAACATTAAAATAAAGTCACCATCAAATCTTAGCCCCGGTTAATGCCCATCAGGGGAAATTCAGCGGCAATTCAAGAGTCAATTTTGCGAAATTTTCTGGTTCGTGGCTGAAGTTAAGCAAGAAGCAACGGAATCAGTACATCTTTATAGACGATATAGACGATGTATTGGGGCATTGTTACAGTAGAAATCAGACCGGGTATCAGCTTGGGGCAGAACTACGCAGAAAACTAAAATTTGCCCATGCATCTGCTTTGAGTCGAGAAGCCCGGTTTCTGAACCTGTTTCTATGGTTGCAACGTATTTTGAAAATAATTAAAGAGAGGAATTCTCTATGATCGATGCAGGTTTAACTTGGATAGATTACGCATCTCAAGCGATGTTAAGTAATAGTCGCTGGATGACTTGGAATACTTTTTTAGCGTTAGTCCCGTTAGGGTTAAGTTTTTGCTTATTTAAACCGAACACATTCCGCTGGTTTTCCTGGGTAGTTTGTTTGCTGATGGGTCTAACATTTTTCCCCAATGCGCGAATTGTGGCATGGTTTCTCCGCCATATGATTCCCGATTTAGGAATGCCTTATTTACTCGGTGCTTTTTTGTTTACCGCTGGTCTAATGACCGTGGATATTTGGGTAATCAAGCGACCTCATTCCCGTTCCCTAACTTGGTGGTTAGGCTTTTTAATTTTTATCAGCTTTTTACCCAATGCCCCTTATGTCCTAACCGATATCATTCATTTAATTGATGATATTCGCGCTGGCTATTCCGCTTGGATTATTACTTTGGCGTTGATTCCTTTATATTTACTCTTTATGTTAGTCGGTTTCCAAGCTTATGTTCTCTCTTTAATGCACCTAGGGGAATATATGCAGCGCCAAGGGTGGGGCAAATTTATTTTCCCCGCTGAAATTATCATACATGGTTTGAGTGCGATCGCCATTTACTTAGGCCGATTTCTCCGCTTTAATAGTTGGGATATCATCACGAATACACACCATTTAGTCAACAGCGTCATGGAAGATTTAACCGCCAAACGTCCTGTATTAGTCATGGTGATTACCTTTGTGGTAATTTCTGCCTTGTACTGGTTAATGAAGTGGCTGACCTTGGGCGTCCAACAACTAATTGATAACCCAAAAAAGATTAATTCTCAGTTATTGTTAAAAGGTGACGAAAATTGATAATTGATAATTGAACATAATTAACAATTAACAATTGATAATTGAACATAATTGTCAATTGTCAATTGATAATTGTTAATTATTTTAGGGAGATAATTCACGACGGGCTGCTTCTAAAAGCAGTCTTTTTTCTGAACGCGCGATCGCCCGATAAGTCGTTTCAAATGAATTCGGTTCCACGGAAATTCCCGTCACCCCCCAGCGCACCAAATCATCGATAAATTTTGGCTCCATAACCACCGCTTGACCGCAAATAGAACAAGGAATATTTAACAATATTGCCTGATAAATTAGCTGACTAATTGCTGACTTAACCGCTGGATGTGGATTCTCAAAAATATGCTGAAACTGGGGATGGTTGCGGTCTACCCCTAACAATAACTGAGTCAAATCATTCGTGCCGATCGCAATTCCTTGAACCCCCGCTTTAACATAGTCATCTAATAAAAATAATACCGAAGGCACTTCAGCCATAATCCAGAGTTGAAAACCATTCACGCGATTCAGTCCAGTTTGTTCTACTTTTTGCCGACAAAAGACAAACTCTTCAACACTCCGGACAAACGGCAAGATTAAATTAATATTAGTGTAACCATCGGTTTGCACCCGATCTATTACCGCTAACTCTAATTCAAATAAACTCGAATCAACCTGGTAACTAAATGCCCCATGAGAACCCAGGGCTGGGTTAAGTTCTGCTTGTCCCGGATATTCATCAGAACGTAAATCACAACAACGATAAAACACTGGACGAGGGAAAAAATATTGGGCAATTTCGAGCGCTGCATCGCTCATTAAATCAACAAATTCTTCCTGATGACCGGCTTCGATCCACTTCTGCGGATGTTGCGGGCCAACCTTCTCTAAAATCATCAATTCTGACCGCAATAACCCCACGCCATCTACCGGCAAATTGCCGATTTTTTCCAGGGATTTTGTATGACTCAAGTTTACCATTAGTTGAGTAGCGATCGCCTCAAAATTCGGGCTTAATTTGTCTACAATCATTGGTTGATTCTGCGGGCTTGATTCAAGATATTTGTTTGAGCTTTCTTGGGGGTTAATTATAATATTTTTGGCTGGATTAATTGCTGAATCGGTCTGATAAATTCTGCCGCGTTCTCCATCAATTAATAATTTTTGATCCGAGCGAATTTTTTTGGTGGCATCTGTGACCCCAACCACCGCAGGAATGCCTAATTCTCTCGCTAAAATTGCCGCATGAGAAGTCATGCCGCCGTATTCGGAGATAACTCCAGCCGCTTCTTGTAAACAAAAAAGTGCATCGACATCAATTGTTTTGGTGACAATAATCCTTTTGGGCGGAATAGTTTTCGGCAGTTGACCATAAGGATTAATTACAAATGCCGGGGCGATCGCCTCTCCAGGGGCTGCCCCCACCCCCACCAACCAAGGATGATTTTGATGGGAATTAGCGAAAGGATCTACTCCCTTTTCTGGTTCATGTCCCGAATTAATTTGGTTTTGGTTTGGACTGCAACCTAAGCATAAAACTTGACCTAAATAAAGCTGTAGATTTGTCCAGCTATTGTAATGAAAATCAGCATTTTCGTGAATTTCCGGTTGGGTGGCAGGGCAAACCACCCATTCCAAAACCAGGCGATCGCCCAACTCTGAAACCAGATTTTCCGTTAAACGAATTAACTCCGAAAGTAATGGTTCTTGAAACGCATATTGCTGTTGTTGTTCTGGCTCAATAATCAACGGCTGAATACATTGGCAAAAGTCCAGATTAGTTGCCCTTGACACATCTATATCTTCGGTCAAAACTGACGAGTAATCTCGCTGGTTATGAGCGATCGCCCCGTCGTCAAGAGGCATTTTTTTCTGTTGATTAAGCGCTACATGGTAAGCAATCAGCTTATTCCCTAAAGTTTGCTGCTGGACTTGGCCGGTTGCTGGATTTACCTGATAATAATCGGGAATCGTTTTGCCCGCAGGAATCGACATTCCCAACCCCCAAGTGGCTTTAATCTCCCAAACGTCTGCCCCGGTTTCCAAACTCCCAGCGGCGATCGCATCCCACACCGGCTGAACCAAAATCGCCAAATCTAACTCTTGTAAAGAAATTCCCGCCCTTTGCCAGTAAAATAAACTCCGCGCACTGAATAATTCCGCCCAAGTTTCTTTCCAGGCTTGACTCAAAGAATCTCGGCGATTAGGACAAATTCGACTTTCTAACAATCCAGAAATCTGAGAAAAATTCTGGCTAGATTCAGCCATTCTAGACGTTACTCGTTCAACCAAACAAGGGCGAAAGATTAACACCGATGCATTTAATCGATCTGCCGCGATCTCTAAAGTATCGACCCACTCTTCTGGTAATTCAGCCCCGCAAAGTTCTTGATGAATATGTTGAGCCAATCTTTTTAACTGATTTACGTTATCCACATTAATATGCAGCACTGAGGTGAGGAGTTCCCCCATCAATGGTTCTGACCAATTAGATGTGGCTAAAAATTCTCGTAATACCGGGGCGGCGATCGCAAAACCCGGAATCACTGCCCGTCCAGCTTGGGCCTGTTGACTCAAATAAAACGCCTGATCCCCCACCAGCGATCGTTCTGATGGCTGAATTTTATCGAGCCAGTACAACAGGGTATCCACAGTTACAGTAAAAGTCACTTATTTTTTCTATCACCGATCTTACTCTTTAAATAGAGCAGATCGATCCCCGATCTAAATTTTCCTCGGTCATTCTCTGTTGGTTATTTGTGATTTGCCATGAATAATAAGTAATTGCTTATTGCTAATACAGAGTAATCAATCCCTAAAAATAAAAAAACTCTCCTGTCCGGGGAAGGGTGGCAATTTATCGTCCGAGATTTTCTCGATCGGGGTGACAAAATTTTGTCTTTCTCATATAGCAAAACATACTTAAGTGTAAAGGGGTTACAGCAAAACTTTACACAAAATTTACACAAACTTTACACAAAATTTACAAAAAAAAGTCCGTAAATTCACAGATTACTTAAGTAGATATGGTATTCTTTTGAAAAAAGTTAACTTGGTTGATGGTTGGTGGTTGTTCGTTGTTGGTTGTTTGTTGTTTGTTGTTCGTTGTTGGGTAGGGATTCTTTTGTTCGTTGTTCATCAACCATCAACCATCAACCATCAGCCATCAACCATCAACCATCAACCATCAACCATCAACTGAAATAGTCAATTATGGATAAATCTTTTTCTAATAACGTAGGTTTTTTCGGTTTTTTACCGTTTTTGGTGAAAAATATCCGCTGGATGATTTGTCATCGATTTAATAACATATTTAAATATATTTAAATATGGTCGATCTGGGAAAAAATCCAGGGTAAAAAAAACGCTTTAATTAATAAATTAAGCGGAAACATAATGTTAAAATATGCCCAAAAAAATTATTTGAAGTGGAGAGTAAGTGGCTGTAGCTAATTTGAATCGACTGGTAAAATCGATCTTAAATTTATGGTTTAAACCCAACTGTGTTCTGTGCGATCGCCCCGCCAAGGATATTATTTGTGAATATTGCCAACGCCAATTACAGCAATGTCAATTAGCCCAACCAGATAAATTTTGGCGGCAAGAAGAGCCACCCCTATTTGTCTGGGGCGCCTACCAAGGAACGGTGAAACGAGCGATCGCCCAAATGAAATTATCTCAGGGGCAAAACTGTCCCGAACTCAGCAAACCCTTGGGTCAATGGTTGGGAGAAACCTGGTTAAAATCGCCCCTATCTGCTGGCAAAAAATTTACAGTTGTACCTATTCCCTCCGACCCTAAACGGTTAAAAGAACGCGGCTTTAATCAAGCGGAACTTTTGGCCAACAGCTTTTGTGATGTCACGGGCTATCCCTGTCAACCCCAAGGGTTAACCCGAAGTCGCCCCACGAAAGCTTTGTATAGTTTATCGGTGGAACAGCGAAAAGAAGAAATCAACCAAGCCATGAGGTTAGGTGCGGCTTTTCGCGATTCCCGTAAGGGATCCGCTGCGCGGAATCGCCCACCGAAAAATCCGGTCTTATTATTAGATGACATTTACACCACCGGCACTACTTGTCGCGAAGCCCAAAGAGTGCTCCAGCAAAATAAAATTTCGGTTTATGGCATTGTCGCGATCGCTACCACCAAAAAATAACCACAACATCCTAGCTGGCCAAGTAGCTGGAAAAACTATTTTCCTCAGACTAAATCAGTCATTAGTACCTGATAGCTAACATCTGAATCCTGACAGGTGATATCTACATACTTAAACCCGGTTAAGCCCGGTTTTTCTTCCCAGGGCTGCCATCTGGATTTACATCAGTTGAATCAGGCCATACCGAAATCAGAAATACTGATATCCAAAGGCTTAGGAGATGCTCCTTGATAAAACTTTACAACTTCTTAAACTTCTATGTATTTTTTGACGAAAATCTTTATAACCTGTTGACAAAAAAACTTAAATGTTATTCAATATTCATATATTGGTCAAAAAAGAAAAATCGAAATCAACTTTCTGGCATAGCGACTATTACTTACTGACCAAAAGGACAATTAGGGTGCCGTATTCTATCTAACGCATAAAGCAGGGACATCAACCGCGTGAACAAGACCCAAAAACAACTGGGGCAAACTTGGGCTGGTTGGGTGACATTTGCTCTATTCGTAAGTAGCCTCTGCATACCATCAGCTATAGCTGAAAGTACCCCAGCGGGCACGGAGATTAGAAACCAAGCAACTGGCACCTTTGAAGATCCAAACAATCCAAGCCAAGGACCGATAAAAATTGAATCCAACACAGTCACCGTGACTGTAGCGGAAGTGGCGGGCATCACCGTGCAGCCGGACGGTGTAACCCAAGCCAACGACAACAGCCAAATAGAAATTGGCGACCTATTATTCTTCCAATTCAACGTCACCAACGTGGGCAACGACCCCACCCAATTCCGCATCCCCAACACCGCCACCGTCTCCGGGCCGGGGACGATCTCCGGCAACCCGCAAATCAGCACTGACGGCGGCGCCACCTGGACTGACGTAACGGGGGACAACTTCCTCACCGGCTCAATCAACGCCGGTGAGTCCGTTCTTGTACGAGTACCTATATTAGTCAGCAACACCGCCAACCTAGGGGATGATGTCGCCGTACAACTGGGCAACACCCCAAGAGACGCGCAAGACCAATACGCCCAAAACCAACCGCGCACCCCGGAAAATTCCCAACCCAACGACCTTTATACTGTTGACAATCCCCCCGGCGCCGGAGGAGAACAAGCCCCTGGCTCGCCCGCGAATGGCACCCGCGAAGCCAGCGCCAGCCAAAGAGTCACGGTCAGCGGTCAACCCAGACAAGCTTTTGCCCGATCGCTCAAAACCCATGCCACCCCGATCGCGCTCAACAACCCCACCGACCCCACCGACGACGTAATTACATACCGACTGGGGCTAGAAGTTCTCGCCACCCTCCCCCCAGAAATCGTTGGCTTCATCCCTGATGACCTAGTACCCAACACCAGCAACAACCTCACCGTAGACGGTGCCATCGTGCCGCGCATCTTAATCGGCGACGCCATTCCCACAGGCACTCAACTACAGGACAACCAATGGCAAGTCCCAAGTGGCTGGCAAGTAGCATTCACCAACAGTGCAACCACCACCAACCCCTTACAGGCTGATTGGCGTACCGACATCGCTGCGGTGGGCGGCGCCGCCAACGTTACCCGAATTGGCTTCTTATTTAATGGCACTATACCCAGGGGAACCACGGTGACAGGTTTTGAATTTGCCGTCCGCACCACGGGAATCACCACCACCACCACGGTGGCCAACTTAGCCCAAGTGTTTGGCGGCAGTGCCAGCAACCCCGGTCAGTTGATCTACGACGAGTCCGGCGACCAAGTACCGAATAACTTCAATGATGATGGCACCCCCGGACCCATCGACCAAACCGGCAATCCGGCGGTAAATCCGGGGGTGCCTAATGTGGAGACCGATGGCCAAGATACTGGGAACAACAACACGGGCACCGGTCCTGGGGGTGAGGCGAATGTGGTAGTCGTTGTTGCCCCTGGGGAGGGGGTATTCAACGGCCCAGAAGATGCGCCCAATGCCGTTGGACCGGAAAGTATCGAAAATGACTTTACCAATGCGGCAATTCCCGTGTCCGGTTCTCCGCCGCCGGTATCTTTCACCAACACGGTGCAAAACAATACGGGGCAGCCAATTCTGTTGCTACCCACCGCACCAGAAGACCCGAACAGTTTGCCTGCGGGAACTACGGTGACGATATCCTACGGAGGCCGTTCCGTGACATATACTTACAACCCAGCCACCGGCTTCACCAGCAGCGACCCACCGATTAGCATTCCCGGAACCGAAACCACTGCTAACTACCAGGTGACAATTCAACTGCCTGCCACCGAACCACTAAAAGCCTACCCAGTGCCGATCGCGGCGTTTTTGGATGCCGACGGCGACGGGCAGCCCAGCCCCGGAGAACCGGCCAATACCACAATTAACCGGATTTATTCTGGGTTTGTGGAGACGATTAAAGAGTCCAGGCTTTTACAAGGTAGCGGTCCGGCAATTTTGCCCGGTCAGGAAACTTTTAGCACCGACCAAAAAACCCCTGGTTCGGGAAATATTGTCGAGTATCGATTTACTTACAAAAATATCTCTCTGGCCGAAGGACAAGGACAAGGAAATCGCACTTTGTCTGCCTCTAATTTTGTCATCGTTGAAGATGGCACAACTTTTAATATCACTAATCGTCCATCGGGGAATAATTGGGCTTTAGATAATGACAACCTAGACCAAGATAACGACCCGACAACGGGGATTGATTCTTCTCATGTTGTGGGTTCGGCCATAGATTCTCTTGGCGGGACGATTGTGTTTTTTAACAGCTATCCCCCCAGTCCCGGCGCCGAACTTTCGGGAACAACTACGGGCACCGACGTGACTCGCTATGAGATGCGATCGCAGCGTCCCCTTGCCCCCCAAGAAACTGGGACTTTTACTTTTCGCAGACGAGTGAATTAAATTGATTGTTGATTGTTGATTGTTGTTTGTTGATTGTTGTTTGTTGATTGTTGTTTGTTAAACAAAAGAATCCCTACCCACCAACAACGAACAATGAACAATGAACAATGAACAATGAACAATGAACAATGAACAAACAACAATGAACAACGAACAACGAACAATAATATGAAAATACTAATTATTTATTTAACAGCGATCGCTTCTTTTTGGTCGGCGATACCCGCCCCAGGGAACAGGGAACAGGCAACAGGCAACAGGCAACAAACAACAAACAACAAACAACAAACAACAAACAACAAACAACAACCAACCACCAACAAACAACAACCAACCACCAACAAACAACAAACAACAAACAACAAACAACAACCAACAACCAACAAACAACAAAATCAGCCTAGGGTCGAATTGACTTTGACCGTAGATAGACAAGTGCCAGTTGAACCAAAAAACAGCGCAACAAACACCGGAGAAAATGTAGGGGCGATTCGCGAATCGCCCTTTGAATGGCAACCTTTACCCCCCGAAGATAGGGTACTCCCCGGAGAAATTCTGCGCTATCGATTAGTAGGGAAAAATAATGGTTCGCAGCCGGTTTCCTCTATGGTTTTAACTCAGCCAATCCCGTCAGAAATGACTTATATACTTAATTCCGCCAAAGGCGCAAGTAATATTACTTTTAGTATTGACAATGGAGTCACCTTTGATGCCAATCCCACGATTACCAATGTAAATGAATTGGGCATTAATAATGGCCAAGTAGTTGAACAAGCCGCTCCCCCAGAAAATTATACTCATGTTCGCTGGAATTTCGAGGTAGTTTTAGCCCCAGGGGAAGAATTTGTCGGTACTTTTGAGGTCAGAGTTAGGTGATAGTTGATTGTTGTTTGTTGTTTGTTGATTGTTGTTTGTTGATTGTTGTTTGTTGATTGTTGTTTGTTAAACAAAAGAATCCCTACCCACCAACAACGAACAATGAACAACGAACAATGAACAATGAACAATGAACAATGAACAATGAACAATGAACAATGAACAAACAACAATGAACAATGAACAACGAACAATGAACAATGAACAATGAACAATGAACAATGAACAATGAACAAACAACAATGAACAATGAACAACCAACAAAGAACAAACAACAATGAACAATGAACAAACAACAAATAATTGGCATTACCTTGCTACTGGGTGGGGTGATGAAATTGGTAGTTTTTTCAGAAGTGCCGGCACCGGCTCAAGAAGATGCTAATAAATGTGTATTTCCGGGATATTTATTACAAAATCAAGCGGAGTATAGCTATACCATTGGTGACGCGCAAACTTCGCTAACTGGTCAAACAAATTCTTTAGATGTGGCGGTGGTTAATGGCAGTTTGGGAACGATTAATCCTAATGGAATTAGCGACGGTCAAGGCAATCAAGCTGTCGGGGCTTTTTCCGGGGCTTTGGCTACGGAGTTGATTGATTTAGGTTTTAGCGCGGAGGAAGCTTCTACGGCAATGTTGGCGGTGCTTTTGGGTTTATCCCAAATGCCGATAGATTCGACTTTTCGGGAAATGGCGATCGCGGGTAGAGATGCGATTCTCCAAGCAGTCCCCCAACAAGCCCAAACGGTGCTGAACCTTGACCGGCAAACCGCCCAAGATACGGCGTTGGTGTTGCTAACCAGCGTCAGCAAGTCGATTTTATTGTCTTCAGGGTTTACGGAAACCGAAGCCGAAACCGCCATTACTCAAGGGATTGCCACTTTAGCGCGATCGGTGGATGATACCCCGGTGAATCAGGCATTTAGCGCGGTGTATCAAACCGCTGTGGGGGCGGTGCCCGGTCGCGAGGCGACTTTGACCGAAATGCGGCAGAACTTTATTCAGGAGATGCAAACGATTAGAGATGGGGTGCGTCAAAGCGCCCAACAAGGGGATTTACTCTATTTTGATTTCCAGGTTGCTAATAATAGCGATCGCGCTGTACGGTTCTTGATTCCTGATGCCACAGCGATTCAGCCTTTGACCACCGGGGGTCAAGTTCGCGGCGTGAAGTATTCCTGGTTGAACCTCAGCAATGCTTCTTTCTTAATCGGTGACTGTCCCACACCACCGACAGAACCGACAGAACCACCGACAATACCACCGACAATACCACCTGGGGTACTGCCAGAGCAGCCTTTACCCAGTGATGAACCTGAGACTCCCGGTTCGGGTACGGGAACGTCGGGGCAGCCAGGAACGGGCACCGGGCAGCCAGGAACGGGCACCGGGCAGCCAGGAACGGGCACCGGGCAACCGGGAACAAGCACCGGGCAACCGGGAACAAGCACCGGGCAACCGGGAATTGGCAGTGTTTTACCGACTCAGCCATTGCCTGAGAACCAGCCCTCAGAAGCGATCGCGATCGCCCAACCCACCGAGGTGATTATTCCTCCGGGGGCAGAAATCAACCTGACCGTAGAAGTAGAAGTCGGGCAAGTACCCGAGGAAGGAACGGGCATTACAGTAGCAATTCCCCAACAAGACACCCAACAGTCTGCGACTCAGCAAGTAGCCACGCAAACATTAATTATTCCTCCTGCGGTGAGAGAACGGTTGCGCGACCCATTAGGGCAAATCACCGGCTGCGCGGGAGAAATTTTGTCCGACTACACCGGCTTCCAGGTGGCGTTATTTGAAGCTAACCCCGCAGACCCGACCGGGGGCACGTTGGGGCTGTTACCCCTGACTCCCACGGAATTACCCGATCGCCCCGGCAATAATATCCCCGAAGGACTAGCGCCCAACATTGAAAATGCCAACCCCTTCTTCTTAACCAATGGGGAATTCGGTACATATAACTTCCTATTTGACGCTACTAAAGGTCAGCTAGACGTGGGTCGGACTTACATCCTGGTAGTGACACCGCCTCCGGGGACGAACTTTAACGAACGGCGGATTCGCATAGAAATTGTCGAACGCAACGGCGACCAAATCGTTTACATTGCCACCGCCTTGGATGGTCGCCCGATTTCCGCTAGTGATGGTTCCACCTCGGTCAGAGGAACAATTACCGTTTCCGACGCCGAAAGAGTCGGCTTAAACTTGGCAGTTTTGGACTTAAGCACCAGTATTTGCGAAGCCCAAGAACTGGAAATTACCAAAACAGGCGATCGCATCGTCGCCGCCCCTGGGGACACGGTAATTTATCGGTTAGCTATTAGAAACCTGTCCAATTCAACAGTGACAAATCTTTCAATTGCCGACCAATTGCCCTTCGGAATGCAATTCCGGCCTGATTCCCCTCGTGCGGAAATTGCCGGAACCGGGCAGACAATTTCTACCACGGAATCTGGTCGAAATATTGCTTTTAACTTGCCCGAAGTTGCTCTATCCAGTGGCGAAACTTTAAACATTGTTTATGCCGCCCGCGTCACCCCCGACGCGCTGCGGGGTGATGGCCGAAACTCGGCAATTGTCAATGGTCAACGCACGGACAATGGCTTAACCATTAAAGATGGGCCGGCAATTCATCGATTAAACTTAGACCCCGGAATTCTCAGCGATTGTGGCACCTTAATTGGTCGAGTTTTTCAGGATAAAAACTTTGACGGAGAACAACAAACCGGAGAACCAGGAATTCCCAACGCGATTATTTTTATGGATGATGGCAACCGCATTATTACCGATGAAAATGGTCTATTTTCTGTGGCTAATGTTATCTCAGGATATCGTACAGCCACATTGGATTTAACTAGCGTCCCCGGCTATAGTTTAGCCCCAAACGACTATGTTTATGAACGAAATTCTGTAACTAGAATGGTCAAATTAGCTCCTGGAGGAATGGGTAAGATGAATTTTGCCGTAACGCCAATTGATGAGTAATTGTTGTTTGTTTGTTGTTTGTTTGTTGGTTGTTGATGGTTGATTGTTGATGGTTCATTGTTGTTGGTTCATTGTTGATGGTTCATTGTTGTTGTTTGTTGTTTGTTGGTTCATTGTTGTTGGTTCATTGTTGTTGGTTCATTAACCATCTTGCCAACCAACAAACAACAAACAACAAACAACAACCAACAAACAACAAACAACAAAATGTAGGGTGTGTTAGGCTGGCGATTAATTTTGACATAAACAATTAACCTCTATTCCAGCCGTAACGCACCTTTTGGTGGGTTACTGATAAACAAAATATGGTTTTGGTGGGTTACGACGCGGAATAAATGTTATCGGTTTTATGCCAAAATTATCGCCGCGTCTAACCCACCCTACGAATCACGAATGCTGGTTTTGGTGGGTTACGACGCGGAATAAATGTTATCGGTTTTATGCCAAAATTATCGCCGCGTCTAACCCACCCTACGAATCACGAATGCTGGTTTTGGTGGGTTACGACGCTGTTGGTTCATTGTTGTTGGTTCATTGTTCATTGTTCATTGTTGTTGGTTCATTAACCATCTTGCCAACCAACAAACAACAACCAACAAACAACAAACAACAAACAACAAACAACAACCAACAACCAACAACCAACAACCAACAACCAACAACCAACAACCAACAACCAACAACCAACAACCAACAAACAACAAACAACAAACAACAAAC
>JAABRM010000107.1 GCA_011390955.1 Oscillatoriales cyanobacterium | reverse complement strand
CTTTGATGGTGAGTCTCTGGGTGGGGCTGATGCCTAATTACCCCTGGCAATTACTTGCCAGAAAATCCGGGTATTTGTCTTCCATTTAGGACAACAAATCCACAGTTATAATGGTTCGTGACTACGAATCCAGGCGAGAGCCTGTTAGTACACGGCGTCTGCCGGAACCATTATCACGCGCACACTTCGGGTTTTCCCTCCGCTTTCCGCGTGAACGAATCGCACAAATATTTATATGATATACTATACTGGCAAAAATAAATTTTGTACAAAGGATGAACCGCCCTGGATGAACCATAAAACCTGGCGCTGTGGCGCAGATCAAAAGAGTGAATCACTGGCAGGTTTAAGTCCTCACTTTCCTAACTTAGGGTGGGCAAAACTTTGCCCACCCTACATGATTTTGTTGCTGGGATTGCTCACATCATTGCTCACACCGTTGATGGCGATCGCTCGTCAACCTTCCCAATTAATTGAGAGTAATCCTCTCTTATCCACAGCACCGGATCCATTATTGCCTAATCCGCCGAAAAATGGACAACTGGTATCCCCGGAAAGAGAAATTTTAGCTCAGGCTTTGGATCGATTAAATATTGAGGCAACCGCTCAGTTAGCAGCGGGAAATACTCCCGTAGCTTTTGCGATTTGGAATCGAGAATTAAGATTGCGACGCTATTTAGGTCCGATGGATGAGTTAGCAGCTTTGAGTCGGGTGGGTGCGATCGCTTGGCAACAAGAGGACATTACCCAGTTACGCATCATTACCAGAAGATTAGAAAATCTGGAGGTGGATCGTTGTCCACCAGCCAAAAGTCCACCAGCCAAAAATTCCTGTGGACTGGAATTTTTAACCGCATTGGTTCAGGGTTATGAATCAGTAAAAGCGCGAGATTTGGCCATTAAAATTTACCAAACTATGTTGACCGATGCCCAAAATCGGCAGGATATTGAGGCTACTAAAAATTTATGGATTGCGATCGCCCGTCTTGCTTTGGAAAAGCTGGATTATGTAGCCGCAGCAATGGCTTATGAGCAGTTATTAGCGATCGCGGAAACTGAGGGAAATCAGCCCCAAATAATCAACTATGTAGAGCAACTGAGTTATATATACTCCCAAGCCAAACAATACCCACAAGCGATCGCCATGCGGCAGCGGTTAGTGCAGTTTTATCTCAATGCCCAAGACTTAATATTAATCCCCGCATTAAAACTCGCGATCGGGCAAGACTATCAAATATTAAATCAGCTAAACTTAGCCATCAACAATTATCAAGAAAGCTACACTTTAGCTTGGACATTGCAACAGTTTGCCGTCGCCAGAGAAGCCTTAATTAAAATTGCCAATATTTATCAACAAGCGGCGGAATTAGAAAAAGCAATCCAAGTCTATGAAGCCTTAGTAGTTGTCGATCGACGCGCCACTAATTTTTATGGGTTAATGACAACCTATTTGCAACTGGGTAAACTCTATCAAATGCGGGAAAATTACCCCCAGGCGATCGCGGCTTTTCAACAAGGCTTACAAATTTCTCAGCAATTTCAGTTCAGCGATCGTCAATCGGAATTTCAGCAAAATATAGAAGAACTGCAACGTTAATGTTGTTGGTTGATTGTTGTTGGTTGATGGTTATTGGTTGATGGTTGATTGTTGATGGGTAGGGATTCTATGGTTGATTGTTGATGGTTGTTTGTTGATGGTTGATTGTTGATTTTTGGGTAGGGATTCTTTGATTCTTGCCCCCCTTTGAAGGGGGTTGTTGGTTATTTGTTGATGGTTGATTGTTGGCCAACAACAAACAACAAACAACCAATAACCAACAACAAACAACAAACAACAAACAACAAACAACAAACAACAACCAACAACCAACAAATGCCTATTTTTCAATTCTATCGATTTCAATCAGCTTAGACTTAGGAATGCTGGAGTAAAATTTGTACTGATTTTTACCGAGTTCTTTTGCTGCATACATCGCTCGATCCGCCGCCTTAACCAAATCATCGGGAAGCTGACTATCTTCAGGGTATAAACTAATCCCAATACTGGCCGTAACTTTAGCGGTATTTGTAGCATCAACTAAAATCGGTTCTGTCACCGTTGCCAATATTTTTTCTGCCACGATCGCCACATTACTGGTCTGAGCAATAGCCGGTAAAATCACCGTAAATTCATCCCCCGCTAAACGAGCAACCGTATCAGTTCCCCGCAAGCAATTTTTCAATCTCTGAGCCACGGTTTTGAGCAGGACATCACCGGCATCATGGCCATAGCGATCGTTAATCAGTTTAAACCCATCTAAATCTAAAAACATCAAAGCCACGGATTGCTGATTAAATTCCGCCCATTCTAAGCTTTGCATCAACCGTTCATAAAAGAGTTTCCGATTGGGTAAGCCGGTGAGCGCATCGTGATAGGCAATATAACGCAGCCGATTATGGGATGTTTGTAATTCTTCATTAGAACGAGTTAATTCTGCCGCAGTGCGCCGCAGTTCTTCTTCCATTTGTTTGCGTTCGGTGATATCTCGCAGCACCCCGACTAAAAATAAATTTCCCGCCGCATCTTTATGCAGCGATCGCTTCGTAGCCATGAAATAAGTATTACCTAAAGAATCGGTAAATGTCTCTTCATGTTCGCTGGATTTACCACTCAGAAACACCAACTCCGCTTGTTCCCAAAAAATATCCGCTTCTTTTTCCGGGAAAAACTTTTCCGGCGACCCATTAATTAAAGTATCAATCGAATGACCAAGTAAATTGGCAAATGCTTGATTCAGCACGATCCACTTATGATTTCTATCTTTAACAAAAATCGGATCGGCCACCGTATTAATAATCCCTTGTAAAAAATCTTTAGAACGTTTCAGTTCTTCCTCTAAGTGCGCCAAATATCCGGTAATTACAATTGCTGAACCGGCTAAAGTTAGACTTGCCGGAATCAAAGGCAACCACCAATTTAACAGAAACGCTAGATAGCAAATCAACAGTAAACCGATTTCTAGTAACAGAATACCGGCCAAGTTAAGATAGGGCGATCGCCAGCGCCAACTCAGATAAGCGCCGATAAACGACCAAGCAAAAATCCAGATCCATTCCACTGGGTCTGGCCAGAATTTGAGTAATAAACTCTGACCATCGATCGCCGCATTAAGCAACTGACTCAGAAAATTTGCATGGAGTTCAACTCCAGCCATTTTTTTTGGTGTATTGAAAAGATTTCCACTATAAGGAGTTGAGAAAAAATCTTTCAAACTTTTAGCCGTATTCCCAATCAGAACAATGCGACCTTGAATCTGGTCTGGGGGAACTTTATCTTCTAAAACATCGCTAAAAGACCAAGTAGGAAAACCCCCCGAAATCCGGTAAAAATTAACCAACAGTTGATATCCGCCATGATCCGCTCTAACATAAGCGCCATCGTTAGGTTGAAAAGGATGCAAAACGGTTTTTCCTAACTGTAGCTCCCACGGATTGTTAGCGGATGGCTTTAGTTCAATGCCTTCCTGTTTGAGATAGTTTAAAGCTAACTGAAAAGCAAAACTTCTATGGGCTTTATTATCGGGAGTCCACCAATAAATTAAGTTTTTCCGCACCACCCCGTCTGGGTCAATCTTAATATTGTTAAACCCGATTTGTTCTAAAGGCAGACCCGGTGGTGGTGGCACGTCAAAGTCATAGTCTTTTCGATCGGTAAATTGTCGAATCCCGATGATATTGGGCATACTGGCAAATACTTCTTGTAATTCAGCATTACCCGGTTCTACCGGCAGATCCCGAAAAATATCCAAACCAATTAATCTAGCACCTTGGGCATTTAATTTTTTTAGTAAGTCTGCCATCACCAGATCGGGAATTGGATATTTACCAATCTTGCGTAAATCTCGATCGTCAATTCCAATAATCACGATCCGATTCTCTTGGGATTCGGTGGGTTTCCAGCGAAACAACCGATCGAGGGCGGCTAATTCCCATCCTTGCAATATACCCGTTAATCGGATCGCGACAATGCAAGTGGCCACCCCAAATGAAGTCAGCAGAACTCGACTCTGTGGCTTAATCTTATGCTTCAGAGTTGACCAGATATGTGTTCGAGCTTTCTTTTCCTTGACGATCATTTAAAACGAAACCAATAATTCGGCATTGAGCAATTTGTTTTATGGGCAGCATTCGATTCAGGACAGCCTGAGAATGCTTTTATTGATGAAAATTGGTTAAATCCGCTCAAAATGTATTGAGAGGAAACCCAATGATTCAGATCGAACAAAATAGATGCCCTGAGTCATTAAAGCCAGCCAGTTGGTTGTTGGTCTACTGATAAGGAAAAGGATAGATAAATTCGCGATCGCCCTGATAATTGGATAAATCCGCTAAAGTTTCTAACGGTTGCACTCCTGGATATACTTGACCATTAATCTGCCAGCTAGGATAGCCTACAAGTCCAGCCGCTTTGCACATTTGCGGACGAGCATTTTTGCCCTTGGGATCGCATTCCACATAATCGATGAGGGCAAAACCTTGCCGACCAAAAAGTTCTTTTTGCTCATGGCAATGGGGACACCAGTACGCCCCATAATTTTTGGCGCCAATTGCCGCCAAATGCCGAGCTAAAGCCATTTCGGAATTTCCCGATGTATTAATAATTGGCGGCCCACTTTCCCCTGGAGTATTCACCGCTTCGGCTGATGGGCTGGTTGAAGAATCTGCCGTTGGGGTTACATTGGCGTAAATTCCGGTGACTCCCACCAGTGTCACCATACCAACAACACAGCCGTTCATCAATAGTTGCCCTGGATCCAGCCAATTCCGACCAATGATGGTCAAGGTAAACAGGGTCACGGAAAAGATAGCTGAAGCGATACAGTATGGACATAAACCCTGAATTTCAAACAGCATCACATACATGAGATAGCTGCTAAATATCAGCATGACCACACCGAGGCTAAACATCAACAACCAAGTGGTTTCTTGGACTTTAGACTGAAAAGACTTATTGGTTTTTTGCCGCAACAACCAGGGCAAGAAAGCTAGGACTGCCATCGCGATATATGCCAATAACCCATAGACAGTCAAAGGCAGACCAAAGACGGTAGCATAGTCACTTTCCAAAACTTCTTTACAGCCACTGGTGGGACAAACGTCCGCAGCGCTTCCCGATAACTCAGCCACTGTTAGCCATGCGGTTTCTAGGCAACCCACCAAGGCGATCGCCCCAATTAAATGACGGGACCATTGATGAATCCAAGGAATAGATTTTCGACTTGTCATTCTCCCCCCAAATTAAATCATCGATACTGGGCGTAACATCTTTCTCGATTCTGACATATCTCACATATAGAAGTAGAGAGCGCGGTGAATGGTTCCGGATTTGAGATGAACAGACTGCACATCTAAATCGGAAATTTTACCGGCTCTCTAGGATTTCTTTTGCTCTGTGGTTGCGGGAAATGCTGCTGGAAATGGTTCAAATTTTATTTCCAGGGGCAGCAGGGGCATGGGAACGGCTATCTAACTTAATTGGCCTTGCTTAAACTAACATCCGTTCGGTTTGATCGATCGCGCTGCTTCCACAAACTGACTCACCCGCAAGGGGTCGATCGGTTGGTCGATTTGACCGTGACGTTTGAGCGAATTAGCGACAATCACACCATCGGCAGCGGGTAGCAGAGTGGCAATATTGTCCCAATTGGCGCCACTGCCAATGAAAACCGGAGTTTCTGCGGCGGCTATCTTAGCAATTTCTAAGTCTTCGAGTACAGGAGGGCTACCTGTAGCCCAGCCAGAAATAATCACGGCATCAGCTAAACCTCGCTCAATAGTATCTTTGACCGCATGAGTGAGATTAGTCGCTTCTAATGCTTGAGCGTGTTTGACCAGAACATCGGCGAAGATTTTCACCTCGGATCCGAGTTCCCGTCGGTAACGAAGCAGTTGATGAGCTTGTCCTTCAATTAAGCCTTGGTCAGTAGCCATGACACCTGTAAGAACATTCACCCGGATGAATTGGGCGCCCACACAAGAGGCGATCGCCAAACCACTGTGAGCGTCATTTCGCAGGACATTAATCCCAATTGGCAGAGTCACTAAATTCATTAGCTTTTCTACCAATATCGTCATCGCACTGACAACTGCGGGGTCTACTGTGCCCTTGGTAAAAGGAGCGTCGAAAAAATTTTCGACGATAATCCCATCGACTCCACCAGCGGCTAGGGCGGTCGCTTCCCGCTCCGCTCGCTCGATTACTGTTTTGAGATTGCCACTCCATCTAGGAGAAGTGGGCAGTGGCAATAAATGGACAACACCAATGATTGGCTTGGGGGTTTTGAATATCTGCTGAATTAAGTCCACGTGCTTTCCATTCGGACTCGGCTTTTTCAATAAATTAACCCGTTAAATGCGAGTTAATACCTAAACTTTTTTAGAGTTTAAATCGATAAATGATTATATTGTTACTATAACTCTACTGGATCAACCTATTTCTACTTCAGCAAGATAAAAAGGTAAAATCCGCTCTCCGATCGCCCATTTATCTTTGAAGCCGAAAATTTTCTCTTACCAGATCCATTAGATATTTGTCAAGCACTTACTGAGAAATCATTCAAGACCAGCGGCGCTTTCGGAGGGCGCCCAACGGAGAGAATCAGTGAATATTCCACTTCTGATTTGCACAATTACCCTGATAATTATGGGGTTTTTTTTGGGAGTTGAAGTCGTCTTAAGACTGAGATTTGGCTTGGGAAATCCCTTAATATACTTGCCTGACCCTGAAATTGGCTACATTCTCGCGCCCAATCAACAAGTCCGTCGGTTAGGCAATTTAATTGCAATTAACCAGTATTCTATGCGGAGTCCGGTCATGGAAAAATCTCCCCCAGAAGGAACATGGCGGATTTTACTCCTGGGGGATTCGGTGGCCAATGGCGCCTGGTGGACCGACCAAGGTCAGACCATTTCGGCACTTATGACCAATCAGTTACAAGCAACTTGTTCGGCAACTTTATCCCCAGGGTCAGCGGAGAGAACATCATCAAATGTCAAAAATATCCAGGTGGAAGTCCTCAACGCTTCAGCAAATTCTTGGGGGCCGAGAAATGAGTTAGCCTTTTTACGCCGGATGGGGAGTTTTGGCGCGAAGGTGGTGGTTTTACTGATTAATACCGATGATTTATTTGCGGCAGCCCCTAGTTCTCTCCAGGTCGGGCGCGATCGCAACTACCCGGACAAAAAACCAGCCCTAGCCTGGTTTGAACTATTCACTCGTTATATATTACCCGCCCCCAAAGTTCCCACCGCCCCCAAAGAACCGGGGGATCCAGTCGATCGCAACCTAGAAGCCATTCGACAAATCAAACTCTTAACCCAAGAAAGCAATAGTCATCTACTGGTAGCCATGACTCCACTCTTGAGAGAAACCGGCAACCCCACCACCCCAAGGGACTACGAACAAAAAGCCAGGGCTAGGTTACTAGAGTTTACCCAAGCGGAAAAAATTTTCTACCTAGATTTTTTACCAATTTTCAACCGCCAAGAACCACCAGCCAGCTTATACCGCGATCGCATTCACCTCAGTCCCACCGGCAACCAGCTTGTCAGCCAAACCCTCTGCCAAATAATTCAACGAGAAACCGGGTTTCTATAACAATTTTCGTGGCATCACCTACGATTTTTTAAAGTATCGTAGGGTGCGTTAGCGACAGCGTAACGCACCATATTCTATGTCTTACGCAGGCACCGCCACGGGGTTAACACACTCCAGATTTGGCGAACTCCAGGCTTGGCCATCCAAAGCCATCTGCTCGATCACACTAGCCAAACGCAAAGCTTTAAGGGCTTGTTGACCGCCCACCGAAGGTTGCTGTCCCCCCCGGACGCAATTCACAAAATGCTCTAACTCAGCGTGCAGGGGTTCTATATTGCTGGTGTAAACTTTTTCAATCAAACCATCTTGACGGTAAAGCACTTGACCATAGTCCGTCATATAGTCCGCCGTAGTCTGCCGATGAATCAGAATTTCATTATTCAGAAAATCCGCCTCAGTCAGGGAGTTGTGGCAATGAGCCATCAAACGGCGAATTTTGCGATGAGTCACCTTGCTGGCAGTTAAAGTGGCCACAACTCCATTGGCAAACCCCAGAGTAGCGGTGACATAATCCACGGCTGGGGCCGACTGTGCTTGCCTAACGGGCCAATGAGGGGTTTTCTTTTCGGCTTGATTGTGGTAAACCCGCGAACCGCTGGCGGTTAAGCGAATCACTGGAGAGCCCACTAATTCCAACAGCAAATCAATATCGTGAATCATTAAATCCAAAACCACGGAGACATCGTTAGCGCGATGAGAATATGGGCTCATGCGATGGGCTTCTACAGCCAGTAACTCCTCGGTCTTCAGCACTTTACTCAGTTCTTGGAAAGCTGGATTAAAGCGTTCAATGTGACCCACTTGCAGGATACAGCCCGATTCGGCGGCGGCATTTACTAAAGATTCGGCTTCCGCAATACTTGAGGCAATTGGCTTTTCAATTAAAACGTGAACCCCTGATTGTAGACAGGTCATGCCGACAGAGTGATGTAAGCGGGTCGGGACGGCAATACAGACCGCTTCTACATGGGGCAGCAAGTCTCGATAGTCTTCAAAAAACCGAATGCGATATTTGCTGGCGATGTCTAGACCCCTTTCGACATTGATATCCGCCACACCGACTAATTCAATATCTTTCAGCAGACTTAGGACACGAGTGTGATGTTGTCCCATATTACCCACGCCAATGACGCCAACTCTCAGGGGTTGAGGTTGACTGCGTACATGAGAATTGATCGGTCGGGTTAAAATGTAATTATTTTTTTGCATTTTTGGGTTTTACTCCTCACACCATAAACAATTTACCTGTCACCAGGCATTCGCGATCTCACACCACTTGTGATAGTAACATAATGTATCTCTTTGTAAAGAATTTCAAAGTTACCTCGAAGTTCCTTGAGCAAAGGGAGAATAGATGGACAAAATTAATCGTAGTTATTCCTGCGCGATCGCTCTGATTAAATTTTTTTGGTATCAACTGACACTTCTATCTGTACCTTTGGACTTGAGAGAGAATCCGGAAAATTCATGCGGTGCCGGAAAATTAATTTTTTGTATCCTAGTTATCAGTGAGATACTTGGCAGAGGTTGGTTGGGGTTTAAGGGGGCGCGATCGCGCCGCCTACCGGAGGCATATCCCTGTATTTCTGATTGGCTCGATCGTCCCATTTGCTCGGTTATCAATCAATCTGATGAATCAATCAGCGGATTTTTAATTTTTTTACTTATTTTATGGATTTTTCTCAATTACTAGGTTTATTTGGGCGCAAGTAGGGGCAGTTCGCGAACCGCCCATAATGCATTTTTTATTAAAAACGGTGTAATTTATAATTTATTCTTTTTGCCATAAAAAAATAGAGATTTGTGGCAGCAAATCTCTATCTTTTATGTTTAATCATTCATCCCCAAAAAGAAACCGGGTTTCTCAAATAACTTTTGCCGGAAATCGGAAATTGAGTCAAGAAACCCGGTTTCTGTGGTTAGAAAGTAGAACCATTCCAGCCCCACATCGAACCTTTGGCGTCATTAAACTCAATATAAATGCGATTTTGGGGAACCCCCAGCGCTTGATTAATTTTTTGGCAAAAATCCTGACTCATGGTTTTAGTTTGAGTGGGAGTCATACTGCCAATACTTTTAATTTCTATGTAACAAACTGGGTCGGTTGTTCCCGCAAAGGTCATCGGCACATCTGAGTCAAAAGCAGTCATTACATACGACTCTGGCTTACCCAGATGTTTGGCTAAACTCGCGGAAAGAGTTTTGAGTAAACTTTCCACCTCTGTTTTTGGCGGAGTCGAAACCGTGGTTTTTACTGCGATTAAAGGCATAAATCAAACAAGCAATGATGGACTAAGGAAAATTCAGAGAATGGATTTAATTAAAATACTCGGATTTTTTTATCCACCGTAATTCCATCCGGTACTTTCCAGCAAGAGGGGCTCACCCTCTCGGTGAACTCCGGCAGCAATCACTTCCCCGACATAAACGGTATGATCGCCATGTTCCACGGAACCCACGACTTTGCACTCTACATAGCCCAAAGAGTCGGAGATAATGGGACAGCCAGTTTCTCCTATGTAGGATTCCACGTCTTCAAACTTATTGCCCACCAGACGCTGAGGTTTAAAGAATTTTTGCGCCACATCTTTTTGACCAGCTTCGAGAACACTGAGGGAAAAAACCCCACTGGCTTTGATCATGGCATGAGAAATCGAATCATTTTTGACGCAATTTACGACCAGAGGTGGCTGAAAGGAAGCCTGCATCACCCAACTGGCGGTAAACCCGTTGACATTTTCCCCGTCACAGACTCCACAGATGTACAGCCCGTGGGGGATTTTCCGCAGAATTGTTTTTTTGGCTTGTTCGTCTAGCAAGGGATTCAGTAGCTCCAAGGATATGACACTGCACAGTTTACCAAAATTCTTATCTCAAGATTCGACTCTTGGGCGATCGGGCTTGGTGCCGGAGGCATATCGCACTCAAGTTCCCGCTACCCAACTAAGTAGACGGGCAGAAATAAATGCATCACAGACCATATCAGAAGAAAAACTGTCATTCCCGCCGATGGCGGCCTTCGCGGGGGTAAACTCCGGCGGGAATCCAAAGCCTATCGGCGGAAAACGAAAAGTGCAATTAATT
>JAABRM010000106.1 GCA_011390955.1 Oscillatoriales cyanobacterium | reverse complement strand
GAGCGAGTTGTTGCCGTTGGGTTTGATTGATTTTAAGTTGTGTTTTAAACCCTAATAACATGGAGTCATAATTCCGACGCGCTTAACCAGATCCAATCTTACCACAACTAATGACCAGATTGACCATCTGAATCTAAAAATCTTACTTGATGCTCTGGAAATTTCTGACGATTTGAGTAAGTTTGGGTAATATTGGGTAAGTTTTCGGCTTCTGTAGTGAACCCTGAACCCGGAAATCGAGGATAAAAATTCTGGGCATCCGGAGAAATCTGGACTAGCAGTAAGTTTTAGGATCCAATGGATTTGGCATTTTTACCTGGTTTACTAGATCCAGAGGAGAAGATGGCGATCGCCAAAGCCAATGCATCTATGGGCAGGGGGACGGTTCCGAGTCAAGTCATCCGTACCGGACAAAATCAAGCCGATGACAACGGTACATGGTGCCAAAATTGCCCCTCCTGAAAAATCTAAAATTTTCCTGAAAATTTCTCAGATTTGCGGCGGTTCAGTTAGAGCGATGTGTTAATTTTTATTAACTTTTATAAAAAAAAATCAAAATTTTTCAAAAAACTGGCCAAATCATGGGGTTAAAATGAAAAAAAATCGAATTGTGACCAGAATCATTAAATAATGTAACCGCGATCGCTGTTTTTCGATCGATCCCAAAGAATAATGAAGCTTGACAAGATTGTCAAATATCTGAGATAATCTGTGTGTCAAAAGGTTCACCAGTCCCCAGGAGTTGGTCAAAAAATCAATGGTTTGACCACCGATAAGCGCCAAACTGTCGATCCTTTTGGCGGAGCCAGTAAATCTCTAGCAGACTCCAGAAAGCTGCGGACAGTCGCTAAACACCAGTAACTCGACAGTTCTCATTTTCATGTTTCTTCTGTCAGAGCATCCTCTGACCGCGAAAATGGATTTAATTTTTTTTTTGATGATTTTCTGGAACTGAAAACTCTCTGACCCTGAAAAATTATAGAACTTGGTCAAGACCAATCAGATTTTTTCTCAGAAATAGGGACAGCACCGCTCGACCGATTAAAAATTTTTTGATGATGTTCTGTCACAGTCAACCATCTTGCTGGTTTCTATTTCCTGAGTTCCGAAATGACTTTTTGGATTGAAAGAAAACCGAGGTTTTGAAATGCAAACATTACAAGCAATTCGCTGCCCCAACTGTGGAAATCTAGCCGAACGCTACTACTTTATTAAGCGGGAAGAAACCCAAACTCAATGTCCTTTCTGTGATTACTTTATGTTAAGTAGTGTTCGCACTGGTAAGGTGCTCGAAGCTCATGCTCCTGGACTTTACGATCATAGCCACTAAAGCATCTAGCAGTTAGGTAAGGGCGATCGCCTGTTTTAAACTTTAAAATAAGACGATTTTTCCGCAACCAACCATCATCATTAAAATAAGAGACAGCCATCAAGGGCGTCTCTTATTTTTTTTCAGGGGGTTCAATTTTGGCGTCACCGATGGATTTGCCCGGAAGTATGATAATAGTGCTTAACAATCAAAAAACAATTCCGATTATTTTCAGTCTTGGTGTAACTCATGCGATCGGCAATCAGTTCAATTAACAGCAAACCCCGTCCCCCTTCAGCATCCTTATCTCTGTGCTGACTCAGAGATTTGAGCTTGGCGGCTAAATCTAGTCCTGGACCACAATCCCAAATGCGTATTTCTAAAGACTCAGGTAAAATCGAGACTTCGAGATCGATTGGCGTATCCCTGGGGAGTCCTTGGTGAGCATGACGCACGGCATTAGTAAATGCCTCAGCTAAGGCTAACTGGCATTGCATCCAAGTTCTATTCGGTACGGGGGGACAATCAAACCGATCGAACCATGACAAAACTTCGTTGAGTAACTGAATTTCTGTTGTGAGATGCAGGGTAAATTTTTGGGGTACTGGTAGTTTTTTCACATCTTTATAATCCACGATGATTTGATGACCCCCCTATTTTTGAGAGTTTTTGCTACGTTATTGAAAAATTAATTATTATATATCATACAATAGAACATCGTCTAAATTTTATCCTTAATTTTTAGAATGGCACGATAATTTATATATTGGTGAAAATAAATTCTCATCCCGGCCTGATTTTTCTTTAAACAGCGATTAAATCCTTGTGGGTCTGGTATAGAAGGGAAGTTGCTCAAAAGCTTTAAATCCGAGCGTTGAGCCGCCATTTTACCCAGGGGTTGCCCCCGATTGAACAGAAATTACCATGACCAGACCGATCCACCCTCATCTTAATCGACTGGTTGAACTAGATGCTGTGGAATGTAGT
Source organism: Oscillatoriales cyanobacterium (assembly GCA_011390955.1). Taxonomy (GTDB): domain Bacteria; phylum Cyanobacteriota; class Cyanobacteriia; order Cyanobacteriales; family Laspinemataceae; genus Planktothricoides. The sequence continues at coordinate 8,698 of JAABRM010000106.1, read as the reverse complement.
ATCTATTGCTATGTTTAACGTTAGATCCAATTTTAAGCGAATGATCCTAATTTCCCTGCCCCATGACTCAGATTTTAGTGATTGATGATGACCCGACGATTCGGGTGGTGTTAACCAGAGCTTTACAAAAGCAGGGTTATGGCGTCACCGTAGCCGAAAATGGTAAAGAAGGAGTCGATCGCGCGGAAGAAGTCCGTCCGGCTCTGATTATCTGTGATTGGATGATGCCGATCATGGACGGACTAGAAGTTTGTCGCCATGTTAAGGCTAATCCCGATCTCTCGACCACTTTTTTTATTTTGTTGACTTCCCGTGGGGGAACGGAAGATCGGGTGATGGGTTTGGATACTGGGGCGGATGAATTTCTCTCTAAACCCATTCGTCCCGATGAACTCAATGCCAGAGTGAGAGCGGGGTTAAGAATCTATCAACTCACGGCAGATTTGCGTTCTTCCAACCAGATGTTGGCAGATACTAATCATCGTTTAGAGGCACAGTTGGCAGAGGGAGCAGAATATGTGCGATCGCAGCTACCCCCACCGATGAAAAGCGCTGCTGTCACCATTAACAGTCGGTTTATTCCTTCCCGGCAACTGGGAGGAGACTGTTTTGACTACTATTGGTTAGATGATGAACATTTGGTGATGTATTTACTGGATGTTTCCGGGCATGGTCTGGGTTCTACCCTGCCTTCGGTGGCTATGTCGCACTTACTGCGTACCCGTTCCTTGCCTGGAGTGGCTTTTTCTGAACCCGCTCGCGTACTCACCGCTTTAAATGAAGCCTTCCAGATGGATATGCACCAGGACAAATACTTTACCATCTGGTACGGCGTGTATCATCTCTCCACTCGCGAGTTGTCCTATTCTTGCGCGGGTCATCCCCCGGCAATTTTGCTGTCTGGTGGCCAGAATACCCCGTTAACCGTTGAGCAACTGAAAACTCCGGGAATGCCCGTTGGGATGTTTCCAGATATTGAGTATATGCAGAAATCTTGTCAAGTGCCTCCGTTGAGTACGTTATACATTTATAGCGATGGCGCTTATGAAATTAATCAACGCAACGGCAAGCTGTGGACTTTAGAAGAATTTGTGCAGATACTCAGTCACTATCAGGAAACCAATCAGACGGAACTAGATCGTCTGTTGGATTATTTAAGAAATCTCAATCCCAAGCGGATTTTTGATGATGACTTATCAGTTTTACAGGTAATGTTTACTTAACTGGATCCAGCGACTCAGGGATGACTCTACCAATTTTTTCAGACACATCACCGCCGATTACCGAACTTTTAACGACGAGAGGCTCGCAATTGTCCACAAGCGGCGTCAGCTTCTAGTCCTCGCGAGTAGCGGACGCTGACGGCGATATGTCGCTGTTGTAACCCGTCCACAAAAGCTTGGATTTCTTGGGGACTGGGACGTTGATAGTCAGCTTCTTTTACCGGATTATAGGGAATTAGGTTAACGTGGCATTGGAATCCGCGCAAGAGATTGGCCAGTTCTATGGCGTGGGCATGGGCGTCGTTTAAACCGGCTAAGAGAATATATTCAATACTCAACCGTCGTCCGGTGATGTTGACATATTCCCGACATTCTGCCATTAGCTGATCTAAAGGAGCGTGTTTGGCCGAGGGGATCAGTTTTTCCCGCAGGGCTTGATTAGAAGCGTGAAGACTCACGGCTAGGGTAAATTGGCCTTGATATTGAGCGAGTTTGCGAATGCGATCGCGCACTCCCACGGTAGAAATGGTCAGATGCCGTTGTCCAATGCCGACATCTTCATTCAGACAGCGTACTGCCGCTAAAACATTCTCGGTATTGAGTAAGGGTTCACCCATGCCCATAAATACGATGTGGCTGACGCGACGGCCAAAATCTTCTTGCACCGTTAACACCTGATCCACGATTTCATGGACGGCTAAATTCCGGGTAAAGCCTCCTTTGCCGGTGGCACAAAAATCACAAGCCATAGGACAACCCACCTGGGAACTGACGCAAACGGTCAACCGCTTTTGTGTGGGAATGCCTACGGTTTCGATAATTTGCCCATCGGCTAATTGCAGCAAATACTTGACGGTTTGGTCTAAAGCGACAGAACGATGCAAAATTTGCGATCGCCCAATCGCTACATCCTGGTGATTTTCCCGCCACTGTTTGGGAAACACCGTGATGTCTTCCAGGGTTTTTGCCCCTTGTTGATAAATCCATTGATGTAGCTGCTTACCCCGATAAGCGGGTTGATCTTGTTGTTGTACCCACTCGGTCAACTGGGATAAAGATAATCCTAAAAGCGGTATGTTGTTCTCATATTTGGTCTGGGGTAGCGGTCTGGGTTGAATTTTCGGCTGGTCGTGGGTGGACTTGGCACCTCGGAAATGTTGCCGTTTTTGATTTTTGGGGGTTTCTGCGTTTGAGGCGGACTTTTTCAGTACGGACTTTTTCCGCAGGGAGATTTTGCCAACGGAACTTTTCGGCACCGGACTTTTAGCAACCGGAGTTTTCCGTTGCCCCTCTGCTCCTCCGCTGCCCTGCCCCTCTGCACCTTTGCCCCGCCGCACGGGACTTTTCGGCACTGGACTGTTAGCCACGGACTTCTTGGTCACGGGAGTTTTCGGCACCGGACTTTTAGCCACGGACTTTTTGGTCACGGGACTTTTCGAGACAGAGTTTTTATGAGCGATCGCGCGTTTGGTCATATTTAATCACCATGCTAGGTGGCATTAATATTTTATGCTGAACAAGGGCGTCACTCTGCCTTGGCTAAAGATTAAATTCAATATCGTTATGGATATATACTCTCTTCCCATCGGATTTCAATTCACCTCCCCAGGGCCGATTATCTTTCACCTTGGGCCATTAACCATTCGTTGGTATGGCCTTTTAATCGCCTCAGCGGTGTTAATTGGTGTCACCCTTTCCCAATATTTAGCCCAACGACGCCAGGTTAACCCAGACTTAATTGGTGATTTAGCCATTTGGCTGGTAGTCGGCGCTATTCCCGCTGCCCGACTGTACTATGTGCTATTTGAATGGCCACAATATGCCCAAAACCCAGGAGATATCATCGCCATTTGGAAAGGTGGGATTGCCATTCACGGCGCTATGTTGGGAGGCACCCTAGCCGCTTTAATATTTGCCCGTCTGCAAAAAATATCTTTCTGGCAACTGACCGATTTAGTCGCCCCCTCGGTAATTCTGGGACAGGCGATCGGGCGGTGGGGCAATTTCTTTAACTCCGAAGCCTTCGGCGATCCCACCAACTTACCCTGGAAACTCTATATTCCCCCAGAAAATCGGTTTCATCTACCCCTGGAAATGAGACAGTTTGACTACTTCCATCCCACCTTTCTCTATGAGTCCCTGTGGAATTTGATGGTATTTGCCCTACTGTTGTCCTTATTCTTTAGAAAGTTTCCCGGCAAAAAACCCTTAAAAGCGGGCACCTTATTTTTAGTCTATCTAGCCGCTTATAGCCTGGGGCGATTCTGGATTGAAGGCTTACGGACGGATAGTTTAATGTTTGGACCGCTGAAAATGGCTCAAATGGTTAGTCTGTTGGGCATTACCTTGGGGTTAGCGGGATTAATCTGGCTTTACAAATTAAATCGTCCTTTGCCCGATGTGGTTTCCCCGGATCGGCAACAATGGGATATTTCCCGCGAGTCGCCGCAAAAATAACCACTGAGAAATCTTCATCAACCATAAAAATTAGCATCAAATGTCTGAATCTCAGAAATCTAAGTCTATTCCAGCCGTAGGTGGGCTCAAACCAGCCGTGTATATTGTCGGCGCCGGGCCTGGAGATCCTGATTTACTCACGGTCAAAGCCCAAAAATTGCTGGCTGCCGCAGATGTGATTTTATTTGCCAACTCCCTCGTCCCCACGCAAGTTTTACAATTTTGTCGGGCAGATGCGGAAAAAATTCCCACGGCAAATAAAACCCTGGAAGATATTTTGCCCATGATGATTTCACGGGTGAAAGCAGGTAAATCGGTGATTCGTTTACATTCTGGGGATCCCAGTTTGTATAGTGCGATCGGCGAACAAATGCAAGCTTTGGCTGAGGCGGAAATTCCCTTTGAAATTATCCCTGGAATTAGTGCGTTTCAAGCTGCTGCCGCGAAATTAAATGTGGAATTGACTGTTCCCGGTCTGGTGCAAACGATTATTTTGACTCGTGTATCTGGGCGGGCTTCATCGGTGCCTGATACAGAAGAATTAGCTTCTTTAGCGGCTCACCAAGCGAGTCTTTGTTTGTATTTGAGTGCTCGCCATGTAGAAGATTCTCAGGAAAAGCTGTTACAACATTATCCAGAAGATACCCCCGTGGCGATTTGTTATCGTCTGGGATGGCCTGATGAAAAAATCGTGGTGGTGCCTTTGGCAAAAATGGCAACTGTGACGATCGCAGAAAATTTAATTAAAACTACGTTGTATGTAGTTAGTCCCGCGTTAAAATGGCTAGAAAATAGGCAAGGTTCTGAACAATTTGCCGAAGTGCGATCGCGCCTCTACCATCCCGAACATAGCCATATATTTCGGCCTGTCTCTAGTCATCAGTGATCTGTGTCCTCTGTGTCTCTGGTAAATGTGTCGATTGATTTCGGGGAAATAAAAAGAGCGATCGCGGATTATAGGCGATCGCGCTTCTTGACTCAGACTAATCTTTGTGTCCTCTGTGTCTCTGTGGTGAATTTTTTAATTTATTTAGAGGAAATAAAAAGATAGTCGCGGATTTTGCTCGCATGGAAAAATCCTTTAATTTCGCTAAATTGAATTTTCTTGTTTTAAGTTTGGCAATTTTTTAATTAGATCGGGAATTTCGTCAGTAATAATACTCCAAATAATATCATTGTCAATACCTAAATAGCCATGAATAATGCGGTTACGGGTGGCAATAATTTGTCGCCAGGGTATTTCTGGGTGATTGACTCTAATCTCTTGGGGAAGGTGGGTGGCGGCTTTCCCAATAAGTTCTAAGTTTCTCAGGGTTGCATCGTAGTAAGGTTCGTTGTTAATAAAGGCTTCTCGATCGAGGTTTTTGGTATAACGTAAAACCTTTTCTGCGAAACAAATCATATCATCAATATAAAATCGCCATTCTCTTTGTGATGTATTAGACATAAATTATTTCTGCCTCGATATAAGGTTTTAGTTCCTGGCGTAGGGCCGTTTCTGTAATTAAATCTACGGGGCATTTGAGCAAGTATTCGAGATAAAATAAAGAGCCAAAATAGCGTTTAGAGTCTGCTTTTACTTCAAAAGCGATTAGAATGTCGATATCACTATTTTCAGTGGCGGTATCTCTCGCAGTAGAACCAAATAAAGCTAGGGTAGTGACGCCGTATTTTTCTTGGAGTAGAGTTTTACTCTTGCTAAGGAGTTCGAGCGCTTGTTGTTTTTTCATTATATTTTTTGTCAAATTTTTCGGCTGTGATATTGATTAAATGTCAGCTATTTTTTCCAGTTAGGTGATGTAACTCTAACGGATTTCGATGTTAGTCTTCACCAGATATAAATATAGCATGGTTTATATTATAAGCGATCGCGCCTCCTGACTCAGACTAATCTTTGTGTCCTTTGTGTCTCTGTGGTGAATTTATCGATTTATTTAGAGCAAATAAACAGAGCGATCGCGTTCAGGTGAGAAAATTTCAGCAGACGGGGTAAATATCTGGGGAAATATCTCTGAGTAGCTGCCCAATGGCAAAGTTGAAAAAGGGAGAGGCAAAAATTTCCACTCCAGCAAAATCAAGTTCTACCGGGCGATATGGGCTTAAAAATTAAAGCCTTTCACTGGTCAATTTATACCCAAATGATATTTCAGTATAATTCTCCGGCTATAAATTATACTTTTTGTCCAAAAAGTATAATTTGCTTTTTACCTACATCAGAAGCTAGAAGCTAATGCTTTAAAACTTACGCAGATATAAGATTTAGGCACTACATAATAGGGTAAGGCATTGCCAACCCTACATTAACTTATTTATTTTATTATGTAATATCAGAATAATTTCATGCGTTTGAACTCATGCGCCCTTTCCTTGCAAGCTTTGATGGCAGAAGGAGATAAAAGTTTATCCTCTGGGTAATAAGCATGATATGTTTCTCCATCCAATCTCCATGTAGCTTCTTGAAATTTTCCTTCTGTTAACTTTTCTATTCCCTTACCGGAATTAGCTAAAGCATATAAAGAACTGGATAATCTTCCTCGATCTTTTTTTGATGCTGCATTAACTCCAACTCCACGAGATATCGTCTCTCCTTTTTGTTCTCCCCAGATTTCTAACATTCTGATTTGAGGTCTGGTCAATTTGGGACGATAAAAAGATGAGAAAGATGGATGGGATATTTTGTAAATATATGAGATTAATATCAAAAAATTAACTATTCTTAAGTTACTATCAAAAGATGGCTGAAGCGATTTATAAAATTGAGTTGCTTCATCAATTTGTCTTTTCGTGATATAATTATTTGAATTCCATTCTCTATAATAAGATTTCCACGGGTTTGGCTTCCGATAAAAATATTCCACTCTTATACATAAAGCAGGAGGATTTATGTAGTTTTGAATATCGATTGGATCGGGGGTATTGATTTCCAATCGACTATAGTTATCACAGGCTAAACCCCATAATTCTTTGAACTTATCCGCGTCAATATTTGATTGATGTTTAAAAAAATCTCCAAGCTCTTTTAAACAATTATCCTCTGATTTATTTGGTAACTTTGAAGCACATAAAAAACTTTTTGAATTAATTTCCATAAAACAGGGTTGTATTGACGAAACAAATACTTTTGAGTGAAGAGCGATTTTTCTGCACTTGATTGAGACTGACATGGAAAGTTCGGTCTGTTGAAGTTTACTAAATAATTTTATATTTTTTTTCATTAAAATGCCTCTTCTTTACCATCATATAACGTATAAATTTGTTCGTCTTCTTGAAAATCCAATAAGTACACATTTCCTAAATGATTATCTTTTGCCCATTTTTCATTCCCTGAAGTATGGGCGCTTTTTCCGAGCCACCAAATTACATCACACCCACTGCTAAAATAGTCATCAGTGCGTTCTTGTAACTCGTCAGGTGTTATACTCGCAAGTTGGATTTCGTGTACTATAACATAACCACAGGGAAATACGGCTGCTATATCAGCAATTCTACGTTTTCCTTGATTAGGTCCTGTGGCAATTTTAATCGGGAATTCCAGATGAAATTTTGCCTGAGCATAATCTTTTGCATGAAATTCTCTCAAAAAATCTCTGATAAAAGTTTTACCTGCTAAATGCTCGGAAGACTCACGACGAGTTGCATGATCTTTGTCACCAACAAAATATTCTGGATCCCAAATTAAGTCTTCAGGAAACTTCATGCCTCGATATTGAGAAAAGAAATGACCTTGAACATTAATGTTTCCTTTCCTTAAATGAGAGGCTCTCGGAAATACTGATATATCTGTAAAGATGGGGTCTTTTAGTTTTTGTCGGGCATTTGGATCTTGTTTGAGAATATTTTCAAATTCTTCATACTCAATTCTTCGTTTTTCGTTTCCTTCTTGATAAAGTGCAACTAGCATAAAGCAACTCCATTTGAGAATGCCCACCTTACAGAAAGAGTAGGTGCGGAAGTGGTTAAATGATTGGCCAAAATGACATAAATTTGGCATCACAGACTAATGATTTTTCTATTATAGCCCGATAGATCGCCTTCTGGTAGCCTTCTGGTAGCCTTCTGGTAGCCTCTCTGGTAGCCGGTTTCCCCTGCTAATCTTCCTGATGCGATGCAATCATTAATGCGTCGTTCCTTGATTACCAAAGAAACAGCCCAAAAAATTACTCGATTTACCCTTCAACCCGTAATGCGGCAGTATTTTAATCGAAAATATGACAAAATTTATCAATTTATTGAGTAATGTTAATAGACCCATAAATGGCGAATGATACTGTGAACTTAATCCTCAAAGGATCAAATTGGGATCCAGCAGATTGAATTTCCCGCTGGTGGGGGTGATATCCAGCAGGATCTATGTTAATATAGTGGGAATAATGAAGCTAAAAATTAGGCAAAAATAATGACTCAACTTCCGAAGCCCGAAATGCCAAGGAACTTTATCGGAAGTGGTCTATGCCAGCATTACTGTAGACCGTTGTACGGAATGTAACGGAATTTGGTTTGATTCTCTCGAAGCGCAAGAACTCAAAGAAATCAAAGGGTCTGAAAGTATCGATGTAGGAGATCCGCAAACCGGCCAAAAATTTAATCAAACCAGAGAAATTAACTGTCCCAAATGTCAAACCAAGATGACCAAAATGGTGGACTTGAAACAATCCCATATTTTTTATGAAAAATGTCCCGTTTGCTATGGGATGTGGTTTGATGCGGGAGAATTCAAAGATTACAAAGAAGAAACGGTCTTTGAAACCATTAAAAATTTCTGTAGGGTGCGTTAGCGACAGCGTAACGCACCATTTGTATGTGTTCATTAGTCGAATTGCTCGGAAAATGCCCACCGATATCGGTGGGTTATGTTTATAAGTAGGTGAACATAATTAATTGCACTTTTCGTTCTCCGCCGATAGGCTTTGGATTCCCGCCGGAGTTTACCCCCGCGAAGGCCGCCATCGGCGGGAATGACAGTTTTTCTTCTGATATGGTCTGTGATGCATTTATTTCTGCCCGTCTACTTAGTTGGG
>JAABRM010000069.1 GCA_011390955.1 Oscillatoriales cyanobacterium | reverse complement strand
TTCCTAGGCTGTGCCTGGGAATGAGAATTCAGAGGCTCTGCCTCGTCTGTATGTCTGTGAGCTAGAGAGAAGTCACGGGAGGCAGAGCCTCCGGGAGGGCATTCCCAGGCTGGAGCCTGGGAACGAGAATGCTCGACCCCAGGTGCCATCTCCTCGTTCCTAGGCTGTGCCTGGGAATGAGAATTCAGAGGCTCTGCCTCGTCTGTATGTCTGTGAGCTAGAGAGAAGTCACGGGAGGCAGAGCCTCCGGGAGGGCATTCCCAGGCTGGAGCCTGGGAACGAGGAGTAGGGACACGGCTGGCCCAAGTCCCTACGGGGGCGCCATGTTTTTCCTCGTTCCTAGGCTGTGCCTGGGAATGAGAATGCTCGACCCCAGGTGCCGGGTCTACGGGGGAGGGGATTTCGGGGATTCCGTTATACTCATGCCACTGCTGGCGCAAAATTTTCCGCCCTTGGGAAATTCGCTGGCGGACAGTTTCATAAGAAATGTTAAGTTGTTGGGCGATTTCTTTTAAAGAATATTTCTGCTCCAGATAAAGCTGAAAAGTTTCCCGCAGTTTCGGCGATAAGTTCTCTATGGCATCCCAAAAAAATAACTCGAATTGGCGCCGCGTAGCGGCGCCAACTGGTGTTTCTTCCTGGCTGACTGACTCCGCTTCAGGAGCGATCGCCTCCAAATCCCCGATCGCCACTGCACCTTTACTGCGCTTTCGCCGAATATCGATACAGTGATGGGAGGTCAGCTTGACTAACCAGGCTTTAATATTCTGAATCGGTTGAGCCGTGGTGCTTATTTTGTCCCAGGCTTTCAGCATCGCCTCACTGAGGGCATCTTGGGCATCCGTGGGGTTGCCCAGGTGCTTCAGACAACAGCGATAAAGATAGTCTTGGTGTTCTTGCCACTGCGACCAAAAGACGGCATCTACACTTGTGTCCGGCTCGGGCTTCATGGTTCAGTTCTGAATCTTAGATTAACGGGTCGATTGGTAGATGCCTGCTGACAAAGGTGTTGCTACGTCCCGTAGAGAGACTTTTCGCCAAGTTTCTCTACGCCTATTTATCAGCTTATTTTTGTTTAGAGCGATCGCCTATCCGATTCGCGCAACTTTTTGAGCAAAGATGAAAAAAAGTAGGGTGGGCAAAAATTTGCCCACCTGACTAGGGACTAGAGAAAGTAAGGTGGGCTTTTGCCCACCCTACTACTAAGGACGATGTTGCAGAATAGTTGAGGGATGGATGCCAAACTGACGATGGAACTGTTGGGAGAAGCGACCGGGGTGGAAAAATCCGTATTTGGCAGCGATCGCACTCACGGTAGTTTCGTCCGGGTGACGGCGGATCAGTTCTTCCCGAACTGCGTTGAGTTTGCGAGCTCGGATATACTGCTGAAGTCCCATCCCTGTAATATCCTGGAAAGCGTATTGCAATGCTCGCGGAGACACCCCAAGCTGTTGGCAAAACTCCTCGGTGGTCAGGTTTTGGGCTAAATTAGCGTCCAGCATTGCACAGACAGCCTCAAAAATCCAATAGCGTCGAGAAGGCTTGAAGATGGCGCGATCGCCCCGTTGTTGAAAAGTGCGATCGAGTAGTTGCCGAAATTCGCCGATCAGTTCTTCCCGGAGAATTACTGCCTGTTGGGGGTTGAGGCAACCGCGAATATGTAAATCTTGTGCCCGCACAAACCACGATCGCATGAATTGCCGAAAGCGATCGAGCAATATTGGATCTACTTGCAAAACCGCCTGATTTGGATCGCGGCTATGTTGCCAAAACTTTTCCGGCAGCAAGTCCAGATTAGCGATTAATTCATTATTCATGCAAATATACAGCCCCATCCAACCCGGAGGCATCACGGAAGTATATTCCACATTATTATTGCGATGAACCGCGATCGCGTTTGCTGTTACATCATTATATCCCATCCAAGAGAGCACCGGAATATGGGGGAACAGTGCCAAGGCAAAATGAGTTTCCCCTGGGGGAATTACCAGGCGATCGCTAAAAGTATTCTCCGTAAAAAAATAGGCCACTTCCATACCGGGAAACGCCATTTCCCGATGTTCAATGCGGAAGGCTCCTTCTCCCAACTGGCAAGGGTTTACCCAACTGGGCAACACTTGATTATAAGCATCAAGAACTAGAGCCGATCGCGAGTTGAACTCAGAGCGCGTCGGACTGTGAAGATTGATTCGGTTAACCATTATTCTTGAGAGTTTCTACCTGGTTTGAGTCACAAAATATCATCAGAGATATTTTTTAAATTAGAGGAAAGCAAATCAATGTTGCCAAACATCTGGCCAGATTTGGGCAAGAAAATCTCAAAACTCCTCTGTAAACACTATAGATCAAAAAATACAAAAAAGCCATTAAATAGAGCGAAAATAAAAAGACACAAAATTCACGGCGGAGGTCACGGCGGAGGTCACATTAAAGTGACATTCAAGGATCATTCAAGGAACATCAAAGGATCATTCAAGGAACATCAAAGGATCATTCAAGGAACATCAAAGGATCATTCAAGGATCGTTCAAGGAACAGTCACACGAAGGTGACAATTTAGGTCACATTTTTCCAGAGACGATAATTCTATATCAAGTTAGTAATATGCAATGATAAAGCCGAATGATATAGCGGTTACAGCAGTCCTACTTAGCACTTTTCGTTCCCCGCAGATAGGCTTTGGATTCCCGCCTTCGCGGGAATGACAGTTTTTTCTCTAATGGGGTCTGTGGATTCCCGCCTTCGCGGGAATGACAGAAAAAGATTGTCTACCTGATAAGTAAGAAAAACCCTAGATTGGGTGCTTGTGGCTGAAGCGTTTTCAGGGCGAAGCATTCACAGTTTTAAAAGACGCGATCGCTCTTCCGGGGTCAAATCCCGCCACTGACCGGGTTCTAGCCCATCTAACCGGAGATGCGCGATCGCCACTCGCACCAGTCGCAACGTGGGAAAGCCCACCGCTGCGGTCATGCGTCTCACTTGGCGATTTTTTCCCTCAGTCAGAGTTATCTCTAACCATGCGGTCGGCACCGTTTTCCGAAACCGAATCGGCGGATCCCGTGGTGGTAACGTTGGTTCACCTTCCAACAATTGCACTTTTGCCGGTCGAGTCCGATAATCAGCGATTTTCACCCCATTTCTTAACTTTTGCATCGCCTTTTCATCGGGGATGCGTTCCACCTGAACCCAATAAGTCCGAGGATGAGCAAATTTGGGGGAACATAACCGATTTTGTACCTGACCATTATCAGTTAATAACATCAATCCTTCACTATCTCGGTCTAAACGACCCACAGGATAAACATCAGGAACCGGGACATAATCTTTCAAGGTTTGATAATTTTTTTCACTAATTTTTTCACTTACAATGTCACCAGAAATTGACCCGACATCACTAAACTGACTGACAACATTATAGGGTTTGTAAAATAGAATATATTTCATATTTATATTTATATTTGATATTTTATGTTTACTGTTGACTGTTATTTTTTCGCCTGATTCCTGATGCTTGATTCCTGCCCAAAGCAGGGAGGAAATAGGAAATAGGAAATAGGAAATAGGAAATAGGAAATAGGAAATAGGAAAGCTCCCCCGCTCCGGGGCGACCACCGCCATCGGATCGCCCCTACACCGGATCCCCCGTTGCCTGTTCCCCGTTGCCTGTTCCCCGTTGCCTGTTGCCTTTTCACTTTTCACTTTTCACTATTAAAACTCAAAGGTAATGTCACCGTAAAAGTAGTCCCTACCCCGACGGTACTATTAAAAGTAATTTTTCCCCCATGTAAATCTACGGCGTGTTTAACAATCGCCAAACCTAAACCAGTGCCGGGAATATTGCCAATATTATTACCGCGATAAAATGCATCAAAAATTCGGTCTTGCTCTCCCGGTTCAATCCCGACCCCGGTATCTTTAACCTGGAAAATTGCTAATCTGGATCTAGTTTCAGCGCTCGGCGGTGAGTTTTCCTCGGATATCTCCCGATCGTCACTTAAGGCTAACTCAACCTGACTATCTCGCCCGGAATATTTCAGGGCATTGGACAATAAATTGACCAGAATTTGTCGGACTAAGGTGATATCCACCAGCGCTTGAGATAAGCGATCTTCCGATTCGCGGCGGCAAGTAAATGCGATCGCGCTACGGTGCGGATAACTGCTTTTGACTTCTGAAATAATCTCACGACATAACGCAGCTAAATCAACGGAACCAGACTCAAAGTCTTTTTGACGAGCTTCGGAATTAGCAATTTCCAGAATATCATTCAGCATATTAGTTAAATGTTCCGCTGCCGCTTGAATATGTTGGATATGTTGACTGCTTTTTTCGAGCGCCCCAGTATGCAAATAGACTTCTAACAAATCTGCGGAAGATAAAATCGTCGCTAACGGGGTGCGGAATTCATGGGAAGTCATAGTAATAAACCGGCTTTTTAGCGAGTTGAAGTCGCGTTCTTTTTTCATCGCCTTGCGAATTTCTTCCTCCGCTTGCTTCCGTTCGGTAATATCCGCCAAATAACCCACCACTTCCAGAGGGTTGCCCTGTTCATCTAACAGCAGCCGATTTTCATCTCGCATCCAGCGATAATTACCCCGATCGCAAAGAAACCGATATTCATAACTCATGCTTTGACCTGGTTGCCACCCTGACTCAATGGGACTGGATATGTCCGGGAGATCCTCTGGGTGGATTCGATCGATCCAAAAACCAGGATTTTTCAGGAATTTCTCTGGTTCATAACCCAGCAAGGTTTTCACATTGTCACTGATAAAGGTGATGCGACAATTTCCCCAAGGTTCCATACTATAAATGACTGCTGGGTTGCGCGTAATTAAATAACCCAATCTTTCTTGGGTGACTCGGAGGGTTTCTTCCATATTTTTGCGCTGGGTAATATCTGAAACCAAACCCGCTTGACGATAAACTTCTCCTTGTTCGTTCCGAATAGGAAAAATTCGTTCCCATAACCAGCGAATGCTGCCATCGGGCCGAATAATTCGATATTCGTGACTGATTTCTTGGGGGTCAAGGATTTGCTGCATCACTGCGCCGAGAACTCGATAGCGATCGCTGGGATGAATCATCCGGTCAATCCAACCGAGAGGATCTGCATATAGACTTTCACAGGTCTGACCAAAAATTGTCTCATAAGCCGAATTGACATAAAGTAATTTTTGGCGATTGTGTGAAGCAATCCAGAAAATTTCTTGGCTATTTTCGGCAATTTGTCGGAAGCGTTCTTCTGATTCTCGCAACGCGGCTTCCGTCCGATAGCGATCGCTGATATCTCGTTGCACCCCAAAATGGCCCTTAATTCGGCCTTGGTCATCGTACAGACAAATATATTCCCCTGAAATCCACACTTGGGTGCCATCAAAACGCCGTTCATCAGCGATAATTTCCAACTTGCCGCGATCGAACAAGCGTCGCAAAAGTTTTCGCCCATACTCAAGATTATGGGCAAATAAATCATTGGGGGTTAGACCAATAAATTCTTCACGGCTGGCTTTGTATTGCTCTAACATGGCATCATTGACTTTAGTGACTCGTTGATGAGCAAATACATAATCCAAAATTTGTTCTTTATCCACCGTGTCGTCCCATTGCACTGGTGCATCCAGCATCATAAAAAAGAAGCCTTCCAGGGATTGAGAGAAGAATAGTTCCAGTAAGTTTTCCGTTTCTCTTAATGCTAATTCTGTTTCTTTGCGACTGGTAATATCCCGTCCGACTCCCTGAATTTCTATAATTTCTCTCTGTTCGTTGTGGATGGCGTAGTTTTCCCAAGCAATCCAGCGGCAGCCTTGGGGAGTCCAAGCTTTCTGCTCAAAACTAACTCGATAGGGCGGAAATTCCAGTAATTTCATCACGTCTAAGGTATGTGCTTGCTCCTCTTGATGCACGAGAGCAAAATAACTTTGACCGAGTAATTCTGACCGAGGACGGCCAAATAATGCACAATACGCATCATTGACAAAAGTTAATTCACCAGCGGGATTAATTCGGACAATTAAGTCTTGTTGCGATTCAATCATCCCTCGGTAACGGGCTTCACTTTGTTCTAGGGCAATTTGGGCTTGTTTGCGATCGCTAATATCAAGCTTAGTAATCCACAACCGCTGCAAGCAACCTTCTTCAATAATCCCTAATAGAGTCTGCAAATAATAGTGACCCCCTCCCTTCTCCCCCCCACTCAATGTAGTTTCGATTTTATTTAACCGGTATTCCGAACGAATAAAATCACTGATTTTTTCTAAAGTTTCTGGTTCATTAGCAGAGCGCCATTTGCTAACAGGTGTACCGATCATATCTAAACCACAACTCATCCCATAGATTTTGGCCATTGCATCATTACATTCCACAATGTAAGCATTGTCAAAAATTTGCTGAATTTGGGCTGCTTCTGGCCGATCTATCGGAATCGGTGGGTGAAATTCCCAACAGTAAATGCCCTCAGAACTTTGCGTGATAAAAGCCCGATAGCGTTCTTCACTGCGTTTCAGGGCTTCGGTAATTTTTACTTGCTCGGTCACTTCTCGAATCACGGCCACTAAAAATTTATTTTCTTCACGATCTTGAAACCGAATTTTCTTCGTCGAAATCACATGAGTATTGCCCTGAGCATCAGTTAAGTTTGCTTGACTTGTGTAAGCTAGTCCCGTTTCTAATACTTCTAAATCTACCTGCCGAAAACTCTCGATTTGGCTGGAGGGTAACTTGGCTAATTCCCGATCGGTTTTACCGATTAGTTCGGAGTGAGCATAGCCAATCAATTCACATAAAGCCCGGTTGACTATGACAAATTCATGGTTTTCATTTTTGACAAAGATTGGGTCGGGGATAGCATTAATAATCTGTTGTAAAAATTCTTGCGCTTGTTTTAGGTTCTGCTCGCTTTTAATGCGATCGCTAATATCCCGCGCTACAAAAATCACCGAGTCTTCTAAAAACGGTGAAATCCGGGCGTCAAACCAAAATTCCCGACCTTGAATCGGCAAACTATACTCTACCTGAACGGTTTCCTGCTGATTTAAAGCAAATTGAATCCTACTTAGAATTAGTACCGCTGTTTCTAGGGGCAACACTTCTAATAAAGTTTTTCCCAGCAATTCTCTTGGTGGCTTGTAGAACAAGTTACTGTTTGTCGGGGCAATATTTAAATAGCGTCCGTCGCGATCGAGAACAAAAACCATATCAGTCATTGCCCGGAAAAGCGATCGCAGTTCCGCTTCCGTTTTATGCCGTTTGGTAATATCCGTTGCTAGGGCGATCGCCCCCACTAATTCTCCCTGGGAATTGTGCCAAGGTAAATATCTCCACTGGTAAAATCGACCGCCATAACTTTCTGACACAAACATTAAGGAAAGTTCTGCCATTGCTTCAATATCTTCTCCAGTGGCAAGGCAATGCCGCAGTTGCGCGATCGCCTCTGGGACATCCAGATTTAACTCCAAAAAATTTCGCCCAACCAGTTCGCTTCCTTGCCAACCTTTGAGGGGCTGATTACCTTCTGTAATTCGGATGATTCCGGCTCGATCTATCCCCAATAATAAGGTCAATTCCTGGTTCAAAATTGTGGAAATATCTAATTCATTTATGATGGTTCTTTTTACTTCTAACCGAAAATCTTTACCCTGTTCTTGGTTGCGGATCGTCCGATCTAGATCGTTGAGATATTGTGGAGATAAAGGGGATGAAGGGGATGGAGGGGATAAACTTGTTTGAGTTGCCGTCGCATTACCTAAATTTTGGCCAAAACAATCTCCGCTTAATTTCAGTTCGTTTTTTTTATTTGGGCGATCGACGCGATAATGATTATTATCTGACTCCCACTTAGTATCTTCTGCGATTTCACCAAAATACTTCAGGAAAAAATCGGTTTTTAGTACATAAAAAATCTTTCCTTTAACATCGATCAAGGGTAAGTGACTAATTTGTCTTAATTGAAATATTTTAATCGCCGATTTAATCAGTCCTTTAGAGTTACAGTTATTTGAATTTATTAAATCATCAAAATTTTCAACACATCCGGCAATCTCCGGCATAACCTCTAATAAATTTAGGGTAATCACGGGAGCAGTCATTACTTCTCCGATCGTCAAATTCTGATTATTCAAATCCCCATTGGCGGCTAAACGGAGGACATCACTCTGGGTAAAAATTCCCATTAATGATACCGCCGGAAATTTCTCAACCTTGTAATATATTGCTGGCAACGCTGCGGATATTATTTTAAAATTATGGTCTTTAAACGTATCAAAATTACTATCCACAATTAATACACTACTATATCTCAATTGACTCATTAGTACAATTGTCGATGCCACCGATGTTGACGGGGAAATTACTAAAGGCAATTCAATCATTTTTTCTCCTGGTTTATTTAATTGATTTCTTAGCTAAGATTTTTTATGTCATTTTTTTTTGTGACTATCTAAGAATAAAAATTGTTTTATGTTTCTGAATTTTCTGATAAAAATTATTTTTTACAGTCTATTTCTATCGGTTTACCAGAATATCCCATGAGTTACGATTCTTAACATAAAATCAATGGCTAAAAAATACGCTAACAAGCAGAGGTAGCGCGATCGCCGAGCCCTATAGAGCAATGTCTGCGGATCTGCGCTGAAAAAAACATGGTCTTCTACCTTTAATTCACCTAGTCTAGCGTTTTTTGGTATCAAAAGTCACAATTTACCGCATCGAGGAGCCTCGCTGAACCAAAAGGATCTAGTCCAATCATAAAATAATGTGGATCTTTTATGATAATTAAATACAAGGATCCCCGATATTTCATGGGTAGGTTTAAGCCGTAGCCAAGACGATCCAAGTAACTGTTCAAATGTGACATCTGTCACCTAATATGAGCCTAAAAACACATAGATCATTCTCCAATCTACTTGTTTGATTGTTGGCGCGAATATCGCCACTCGCGAAATCATCAAGGGTGTAGGGTGCAGGGTGTAGGGGTGCAGGGGTTTGAGAGGGTGTAGGGTGTAGGGTGTAGGGAAGCCGCCGTCGTGTAGGGCCGCCATCGGTGTAGGGTGTAGGGTGTAGGGGAAGAGAGAATAATTGATAATTGATAATTGATAATTGATAATTGATAATTGATAATTGATAATTGATAATTGATAATTGATCATCGATCATCGATCATCGATCATCGATCATCGATCATCGATCATGGTATTTAATTGTCAATTGTCAATTATCAATTGTTAATTGTTTGACCCTACACCCTACACCGATGGCGGCCCCCATTGTCAGATGACAAATAGCAAATAATCTTACTTTCATACGGTATGATTGTCTCCTAGTACCGTTCAAGATTATTGATTCACTTTTTAGCTATGGATATTTTGACAGTGGGTTGGGCTTCGCTGATGGTTGTGTTTACCTTTTCCATCTCGATGGTGGTTTGGGGTCGCAACGGCTTCTAATTTCCTGAAAAACTCCTTACCTTAAGAGTTCGAGCCTTTCTCGTCAAAGGCAACTAAATTACAGTGGGGGGCAATGCCTTTGGGCGATCGCCGCCCCCTCCAAAAAATACGAACTAATCATCGGAAAAAAGGAAAGTTGAAATGGCTCCTAAGACGATTTTGATGTTAGTTGGTGACTTTGTAGAAGATTACGAAGTTATGGTGCCGTTCCAGGCACTTCAAATGGTGGGCCACAGTGTTCATGCGGTCTGCCCAGACAAAAAAGCCGGGGACAAGGTTCGCACTGCGGTGCATGATTTTGAAGGAGATCAAACTTACAGCGAAAAACCGGGACATAATTTTACCCTGAACGCCACGTTTGATGCGATCGATCCTTCTAACTATGATGCCCTGGTGATTCCCGGTGGCAGAGCCCCAGAATATATCCGCTTAAATACCAAAGTTCTGGAAATTACCCGCCATTTTGCTAATGCAAATAAACCTATTGCCGCCATTTGTCATGGGTTGCAACTGTTGGCAGCCGCAGGTGTGCTTACTGGGAAAACCTGCACCGCTTATCCCGCTTGTGGCCCAGATGTGACCGCAGCAGGTGGCAAATATGTGCAAATTGCCGTTGATGAGGCGATCGCTGATGGAAATTTGGTGACAGCCCCCGCATGGCCAGCCCATCCCCGTTGGTTAGCTGAGTTTCTCACGGTTTTGGGCACGAAAATTGACCATTAATACAAATAAAGAAACCCGGTTTCTGGTTGTTGGTTGTTGGTTGTTTGTTGTTTGTTGGTTGTTGCCAATAAATAAAGAAACCGGGTTTATTGAAGGAAAAGCAATCAGTTAAAGTAATTTAGAGTAATTTAAAGCAAATTAAAATATGGGATATGGCTTATATTTATATGGTATTTTTCCGGCACCAGGCCCAGCAAATGTGCAGCTAGAAGGGTTAGACCAGCAACCTGTGCAATTTCATATTCTGAATGACTTTGCTTTTTTGTATTCCGCAGCCCAGAAAAAGCGCTATTTAGCTTCTCGTCGTAATCTGCTGAAACATGAAGAGGTGCTCGAAGCGGTGATGCACCAAGGTTATCGCACTTTATTACCGTTGCAGTTTGGTTCGATTGTCCCTAGTTGGGAATCGGTTTTATCGGATTTAATTACTCCTTCTAGTTCACAGTTAAAAGAATTGTTTGCTAAGTTAGCGGGGAAACGGGAAGTGGGGATTAAAATTTTGTGGGAAACTAATGCTGAGTTACAGCAACTGTTGGCAGAAAATGAGCCCCTAAAAGCTAAACGCGATCGCCTGGAAGGAAAGCAATTAAGTATGGAACAGGTGATTTCTATTGGCCAAGAAATTGAGCGATCGCTGCAAGATCGAAAAGATACCATTATCGCAGAATTTCAGAAAATCTTAAACCCTTTGGCCACAGAAATTGTGGAAAATGACCTGCTGACAGAGGCCATGATTTACAATGCGGCTTATTTAATTCCTTGGGATAGTGAGGCAGAATTCGGCAGTCAAGTGGAACTTTTGGATCGACAATTTGATGGACGGCTGCGGATTCGTTATAACAACTTTACTGCCCCTTACAATTTTGCTCAACTTCAACCTAATGGTTGATGGTTGATGGTTGATTGTTGATTGTTCATTGTTGTTTGTTGTTGGTTGATGGTTGATGGTTGATTGTTCATTGTTGTTGGTTATTTGATCGAACAACAAACAACAACCAACAAACAACAACCAACAACCAACATTATTGTCCTAAATAATTAGAGGAAAAAATTATGATTTTACGCTTATTAACCTTACCGATCGCTGGCCCATTAGAAGGAATTCTCTGGATGGGGGAACAAATTTTAGAACGAGCCAGTGGGGAATTAGACAGTAAAGAAAATTTACAAAAACAATTGTTAGCCTTACAGTTAGCTTTTGACTTGGGGGATATTTCTGAAGAGGATTATGATGCCCAAGAAGAGGAACTTTTATTGGCGATCGAGGCTTTAGAAGAAGAATTAAGAGAAGAAGAGGAATAATTGATAATTGATAATTGATAATTGATAATTTTTTGTTGATTGTTGATTGTTGATTGTTGTTGGTTGATGGTTGACGAACAACTAACAACTAACAACCAACAACAACCAACAACCAACCAACAACAAACAACAACCAACAACCAACCAACAACAAACAACAAATAACTTAATAATCCAAAGTCATCGTTTCCAAATGATAGCCCGGTTGAGGATCTTTTGGTTCTGATTTTTTTTCAGCCGGGGACTGAACCGGGTCTTGAGTTGTTTCGGCTTGAGGGCTTTCGCTTTCCGGGGAATTACTCTTAATTTCATGGGCGGATTTTTCTAGAAAATCAATTTGTTCGGCGATCGCTTCTAGTCGCTGAGAAATATTAACTTTTCGCTTTTCTATGGCTTGTAATTCCGCTTGGAGACGGTTTTTTTCCACAGCCAGTTGATAGATTTCTAGGTAAACCGTTGCCTGATTTTTTTGCCGAGGCATGGTGCTGAATTTGGGCTGAATGATTCGACGGCTAATGGGCGATCGCATGGGGAAACTCCTGAAAATGAATAGGAAAGAGGAAAGAGGAAAGAGGATAGAGGGAATAAGAAAATCGTCAATTATAGCGGTTATTGTCCGAATGAAGTACAGAGGTTTTCTGGATTCCCGCCTTCGCGGGAATGACAAAAAACTATCAATTATCAATTGTCAATTATCAATTATCAATTATCCATTAGAATTCTGGATTGACCATTGAGAAGGCTTCAAAAGTAAACGGGAAGCGGCAAGGCGATCGAGGGGTTTAGAGAAAAAGTATCCTTGACCTAATTCGCAGTCGAGCATTTTCAACTGTTGAAGTTGCTCGGTGGTTTCTAATCCTTCCGCCGTCACATCCATCCCCAAAGCATGGGCTAAGGTGACAATGGCTTGGATAATTTTTTGGTGTTTACTTTCCTGATGAATACAATTGACAAAAGAACGGTCAATTTTTAAAGTATCCAAGGGAAACTGGTGTAAGTAGCTTAGAGAAGAATAACCGGTCCCGAAGTCATCCAGGGACAACAAAATTTGTCTTTTTCTCAGTTGTGAGAGAGTTTCTAGGGCATATTCCATATTTTCCACGATCGCCGTTTCTGTGATTTCCAGCTTCACGGTGTATGGGACTAAATCTGTTTCAGCGAGAATTTCATCTACTAATTGAATCAAATCTAGTTGTAAAAATTGTTTTCCAGACAAATTAATACTCATCGTCAGTTGATCCGATGCCGTGGCGTGGCCATTCCCTAGAAAAGATTGCCATTCCTGCAATTGACGACAAGCTTGCCGTAAGATCCACATCCCCAAAGGGATAATTAAGCCACTTTCTTCGGCGATCGGAATAAATTCTGCGGGGGAAATGAAACCCTGTTCTGGATGGTGCCAACGCACCAGGGCTTCAAAGCCTTTCAGTTTGCCCGTGCGAAGACAAACAATCGGCTGATAAGCTAACCACAGAGCATCACTGGCGCCGCTTTGTACCGCTTCAATGGTATGACGCAATTCATTTTCCAGGTTCAACCGGGCAAGTACCCGGTCGTGCATGGCTTTATCAAACACCGCGTGTTTGGCTTTGCCGTTTTGTTTCGCCCGATACATGGCAATATCCGCGTCTCGCAAGAGATCCGCCGGACGTTCGTAACCCATTGAACTGAGGGCAATGCCGATGCTGCCGGAAATAAAGAATTCGTGACCTTTCAGGGTAAACGGTTCTTGGAGTTGTTCGTGAATTTGTTCGGCAACTTGAATCGCATCAGAGGTATCCTGGATATCTTCTAAGAGAACCACGAAATGATCGCCACCGATTCGAGCCAGAGTATCGCTAGGTTTTAAACAACTTTGTAACCGTAAGGAAATGACAATTAAAAGTAGATCGCCGACCGCATGACCGAGGCTGTCGTTGACCACTTTGAACCGATCCAAATCCAGGAATAATAGGGCGAATAAATAACCTGGGTTTTGCTGGGCTTTTAAGTCGGCTTTTTGCAATCGCTCAATTAGCAGGGAACGATTGGCTAAACCCGTTAGGGGGTCGTGAAATGCTTGATGAGTTAGTTGTTCTTCAACTTTTTTGCGATCGCTGATATCGGTTTGGAGCCCGATAAAGTGGGTCAGTTGATTTTGCCCGTTATATACCGGGGAAAGTTGTAGTTCATTCCAAAATAAGCTGCCATCTTTCCGATAGTTTCGCAAGACAACGGTGCAGTCTTTTCCGGCTTTAATGGCGGCGCGTAATCGGTCTAATTCTGGTTGATTTCTCTCTGGTCCTTGCAAAAATCGGCAGTTACTTCCGAGCACGTCAGCCGCTAAGTACCCAGTCATTTGTTCAAAGCCCGGATTCACATAAACCAGTCGATTATTGTCTCGGACATCGGTGATCGTGACCCCATTTTTACTGGCAGCGATCGCCCGTTCCAAGAGTTGTAACCGTTCTTCTTGTTCTCGGCGATCGCTAATATCCCGCGAATTCACCACAAACCCATTAATTTTCGGATCGTCTTGCCAATTTCTGCCGATTGATTCTAAATAAACCCAATGACCATTGGCATGACGAAATCGCAATTGTATTTCTACCTCTGAACCTGGACTCTCCATCGCTTTGACAAAGATGGCCTGAGTGCGATCGCGATCTTCAGGGTGAATATAATCAAAGGCATTATGCCCCAATAGCTCGTCGGGATCGTAACCTAAAATGCGGGTAATTGACGGACTTTCATAACGAATCATCCCATTCTGTTCCAAAATGGTGATAATATCTGAAGAATTTTGTACCAGGGATCTAAACCGTTCTTCACTATTAATTAAGGCATCAACCGCTTTTTTCTCTTCGGTAATATCCAAAATAATCAAACAAACTGCCATCACCTTACCGCTGGCGTCAAACACGGGATGATAGTTTAGTTTAAACCAGTAATCTTTATGGTTGATTCCTTCAATATTTTTCTCTCTGACTAGGGTTTTTCCTCTTAAAATATCTTGAAAATCTTTCTGAAATTCTTTCCGGTTTTTGTCGGTGATTAAATAACTATCAATTGACTCTCCTTGCTCAATTTTTCTTGGCCAAATTAGTTGAATAATCTGATTAGCTTTAGGGTTAAAAGCTTGAATCTTATGGTATCGATCTATCAGTAAAATTCCTTGGGTTGAAGAGTTGAAAATTGCTCTTAAATTCGCTTCTGATTTAATTAAGGCTGATTCAGTTTCTTTGCGTTGGGAAATATCAGAAATCGTCCCCATGATGCGAACATCGCGATCGCTCAATTCACAAACAATGTTGGCATCGCAAGCAATCCAATGGATTTGGCCGGTTAAGGCATGAATAATGCGATATTCTACATGGTATTCTGTCCCTTCGGAAATCGCACTGGCGATCGCCGCTTCTACCTGATAGCGATCTTCTGGGTGGATGGTGTGCAGAAAAGTTTCCGCCGACCCTTGACCCAAATGTAAAGGAAATCCCAAAATCCAGGCGACTTCTTTCGACCAACTAATTATGCCCGTGGTCAAATCCCAATCCCAAACTCCCTTATGGGCTGCTTTCAAGGCCAAATGTAAGCGCGTCTCATTTTCTAGGCGGACTTTGGCTATTTGGTGTCGTTCTAATTCAGCAGCGGTTCTGGCAGCAAAAATGTTCACCAAGGATCGCGATCGCTGATTTAAAACGAGGGGTTTATCATCCAAAATACAAAGCACCCCGATAGTTTTTTTCCCGCTATCGACTAATTCAATGCCGAAATAACTTGCTGCCCCAACTAATTGTTTAATCATCTGCATTTGCGGAAATTTTGCTGTCACTCCTTCGGGACAAGTAAACTCTCCGCTTTTGATGGTCATTTCACAAGGTGTTTCTGAAATCAAATATGTAAAGTTTGATTGTATTAGTCCATGTTGGCTAAAAGCGAGTACCTGTAACTGATCTTGTTTTTTGCCAATTAACTCGGCAATTATTACGTCCCGCACGCCCAATGCGGTAGACAAATAACGGGCACATTCCGCGAAAAAATCAACGCCAATTACTGATGCGGTTTCGGCGATTAATTTTTGCAGATTTTCATCAGATTCGGGATTATTTTTAGTGGGGCGATTAATAGGCCGATTAATGGGACGATTAATGGGAGTGAAAGTCGTTAGCAGGAAGCGATCGCCCTCAAAAGTGAGCATTTTTGCAGATACTGCCATCCACACCGCAGTGCGATCGCCTTTCTGCACCTCTATTTCATAGTCAGTAACTCCACCGTTTTTTTTCAGAACTGCTTGCCATTGTTGATAAATTTCTGCATTAGGGTAAATATCAGAGATATGAATTCCCAAAATTTCCCTTGGGAGAAAAGTCAAGGTTTCACAGTAATGGGAATTGGCGAATAAAATCACCCCATCCACCACTCGACTAATTAACAACGGAACCGGCATTGCACCGGCGATCTCCGCCAATGACCCTGGCAGCGATAATGATAACTCTAATGATGGGTTTATCGATTCACCTATCTGGCTGTCTGGCACACAAACTTCTTCCTGTAATTCTTCTTGTCTATATTGTATAGATTCTTGGCCAATAGTAGTTTTGGGGGTCTTGCCCTGTCTTTTAGGGAGATAATTCCCTGGGCGTAATTCCCGTTTCACTCTAGCCTGAAAATCTTTGGACATCCATCCTAAATGATTTTGGTTTTTAGAAAACATTAACAAACACCTAATAACATCTTGGTTACTGACAACCTGTGATGCCCCGATATCCGAACACAACGCTCAACACACAAACAATATTGGCAATGCCGGACTTGTGTGTAAAGTAAAAAAAATTTTTCATATTATCTCTTAATAAAACATAAAAATTAGCAATTTTTTGTTAAGTTTTAGCAAAATTTGTTAAGTTATTTGTTATTTGTTATTTGTTATTTGTTAAGGGAACCGCCCACAACTTCACCCAACAGTGAATCGTGAACCGTGAACTCCGGTCTAAATGTTGAAATCTGATAACTTAAATCAGAGAAACTGTAGCGGTAAAGGTTGAATAATGGAAGATATGAGTAAAGGCAAAGTTCAGTAGTTAGCTTGCCCAGCTTTATGCTTGCCGGGGAATCATCGATCGCTGATTTTCGCGGCCCGATGTAAAAGCTGCCGATCTACCGATCGAATTAGTCTTGAATCACCGTTGGCCGAAATGGAGAGTTATTTTATGTTGGAATTATATCGTCAGCAGGTTGCAGAACGAGCCGCTTTAGGCATTCCGCCGTTGCCTTTGAATGCCGAACAAACCGCCGATTTGTGCGAACTGCTGAAAAATCCGCCGTCTGGGGAAGAAGAGACGTTATTGCATTTATTGCGCGATCGCGTCCCCCCTGGAGTAGACCAAGCTGCTTATGTCAAAGCTTCCTTCCTCACCACCGTTGCCAAAGGGGAAATTTCCAGCCCCCTGGTTTCGCCCCTAGAAGCGATCGAACTCCTGGGGACGATGATTGGTGGCTACAATATCCAATCCCTGATTGACTTATTGCAAGTATCGGATCCCGATGGCGGACCCCCCCTTATTAAGGGGGGGCACTCCCCCTCTGAACCCCCCCTTATTAAGGGGGGGCAAGGGGGGGTTCTGGCCGCTGCTGCCGCCAAAGCCCTCAGCAAAATAGTCCTAGTTTACGACGCTTTCAACGACGTATTAGAACTGTCGCAAACCAACCCCTATGCCAAACAAGTGGTAGATGCTTGGGCAGGGGCGGAATGGTTCACCAGCCGATCGCCCTTAGCGGAAAGCATTACCGTCACCGTGTTTAAAGTCCCAGGGGAAACCAACACCGACGACCTATCCCCAGCCCCTCATGCCACCACCCGACCGGATATTCCCTTGCACGCTTTGGCCATGTTGGAATCCCGGATGCCCGACGGTTTAGCCACGATCGCGGAATTAAAGAAAAAAGGCCATCCCGTCGCCTACGTGGGAGACGTGGTGGGGACGGGTTCTTCCCGCAAATCCGCCATTAACTCCGTGTTGTGGCATATTGGCGATGATATCCCCTTTGTCCCCAATAAGCGGGGCGGGGGCTATATTCTGGGAAGTGCGATCGCGCCGATTTTCTTCAACACCGCCGAAGACTCCGGCGCCCTGCCCATTGAATGTGATGTCACCAACCTGGAAACCGGCATGGTCATCACCATTTATCCTTATAAAGGGGAAATCACCAACGAAAATGGCGAAATCATTTCCACCTTCAAACTCAAACCAGACACCATCACCGACGAAGTTCGCGCTGGCGGTCGGATTCCTTTATTAATTGGTCGTAGCCTCACCGACAAAACCCGCGCCGCTTTGGGCTTAGAGCCCAGCGACCTATTCATCCGTCCCGCCCTGCCTGCGGACACCGGCAAAGGCTTCACCCTCGCGCAAAAAATGGTGGGTAAAGCTTGCGGACTCCCAGGCGTTCGTCCCGGCACTTCCTGCGAACCCATAATGACCACCGTGGGTTCCCAAGACACCACCGGCCCCATGACTCGCGACGAACTCAAAGAACTCGCCTGTCTCGGTTTCTCCGCCGACTTGACCATGCAGAGTTTCTGCCACACCGCTGCCTATCCCAAGCCGGTGGATATCAAAACCCATAAAGAATTGCCCGATTTCTTCTCCACTCGTGGTGGGGTAGCCTTGCGTCCGGGGGATGGCATCATTCACTCCTGGTTAAACCGGATGTTATTGCCCGACACCGTGGGCACCGGAGGCGACTCTCACACCCGTTTCCCCTTGGGAATTTCTTTCCCGGCAGGTTCTGGGTTGGTGGCATTTGCCTCTGCCTTGGGATTGATGCCCTTGGATATGCCAGAATCGGTCTTAGTCCGGTTTACGGGTGAACTGCAACCGGGCGTCACCCTGCGGGATATTGTCAATGCCATTCCATTAGTAGCCATCCAAAAAGGTTTATTAACCGTGGAGAAACAGAATAAGAAAAATGTTTTCTCCGGGCGCATTATGGAAATGGAAGGATTGCCAGATTTGAAAGTTGAACAAGCTTTTGAATTAACCGATGCCACGGCAGAACGGTCTTGCGCTGGTTCTACCATTAAGTTAGGTACTGAGACGGTTTCTGAGTATCTGCGATCGAACGTTGCCCTATTAAAAAATATGGTCGCACGAGGTTATCAAGATGGGCGAACCATCATGCGCCGGGTCGCTAAAATGGAACAATGGTTAGCCAATCCAGAATTAATGTCGGCAGACCCTGATGCGGAATATGCCGAAATTTTAGAAGTCAATCTCAGCGAGATTAAAGAACCCATTGTGGCCGCCCCCAATGACCCGGATAACGTTAAATTAATGTCCGAATGTGCTGGGGATACAATCCATGAAGTTTTCATCGGTTCTTGTATGACCAATATCGGCCATTATCGCGCTGCCGCCAAAGTATTAGAAGGGGCAGGGCCGGTGAAAGTTCGCCTGTGGATTTGTCCCCCCACTCGCATGGATGAACAACAACTGCGGGAAGAGGGAATGTATGGCATTTTTGCCGCTGCCGGAGCCCGCACCGAAATGCCCGGATGTTCTCTTTGTATGGGCAACCAAGCGCGAGTTGAAGATGGAGTAACGGTGTTTTCTACCTCTACTCGTAACTTCAATAATCGCATGGGTAAAGGCGCGCAAGTTTATCTTGGTTCTGCCGAATTAGCGGCAGTTTGTGCCCTGTTGGGACGCATTCCCACTGTTGAGGAATATATGGACATTGTGGGCAAGAAAATTGACCCCTTTGCCGGAGATTTATATCGCTATCTCAACTTTGACCAAATTGCTGGTTTTGAAGATGAAGGTCGCGTAATTCCTCTGGAACAAATGCCCAAAATTGAAGATATTCTAGGCATCCCAGTCGGCGCTAAATAAGCCGATATTTGGTTGGTAGGGTGTGTTAGGCGGGCGAAAATTTTTGCTATTCTAGTAAAATATTCATTCCCGCCTAGACGCACCGAATTAATCAGTCTGTAGGGTGTGTATAGTAGCCGGTAGGGTGTGTTAGGCGGGCGAAAATTTTTGCTATTCTAGTAAAATATTCATTCCCGCCGTAACGCACCAAATTAATCACCAAAAACTTGAATAATAAATTATAAAAAAATAACGTTTAATTTAACGTTTAATTTGAGCAAAAATTAAAAAATGTGGAGAAATCAAAATGAGACAGACTTTAGCTGATTATGCAAAAATTCAGGACACAAATAATCTTTACGAACAAGATTATTTGCAATGGGTGGCGGTGACTTTACAACAGTTGCGCGATCGCAATTATGAAAAGGTGGATTGGGAAAATTTATTAGAAGAAATTGAAGATATGGGTAAACGAGAACGTCAGGCGATTAGAAGTAATTTGGTCATCGTTTTACTGCATTTACTTAAATGGCAATTTCAACCAGAACATCGTACCGGCAGTTGGGCAGGAAGTATTACCGAACATCGGACGCGAATTTTAAATAATTTGGTAGACTCACCGAGTTTAAAAAATTATCTACAGACAGCATTAGAATGGGCTTATCCACGGGCAAGACAGCAAGCTAGTGATGAGACGGGTTTGATGTTGCCGATTTTTCCCGAAGAATGTCCATATTTAGTTGAGGA
Organism: Oscillatoriales cyanobacterium; assembly: GCA_011390955.1. GTDB lineage: Bacteria > Cyanobacteriota > Cyanobacteriia > Cyanobacteriales > Laspinemataceae > Planktothricoides. The sequence continues at coordinate 17,786 of JAABRM010000069.1, read as the reverse complement.
AATATTAGATGATAAATTTTGGCCGGGAAATCAATGATAAATCTGCCAGAAAAATATCATCTGGCAAATAAAAAAAATCGCTTCATTTATATTTACTCTGTAGAACTATGACATTATCTCAAATTAAGCAAAAAAAACTTTACGAACAAGATTATGTGCAATGGATAGAAGCAACTTTACAACAATTGCGCGTTGGCGGAGCCTACCGGAGGTAATCGCAATTATGAAAAGGTAGATTGGGAAAATTTGTTAGCAGAAATTGAGGATATGGGTAAGCGCGATCGCCGTAGCTTAGAAAGTAATCTAGTGATTGTTTTATTGCACCTGTTAAAATGGCAATTTCAACCGGAACATAGAACTGGTAGCTGGTCGGTAATTATTGCTGAACATCGCAGAAGAATCGCCAAGTTATTAAAAGATTCTCCCAGTTTAATCGCCTATATTGACAGCATTTTTTCTGAATGTTATGAGGATGCTAGAGAACAAGCTTATTTAGAAACTGGATTACCCCAGGAAACCTTTCCCATAGACTGTCCCTATCAAATTACTGATGTACTCGATCGCGAAGCGTTGCGGATGCAATATCGCCAGTTTTGGCCAGAGTAGGGACACGGCATTGCCGTGTCCCTACCACACTTAATCTACTGTAGTCATAAAATTATGTTTCACAGGTAGAACTATGACATTATCTCAAATTAAGCAAAAAACTCTTTACGACCAAGATTATGTGCAATGGATAGAAGCCACTTTACAACTATTGCGCGTTGGCGGAGCCTACCGGAGGTAATCGCAATTATGAAAAGGTAGATTGGGAAAATTTACTAGAAGAAATTGAGGATATGGGCAAGCGAGAACGTCAGGCGATTAGAAGTAATATCGTGATAGTTTTACTGCATTTACTTAAATGGCAATTTCAACCGGAACATCGTACCGGGAGTTGGGCTGCAAGTATTGCCGAATATCGACGACGTATTCTTGATTCATTAGATGATTCGCCCAGTCTTAAGTCCGCGATCGCTGACGGATTAGAAAAATGTTATCAGAGTGCGCGTAAACAAGCCCACCAAGAAACTGGTTTAGCTTTGAATTTATTTCCCCCAGAATGTCCTTATGCCGTTGAGGAAATATTAAATGATGACTTTTTGCCATAAAATTAGACTGATTGTGGTTGTCAAATTAATCAATTATTGATATAATATTGAGTAATAATAGAGCATTAAAATTACCCTAAACTATGACTCAGACAATTACAAAACCCGCCTCGCTTACAAAACCCATCTCCTTTGATGAATTTGTATCCTGGTATCCAGAAAATGCAGTGGTTAAATATGAATTACACAACGGAAGGATTGTAGAAATGCCCTTAGCAACAGGTTCTCACTCTAATATTACTGGTTTTATTACTGGTGAAATCCATTTTGAAATCAAACGGCAAAAATTACCCTATTCTATTCCGGGTGATTGCTTACTGAAACCCTGGGATGATGAATCGGGTTATCAACCTGATATTATTGTCCTAGATAAACAGAAGTTAAGTGATGAACCTCGTTGGCAAAAAGAGGCGATCGTTACTTTAGGCAGTACAGTGCGGTTAGTGGTAGAAGTTGTGAGCACTAATTGGCAAAATGATTATCAAAGAAAAGTGGGCGATTATGAGTTAATGGGGATACCAGAATACTGGATTGTAGACTATTTGGGTTTAGGTGGTCGCCGCTTTATTGGTGATGCGAAATCACCGACTATTTCCGTTTATACTATGGTCGATGGGGAATATGAAGTTAAGCAATTTCGAGGGGAAGAAATCATCGAGTCTTTGGCTTTCCCAGAATTACAATTAACCGCAGCCCAGATTTTTCAATAACCTAGAAACCGGGTTTCTTTGGTGAAAATTAAGGTTATCTGTTTTACAGCGCTTTTCTGTTGAGTAAACCACAAACACCTGTAGGGGCGAAGCATGACCGCAGACAAATTATTGCTGAAAATATTAATCTGAATCCGGTCATGCTTCGCCCGATCGTTTAGTATTTATATTGTAGGGTGGGCAAAAATTTACTGAGTCCCTCCCAGATAACCTAGAAACCGGGTTTCTTTGGTGAAAATTAAGGTTATCTGTTTTAGGCAAATAAGAAACTACCTAGAAACCGGGTTTCTGTGGTGAAAATCACAGTTATCTGTTTTAGGCAAATAAGAAACCCGGTTTCTGAGTCTAAGCAGATAACCTAGAAACCGGGTTTCTGTGGTGAAAATCACAGTTATCTGTTTTAGGCGAATAAGAAACCCGGTTTCTAACGAATCCAACCAAACCGATTTAACGGATAAATTCTTAACACTAACTCAGCCCGAATATTCTCGCGGGGAACCACCGCGCCGAAAGTTGACATATCGGGATAATCGGGGTTATGGCCAATCACATAGTATTCATCAGCATTAAGAGTAATCTCAGGTTGAGCAAATTTGGCCGGTAATTTAATGTCCGGGTGGGTGAAAGGTTTGCCATTGATGATGATTTTGCCTGAGTGAATTTCAATGGTTTCACCCGGTAAAGCAATAATCCGACGAAATGCGAATGAATAATCAAATTCTGCGGCTAAGTCTTTCGTGGAAAAACCAACTACATCATCCCGCTGGGGAGACCGCCAACGGGGATAAGTGATTCGGTCATACCAGACTAGATCGCTGGCTTGAATTACCGGATGCATCGCCATCACCGAACCTGGGTTAAACGCAATTGTGCTTGATGCAATTCGAGGTAATAAAACTCCTAAAAATAATAGAACAATGATGCCAACCAATTAATTGACCGGGTTATCCATTGGAGAAATCGGTTTCGGCTCAATTTTTAACTCGATGCCACGGGCTAAATATTCCCGCAATTTATCGTGATAAAACCGATAACGTCCGCCCGATTGTTTTAAGATACCTGCATCACTGGCGGCAGTGAGAAATTTGGCATAATTCCAGGGCATTCGACCCCGACGAGACAACACCCACCGCAAGGCAAAATGTTGCACCATTGCCACACCACCCCCCATCTGAAATCCCAGTAAAATCCCTGCACATCCCCCTAGAATCAACGCGTCAGTCAGATTCACTTCTTGTCCCGTTGCCCAATTCGGCACAATAAATATCAGGGGACAAAGAGGCAAGGCTAAACCAATAGTAATTAGAGTTTTCATCCCTGTTTCCCAAATCCCTTGATTGGGATAGGTTCTGACTTTCAGTTCCGCTTTCAGCCCGCCGATCAGCCCGCCGATCGGCCATAGGATCAGTCCGCCGATCAGCCCTGCGATCGAGCCGCCGATCTGCCCTGCGATCGGGCCGACGATCAGCCCAAACAGCATGAAAAAGATCAGCCCAAACATCAGCCCAAACATCAGCCCGTTGATCGGCGCTGCGATTAGCCCGCCGATTAGCCCAAAGATCAGCCCGCGCTTAATTCCATGCCAAGATAGATCCAGGGCTTCTGTCAGTTCAATGTTATCGGAGTTATCGGAAATACCCCAGATCAGCCCAAAGATCAGCCCAAAGATCAGCCCGCTGATCAGCCCGCCGATCAGCCCGCCGATCAGCCCGCCGATCAGCCCAAAGATCAGCCCAAAGATCAGCCCAAAGATCGGCCCGCCGATCAGCCCGCCGATCAGCCCGCCGATCAGCCGATATTGTCGCCATTGTTGGACAGTTTCTAACCAAGTGGGTTGCAATCCTTCGATTAAAAATTCTCGTTGATTGATTCCTTCTCGCTGCATACTGGCAGCCAACCACGCGAGGTAATGTTGGGATTGTTTAGGGCGATATGCTTCCAGAGGCTGAGACTGGAGTTTTTGCTGTAAAAAATCTTCAAATAGCCGATTTTGGCAAGTTTGCGGGTCTTGAGGAGAATCTTTGGGAAATTCATCGGGATATGTGGTCGGCATCAGATTTAATAACATGGGATTCCGGGCTAACTCCATCAACCCTGGGTAGTTGGACAACTCCTGCCACAGGTGCAGTCCCAGTCGTTGGCTTAAATAATCCTGAATTTGCCGATCGCTTAAAGGGCAAAGCCGCACCGCCCGATCGATTTTTTTCACCCGGATGGGATCTTGTTGGTCGTCTTTGACCGCTTCATAGTCTTTAATCCGACAACAGATGACTAAAGCGGGCTGCTGTTCTTGGTAATCTTCTTGGAGACGGTCGATCGCCTGAATCGCTTGTTCAATGCCATATTTCCCATCTGGATCATCACCCAACTCATCCAAGCCATCCAGCAACGGCACGATTCTACCTTTCTTTAACCAATCCCGACAAATCTGGACATCTACACCATATTGCCCTGTCATTTGTTCTGCCATCCAGTCCAGCATGGGTTCTCCTCGCCATGCGGACAGTTCAAAAATAATCGGGATAGGCTGTTCTGGATCTTTTTTGGCGACTTCAGCCAAAGCTGCCGCCAGTTGCAGCAGTTTCGTAGTCTTGCCACTGCCCGGTTCTCCCAAAATTAGCAACTGTCGGTTAGCTTCCTCAAAAATCTCTAAAATTGGTTTACTGGTTTCTACGTCGGTGACTGCTTCGGTTTCCATATTTTGCAATTGTCGTTGCAAGTCAACCGCTGGAGGACGCCCCAAATGTTGTGGCGAGTCAATACTGCTAACCGGAATATAAGCATATTGATCCAGAGAACTTTTCAGTCGGTCTCCGATCGTCTGCCGATCTTCTTTGGCTAATTTTTGTAACAACTCCTCTGAGTCAGATGCGGAGTTTTCGTGCAGCAGTTCCTGCTCAAAAACGAACACGATCGCTGCAAAAAAAAGTGCGCCAACAGTTACCGCCCAATTCCGCACATTTGCCAACAGTTTGGCTAAAGTAGGCATTTGACTCACAAAATAGGGATAGAGCACAAATGCCAATGCCACAAACCCTAACCGCAGATAGCGCCAAGCCGGACTTTGTTGTTTCCTCATTGCCACCCTCACCAGTCATTTACCAGTTTTAAATTATATACTAAATTATATATTATTGATAGATCATTGAAGTTACCCTGAACCAATGGCAAGTCACGAAAAAATTCTCAGAAAGTTGCTTTTTCCCGTTCATTACTCATAAGTAAAAAAACCATGACTCAGACAATTACAAAACCCACCTTGTTTACAAAACCCATCTCCTTTGATGAATTTGTATCCTGGTATCCAGAAAATGCAGTGGTTAAATATGAATTACACAACGGAAGGATTGTAGAAATGCCCTTAGCAACAGGTTCTCACTCTAATATTACTGGTTTTATTAGCTTAAAACTAGGAGTGCAAATTGACCGTAAAGAATTACCCTATTCTATTCCGGGTGATTGCTTGCTGAAACCCTTTGATGATGAATCGGGTTATCAACCTGATATTATTGTCCTAGATAAACAGAAGTTAAGTGATGAACCTCGTTGGCAAAAAGAGTCGATCGTTACTTTAGGCAGTACAGTGCGGTTAGTGGTAGAAGTTGTTAGCACTAATTGGCAAAATGATTATCAGAGAAAAGTCGGGGATTATGAGTTAATGGGGATACCAGAATACTGGATTGTAGACTATCTGGGTTTAGGTGGTCGCCGCTTTATTGGTGATGCGAAATCACCGACTATTTCCGTTTATACTATGGTCGATGGGGAATATGAAGTTAAGCAATTTCGCGACGATCAAATCATCGAGTCTTTGGCTTTCCCAGAATTACAATTAACCGCAGCCCAAATTTTTCAATAACCTAAGTAGGTGGGCAGAAATAAATGCAGACCATATCAGAAGAAAAACTGTCATTCCCGCCGATGGCGGCCTTCGCGGGGGTAAACTCCGACGGGAATCCAAAACCTATCGGCGGAGAACGAAAAGTGCAATTAATTATGTTCACCTACTTAGAAACCGGGTTTCTTTGGTGAAAATTAAGGTTATCTATTTTAAGCAAATAAGAAACCCGGTTTCTGAGTCCCTCGCAGATAACCTAGAAACCGGGTTTCTTTGGTGAAAATTAAGGTTATCTGTTTTAAGCACATAAGAAACCCGGTTTCTGAGTCCCTCGCAGATAACCTAGAAACCGGGTTTCTGTGGTGAAAATTAAGGTTATCTGTTTTAGGCAAATAAGAAACCCGGTTTCTGAGTTCGTTTCTTAGTTCGGTTTGAAGCATTGAGAAATCAGCCAAGTCACTCCCGCACCACCTAGCCCGATCGCACCATATAATGACCAGGGGTTTTCTGTTTGTTGACTTGGCATTTCACTTGCCGGGGACTCATAAGAAGCGGAATAAGTCGTCGCATATTCAGGATTCATTAACACTTTACCCGCCAGTCCACCGCTAATCACCAAAACAATCCAAGTTCCCGCACAAATACCCCAGCCATAACGGGTGATTATATTGGACAATACCCTTAGCCTTGGGTACGATCTGGTGACGCCTCTTGCCGGACGACGCATCCGGTTTTTGCGGGGTCTTGGGCTGACACCTGGGGTACGGACCGATCGCGTCACGGAAATGTCTGCTGTCGGGGGGATCTGGCTGACTCCACCCACTGTCCGGGGCTGTGTCCGGGGCCGCCGACGCCGAAAAGTCGGTATGGGCTGCGCTGGTGGGACTAAACGCCGTAACCGTTGCACCTGATATTCTTGGTTTGGCGTCAAGTAACCCAACTGCAAAGGGGGTGGTTGCACCGGGGGAACCAACGCCTGCAACCGCTTTAGCTGCCGTTGCTGATAAGAGTCGCGATCGTACCAGTCTTCAGTTTTCCAGCTTGATATTGAATTCAATGGCTGAATGGTGGGCGATCGGCTGAAAAATGATTGTGCATCAGGTGAATTCATCATTGTTTCTGGGAATTTTGTCTGGGAATTAGTTTCTGGCGTTTTCTGGCGTTTTCTGGCGTTTTCTGGCAATGAATGGAAATGACCGATTAATCGTTAAACGTTAAATATTACAGCGGTTTTCTAATCAGTAAACTACATTATAGTTATTTCAATTGTGATTTCGATAAAACATCAGGGGGCGCAAGCATTGCGCCCCTACAATATATGTTGATTTGCTGTAGGGGCGCAATGCTTGCGCCCCTAAATAAGTAGGTGGGCAGAAATAAATGCACTACAGACCAGATCGGGAGAAAAACTGTCATTCCCGCCGATGGCGGCCTTCGCGGGGGTAAACTCCGACGGGAATCCAAGGATTTACGGTGGAGAACGAAAAGTGCAATTAATTATGTTCGCCTACTTAGTTATATCAATCTTAATTGAAATCACTATAACCGCCCGGATAATGAATTCCCGCCGCTTTTAGTAGGGGTCAACAGCCGTTGACCCCTACAGGCGGGGATTTTAATCCCCGACGGGTGTGGTTTAATCGCGGAGAAAATTGCTGTAATGCTCCAGGATCAATTATCAACGATCCCAGAACAAATTTCACCTTTAGCGATCGATCGGTCCAACGGTTCCTGAAAGATAAGTTTACGGGCAGAAATAAATGCACCACAGACCATACCAGAAAAAAACTGTCATTCCCGCGAATGCGGGAATCCACAGCCTATCGGTGGGAACAGAAAAGTGCAATTAATTATGTTCACCTACTTAGCAGAAAAAGATTTAATGATGCTGGGAAATTTTAACTCCCAGGATGTCGTTCTAAGGCCAGTTGAATCAAGCGATTGACTAATTCGGGAAAGGGAATGCCCGTGGCTGCCCAAAGTTGGGGATACATACTCAATGAGGTAAAACCGGGCAGGGTGTTTACTTCATTAATTAAGATTTCTCCCGTTGCTTCGACATAGAAGAAGTCCATTCTCGCTAACCCCGCACAATCAATGGCTAAAAATGCTTTGGTGGCCATTTCCTGAATTTGGGCGGAAATTTCCGGGCTTAAAGATGCCGGAATATGCAGTTGGGCTTTGCCGTCCGTATATTTGGTTTCGTAGTCGTAAAAATCACTTTGGTAGGTAATTTCCCCCACCACCGAGGCTTTTGGCTGGTCATTGCCCAGTACCGCACATTCTACCTCTCTGGCGACTACTCCCGCTTCCACGATGAGGCGACGGTCAAAGGCGGCTGCTTTGTCTAAGGCGGCTTCTAGTTGACTGCGCGATCGCACTTTGGAAATGCCCACCGACGACCCTAAGTTAGCTGGTTTGACGAAACAAGGATAACCCAGGGTTTCCTCGATTTTGTCGCAGAGTTTGGGAAAAACACAAGGATTTGACCAAACTTCTGACCGACTGACACTCATGTATTTTACTTGGGATAACCCCGCTTGGGCGAAGGCGTCTTTCATGGCTAATTTGTCCATGCCTACCGCCGAACCCGTCACCCCACTGCCCACGAATGGGGTTTGCATTAAGGTCAAGAGCCCTTGAATGGTGCCGTCTTCCCCGTTTGGCCCGTGGATGATGGGAAACCACACATCTACGGACGCAGCGGCTGCCGGGAATTGCCATAAGCGCGATCGCTGTTCGATACTGCTGGGGCAGGCGATCGCTTCTCCGGTTTCTAGTACCTGTTGCGCCACCTCTGGCCCTTGCCACAAGCCATCTTTTTGGATATAGAACGGCAGCATTTCATATTTATCCGCGTTGTTGCCCTGACTCAACCCACGGGCGATCGCTCTGGCTGAGATAATCGAGACTTCGTGCTCCCCGGAACGACCGCCAAATAACAGCCCCACCCGCATTTTTGTCATACTTTCCTCTTTGTTTCAGTCGCTAATCAGGATTCAGTATAGTTGCAAGGGCAAAATTTGGGGAGTTTCAATCCCTGATAGGGATTCAATATAGTTGCAACGATTTTCCCTGTTCGGGAATGCGATCGCCCGGAGTCGGTTTCAATCCCTGATAGGGATTCAATATAGTTGCAACTTAATTTCTCGGAAGATCGAGATAGAAAGCCTGTGTTTCAATCCCTGATAGGGATTCAATATAGTTGCAACGCCACCGGCGCCGACAGCGGCAACCACGGCGGCAGAGCGTTTCAATCCCTGATAGGGATTCAATATAGTTGCAACGTATGGCCGTCGCCGCTATATCCAGTCAGTTGCCCGTTTCAATCCCTGATAGGGATTCAATATAGTTGCAACGAGGGGATACAGCTTGCATAGCTTCCGGCGGACCTGTCTGTTTCAATCCCTGATAGGGATTCAATATAGTTGCAACAAGTATTTTAATAATTAAAGATTGCTTAACAAGGATTCGTTTCAATCCCTGATAGGGATTCAATATAGTTGCAACCAATTCGTTGACCGTAAATTCACCTAGTGTTTCGTCAAGTTTCAATCCCTGATAGGGATTCAATATAGTTGCAACCCCAAGGGTCGCGTTGAGTCAAGTACCCTAACCTCTAGTTTCAATCCCTGATAGGGATTCAATATAGTTGCAACCTTGTCCCATCCATGTCACTGTCAAACTATCACAATTTGTTTCAATCCCTGATAGGGATTCAATATAGTTGCAACAGGCTGATTCTAATAAATTGACCATCAGCACTAGCGGCTGTTTCAATCCCTGATAGGGATTCAATATAGTTGCAACAAACTCGCTCGTTTTCAAAGCCACGGACTACCATTTGTTTCAATCCCTGATAGGGATTCAATATAGTTGCAACTCTGCGATGTAACCGCCATAGCGCATCACCTGAGTTGTTTCAATCCCTGATAGGGATTCAATATAGTTGCAACCCTTTCGTGGTGATTGCTAGGAACGAATCCGGTCAGCGTTTCAATCCCTGATAGGGATTCAATATAGTTGCAACTACGGTGTCACCGAATGCCTCGAACCTTTCAAAGTCGTTTCAATCCCTGATAGGGATTCAATATAGTTGCAACGGGATACATAGGCATCCCTATCAGTTCCCCAAACCTGTTTCAATCCCTGATAGGGATTCAATATAGTTGCAACAAACAAGTCAATCCGCTCAACCTGATAAGCTAACTTGTTTCAATCCCTGATAGGGATTCAATATAGTTGCAACTAAGTTATGGGTATTGATAGTGTATTGTCTGCGATGTTTCAATCCCTGATAGGGATTCAATATAGTTGCAACTTGCGGTATAAGGTTGGTAAATCCAGCATTTGTTTGATGTTTCAATCCCTGATAGGGATTCAATATAGTTGCAACGGCTTAGGTTGTCCTTACCCAATAACTGCACGTTCCCTTGTTTCAATCCCTGATAGGGATTCAATATAGTTGCAACAAAAGATGAAACAGTTGTCTCTATTGGATGAAAACGTTTCAATCCCTGATAGGGATTCAATATAGTTGCAACTCCAGGGGCGGCGCATGGAGCTAGATCCGGTAGCCAAGTTTCAATCCCTGATAGGGATTCAATATAGTTGCAACGATCGCTTTCTGCCACTTTTCTAAATGCTTAGGTTTGTTTCAATCCCTGATAGGGATTCAATATAGTTGCAACGCAATCGCATCCGGAGGAGGAGAGGATCAAGGGTACAGTTTCAATCCCTGATAGGGATTCAATATAGTTGCAACCACCAGCGATCCGATCAGGCACTTTAGCCACTAGCGGGTTTCAATCCCTGATAGGGATTCAATATAGTTGCAACATCCCAGTAAATTTCCAGAGGAGCAGAGGAAGCGAAGTTTCAATCCCTGATAGGGATTCAATATAGTTGCAACGGAATCGAGCCCAGGGGCGCAACCCACAAACACCGAGTTTCAATCCCTGATAGGGATTCAATATAGTTGCAACTCACCACATAAATACTTGGTCTGATCCTCAAATAAGTTTCAATCCCTGATAGGGATTCAATATAGTTGCAACTTTGAAATTTAATGTGGGATAAAAATCGAAATCCCACGTTTCAATCCCTGATAGGGATTCAATATAGTTGCAACCCACCGGAATTGCTGCACTCTTTGGCTTGCTCATGTTTCAATCCCTGATAGGGATTCAATATAGTTGCAACATTGGTGTTTTAATTCCGCCCATAAACAAACTTTTTCAGTTTCAATCCCTGATAGGGATTCAATATAGTTGCAACCTAATGCCGCCGGTGAGAAGATGGCCGTCCTCCCACGTTTCAATCCCTGATAGGGATTCAATATAGTTGCAACGGCGAAGCGAGTATTACAAGAGATTAAGTCTTCAATAGTTTCAATCCCTGATAGGGATTCAATATAGTTGCAACGCGTCAGGGTTTGGTGTACCATTTTCCCCAAAAATTGTTTCAATCCCTGATAGGGATTCAATATAGTTGCAACTTCACGTGCTGGTTGCACCATACTCCGAATGCGGGTTTCAATCCCTGATAGGGATTCAATATAGTTGCAACATATAGCTCCTCGTCTTCTAGATAGAAGAGTTGAGGTTTCAATCCCTGATAGGGATTCAATATAGTTGCAACTCTGTCCGAAACCGAGCTTTCTCAATTTGCGGAGGCGTTTCAATCCCTGATAGGGATTCAATATAGTTGCAACTCGCCGGGGGCTTCGTAGTTAGCGTCGGATGCAAAGGTGTTTCAATCCCTGATAGGGATTCAATATAGTTGCAACGGGAAGAACGTGGTGGTCGAAGAAGAAAAGCTTATGTTTCAATCCCTGATAGGGATTCAATATAGTTGCAACTCACGATTAACTTACTTTAATCTTAAGGAATCTAGCGTTTCAATCCCTGATAGGGATTCAATATAGTTGCAACAGGAGCCGGAACGGCAACTGGTAAACCCGCCACCGCTGTTTCAATCCCTGATAGGGATTCAATATAGTTGCAACCAACCGCTCTGTAAATACTTTATATGTAGGAGCCGGGTTTCAATCCCTGATAGGGATTCAATATAGTTGCAACTCGGTCAGTTGTGTTTGGAGTCTTCACAATTAAAGTGTTTCAATCCCTGATAGGGATTCAATATAGTTGCAACAATATCTAAAGAATCTCGATCCACAAAATAGAGACCAGTTTCAATCCCTGATAGGGATTCAATATAGTTGCAACGCGGGGGCGGGGAGAGCGAGGGGGCAAGCAAGGGTTTCAATCCCTGATAGGGATTCAATATAGTTGCAACCATTGAGCGATTAGCAGCTAAATCCATGCCTTGCAACGTTTCAATCCCTGATAGGGATTCAATATAGTTGCAACGGTGGCGGGAACTAGCAAATCACGAATTTGAATTTAGTTTCAATCCCTGATAGGGATTCAATATAGTTGCAACCACCTAGGGCAAAATTTGGGTCAACCTGATAGACTGTTTCAATCCCTGATAGGGATTCAATATAGTTGCAACCCTTGATTAAGTAGTAAGAGCAATAGCCATAAGTTCTGTTTCAATCCCTGATAGGGATTCAATATAGTTGCAACTCATGCTGATTTATCCCATCAATCCCACCTCCGCAGTTTCAATCCCTGATAGGGATTCAATATAGTTGCAACCGCAAGCCTTCCAGTCGATAGTAGATATCCTGTTAGTTTCAATCCCTGATAGGGATTCAATATAGTTGCAACCTCTGCTTTGGCTTCGGCGATCGCTTCGGTTTCAGTCTCGTTTCAATCCCTGATAGGGATTCAATATAGTTGCAACTCGAGACAGCGATCGCGCTAGGGAAAAGACTAATTGCAGTTTCAATCCCTGATAGGGATTCAATATAGTTGCAACATTATCCCAATTGCACCTGTCCCAAAGCCTAGAATGTTTCAATCCCTGATAGGGATTCAATATAGTTGCAACCGGGACATTCCCGCACGTTCCGGGACATTCCGGGTTTCAATCCCTGATAGGGATTCAATATAGTTGCAACCTTAATCCCCCAGCGTAATTGAGCCTCATCCGGCGATGTTTCAATCCCTGATAGGGATTCAATATAGTTGCAACCGGGACTGTGCGGGACTGTCCCAATATATCAAAAAAGTTTCAATCCCTGATAGGGATTCAATATAGTTGCAACGTCGCGGCGTCGTTTTTGGCGGATGCTCGTAATCGATTGTTTCAATCCCTGATAGGGATTCAATATAGTTGCAACCGGCTCGCAGAGGGCGATAAACATGGATCGATAGTCCAGTTTCAATCCCTGATAGGGATTCAATATAGTTGCAACGAAATACCGGGCTTTTTAATTTACTCTTCAATAGGCGTTTCAATCCCTGATAGGGATTCAATATAGTTGCAACCAACATAGCAGCGGGAATAATACAAAAGCAAGCGGGAGTTTCAATCCCTGATAGGGATTCAATATAGTTGCAACTTCAGAAGCGCTACTTTTTTATCTTCGGAGTTCAAGTTTCAATCCCTGATAGGGATTCAATATAGTTGCAACCTGCTGAGAGCTAGACGATAACTCGCTAGATTCCTGTTTCAATCCCTGATAGGGATTCAATATAGTTGCAACTCCCGGGGCTCGGAACCCTTGATTTATTTAGTTTTCCAGGTTCATTTGCGCGAATCGACTTAATCATACCATGAAAACCCCAAAACTTGTCAACATCCCTCAAACACGAATCAGGGGAAACCTAAGCGGGGAGAGAGTTTTAGCATTTGCGCGAATCGGTTCACCAATCCTAAAGCCGCAAACCTTCACCCTGTAAAGGCTTCAGAGGAAAAAATCCCCTGGGCTTATTTTACAGCCACCCCTCCGCGCAAAATACCGCCTCATCTCATCCTCAAACCGAGGCTTCCGGGAAAGCCGGTTAGCCAGCCACTCCAGGGCGCCAGTCATCGAATCAGGCAAAAAACACCGTCGTATCCATTGGCTGTTCGCCCCCAATTCGTTCTATTTTACCCTGGCAGCAACCACAAAGAAAATAAAACCGGATACTATCCTCCTCTGACTTAATCAACTTACTCAGTCTTGCCCGTAACTTCGCATACTCCGTCTCACTCAGCGAGCATTCAAACAAACTATACTGCATCCACTGTCCATAAGAACTGAGCGTTTTATGGATTTTGGTGCGCCGTTTATCATCGGAAATATCATAGGAAACGACTATATACATCGGTTGGTTGTTGGTTGTTGGTTGTTGGTTGTTCGTTGTTGGTTGTTGGTTGTTGGTTGTTGGTTGTTGGTTGTTGGTTGTTGTTGGTTGTTCGTTGTTCGTTGTTGAATCTGTAGGGGCGAAGCATAAAGCCTGACGGCATGGCTTCGCTTACCGGGCAAAAAATATATAGGAAAAAACCAAAAATTTATTACCCGAATGCTTCGCCCTGACATACAGCGGTTTTCAGATTAATAAACCACGGTAGGGGCGAAGCATGACCGGATTCAAATTAATATTTTCAGCAATAATTTGTCTGCGGTCATGCTTCGCCCCTACAGGTGTTTGTGGTAGATTCAATAGAAAATTGCTGTAAACGATCGCTTGGCTCATTACTTCAACACCAACGGCGGATATTTATCGGTTTCTCCCATTAAATACTTGGCTAAAAGTCGGGCTTGCCATTCAAAAGCCTCCTGATAAGTGCATTGCCGTCCCATCACCGGATGCTTAAACGTTGACTGCTTTTTCTGTTCATAAAGGCGCAGAAAAGTTTTCAACCCATCCGGGGTCAAAGACACCGCCCGACTAATCGGTTCGCTGACAAAATCTGCGGGACATAAAGCCCCTTTATTAATCGCAGCCAGCACCATTGCATCCACTACCAAAGGGCGAAACTCTTCCATTAAATCTAAGGCTAAAGAAGGGCGACCATAACGTTCCACATGAAGATAGCCTAAATATGGATCGAACCCCACAATATTTACCGCACTTTGAACATCGTGACGCAGCAACGCATAACCAAAACTCAACAGGGAATTTACCGGGTCAGTGGGAGGTCGCCGGTTGCGGGTTTTAAAAGTAAATTCTGGGTTGCGAATTAAGCGGTGAAAACAGCCAAAATACGCCGCACTTCCTGCCCCTTCATATCCCCGCAATGAATCAATAGAATTAGTATTTTCCAGGGATTCAATACTTTGCTTAATTTGGGCAATACTTAAACTTAAATCTACTCCCAAATTTTCCCGTTGACAGCGCATCAAACTACTGCGGTAATTCTTCAATTTGCCTCGGACAAAAGCCCGCACCACATGAACCGCTTTGGCTGATTCTCCCGCTGCTTGCCATTGGGCTTTACGGACAAAAATATTCTTGGTCACTTCTGGTTCTAAGCGACCTAAATATTTACCATTTTTGGTTAAAAAACTTAGGGGTATTTTCCGAGTTAGTAACTCTGTCACCACCGCTGGAGAAACTGTCGCCCGACCCAAAACCACCACCCCATCAATTTTAATCAAGGGCACATCTAATAACTTCTCTTTTTGGAATTTGACGTTTAATCGTTCATCGGTTTTACCAATTAACGCATCTTCTTGCGTAATGTACACGGTTCCCATATTTTTTCTCCTTGGTTTCTATTCTTGATATCGCCCAACTTTTTGCACCGCTTGGGGCAAACATTGACTGAATAAACTACACCCTTGACACCGTTGGCTATACACCGATGGGGGCATTTTTCCGGTTGTAAATAAGGCTTGAATTTTCCCAATAATCGCGATCGCTTCTTGCCGCATTTCCGGGGAAATATCGACGGAAACTCGCTGATGGGAATGGGCATAATAGACAAAACCTTGGTCAATTTTTTTGCCGGTCATTTCTTCCAAACATAAGGCTTGACCCACCACTTGCAACGCATCATTATCCCACTCTCCCCGGTTGCCTCGTTTATATTCCACCGGGTACAATTGCCCATCTTTAGACTCAATTAAATCCGACTTACCGATTAATTGATACTGCGCTGACTTTAACCAAATTGCCCGGACTTGTTCCGTTTCTTCTCGGTTATTTTCACTGGTTATATAGCTGGTTGTATGGACGCGATCGTGTAAACTTGTCCCCTCAATGGTGTACTGATTTTCGCTAAATTCACCAGCACAAAACATCCGCCAACAACGGTGTTCACAATAGGCATAATGATTTAATGCCGCAATGGGAATATACTCTGATTCATTCATGGATTGTTACCTATATTAGTAGTTTTGTAGGGTGTGTTAGGCGCTGAGTTAACTTAATTATTCCCAGCGGATAAATTAGATTTAGCGCCGTAACGCACCATTTTATAATCGTTAATAATCGTTAATTTCGTAGGGTGTGTTAGGCGCTGGATTAACTTAATTACTCCCAGCGAAAAAATTAGATTCAGCGCCGTAACGCACCATTTTATAATCGTTAATAATCGTTAATTTCGTAGGGTGTGTTAGGCGCTGAGTTAACTTAATTATTCCCAGCAAATAAATTAGATTCAGCGCCGTAACGCACCATTTTATAATCGGTGCGTTACGGCGGTTTAATCAACCTTGATAAATCTCTGGTAAAACTGACCGCCTAACGCACCCTACCAGGCAAAAACTATCGGTTAAACCGCCGAACCATGCCCATACCCATTGTGGTTTTTCGACCCACTCCAGCATATAAAGCAAAGTCAGCTAGGGCATTGATTTGTTTAACAATTAAAGGGTCAAGATTGCCCATTATTTGATAACCAACTTTGCCCACACAACCGATAAACTTACTCCGATTATCCTGGACTAATTCCGTTTTAATATCAAAAAAGCTGGGAAATATCTGGTCAAATGACTCTGAATTAAACGGCATCATGCTATATTTATTCCAGCGATTAATTAAACTCTGAAATACCGCCTCTCGGTTGGGCAAAGCACAATCATATTTTCCCTGACGAAAACTGGTCGGGGTACAAAAAATTAAGCTAAATTTGCGATCGCTTTCTGAGGCTTCCTCATAAATTTGCTGATAACTCATGGCTTTTGCCCAAGGCTGATTGGGGTTAGGATTGGTTAAAATACTGGTAATCTTCAAAACCGCCGATCCTAAATGCCAAGAATTTTCTAAATCCAGGGATAACCACAATTGAGTTAATCGCTGAAATAGGCGATCGTCTAACAGAGAAATTCGCCACCAGCAGGGAGTTCCGGGAGAAATTGGCTGAGAATGTTGCCATTGTAAACAATGGATATAATTCTCAGGTTTAGGAACATGAGTCACTTGCAGCGGACTCAAGGTAAAGGCTTTATCGCTATTTGACTCATGCAATAAATCCCCCAGTTCGCGATCGACCGCAGATACCAAAGTTAAAAATAGCGCGTGAAAATGTCGCCCAGTTAAATACTGAGGATAAATTGGGGAAGTAGGGATTAAATTCAAAACTAAACTATAGGGCATAATTTGGGTGTGGGGGTTTGGAGGATAGAGGATAGAGGAGAGAGTAAAGAGTAATCAACAATCAACAATCAACCAACAACAATCAACCAACAACAATCAACCAACAACAATCAACCAACAACAATCAACCAACAACAATCAACCAACAACAATCAACCAACAACAATCAACCAACAACAATCACCCAACAACAATCAACCAACAACAATCAACTAAAACGATATGCCATATTTGCCGGTATTTTACCCCAGAGAGTGTCATAATATTGCCCTCGCAATTTGACATTTTTAATTAAACTTACTGGGGGCATATTAATGGTATCATAACTAAATACTTGATGGGTAAACATGACATCCAATGGATTCAAAGGATAGGGATAGAGAAAATCCGTTTCAGACTGCGATCGCTTTACCTCTTCTTTCTTGACAAGCGTCACTTTTGCCTTACTCATCCATTTGCCTAAACGAATCCACCGGGGTAATTTTAATTCCCGATTGGCAATCATAAAACATTCAAAAACACTTTCTGGGGCAATCTCTTTTGTCCGACCAAAACTGGGAATATTTTTCTGGGTTTTCTGCATTTCCACATGATAGCGATTATCCGCATATTTCCAAGTATTTAATACAGTCTTATGAGACAGCGATCG
>JAABRM010000068.1 GCA_011390955.1 Oscillatoriales cyanobacterium | reverse complement strand
GGTGCGGCTAATATCCTCAAAAAAGTAGCGGCAACTTTAAGGTTTTCCCTTGAAGGAGTCAGTAGTGGCACTTTGATAATGCCATTAAGAATCCAGTTTTGGATTGCTTAAGAATCCCCGCCGTTCAGGCGGGGAGTATCAACTAGAAAGACTGCCTTATTATCACTACAGCGGTGAAATTCCCGCCAAATCGAGAATTTCCGGAATTAAATCCTCCCGTTTCACCGCCATCAGATGCACTCCGTGACAAATTTGGCTGGCCATTTTCACTTGTTCGGCGGCAATTAACATCCCTTCGCGCAGTTGATTTTTGGCATTCGCCAACCGAGTAATCATAGAATCAGGAATATTCACACCGGGGACACAACGATTAATAAATGCCGCATTTTTGGCCGATTTTAACAGGAAGATTCCGGCTAAAATTGGTTTATTGCTTCCGGCAGCAATTTCATGCATAAATTTATCCAGTCGGTCAAAATCACAAATCAATTGACTTTGGAAAAATTGCGCCCCGGCTTCAACTTTTTTCTCAAAGCGACTTTGTAAACCCGACCAACTTTTACTCTGGGGATCGACGGCGGCACCGGCAAATAAATTAGTGGCACCATTGGTTAAAGGATTATAGTTCCAGTCAATGCCTTGATTCAGGGAATTAATCAGCTTTAATAGGCGCACGGATTCTAAATCAAACACACTTTTGGCGTCAGGATGATCCCCGGCATTCACGGGGTCGCCAGTGAGTGCTAGGATGTTGCGAATTCCGAGGGCATGGGCGCCCATTAGGTCTGCTTGTAAGCCAATTCGGTTGCGATCGCGACAGGCAATTTGACAAATCGGTTCAATGCCATTTTGCCATAAAATTGCCGATGCCACCACCGGAGACATCCGCACCACTGCCCGACTGCCGTCAGTGATATTCACCGCATGAACCCGATTTTTTAGACCTTGAGCCATTTCTAGCATATCTTTCGGGTCGCCTCCTTTCGGGGGCATTACTTCGGCGGTGATTAAAAATTCACCGGATTTAATTGCCGCCGCAAACCGAGAGACGGCTGGTTCTGATTGGGACAGATTGGCTGGGGTTTGTGCAGTCATAATAATTAAGATTTAAGGGTTTTACGGGTTAATTTTTTCCAGCAAAAACTAAAATAGAAGCCCGTTGAAACTTCACCTTGAAACTTCACCGGCTTCTATTTTAGTTTAATATCTTTTCTTCTCAGTTTCCCACTGAAAATAAAGTTACAGGGGATGGGAATAACCCAGAGCAGTTTTTACTTGGTGGAGAGTTTGATTCGCGATCGCGCTGGCCTTTTCTCTGCCTTCTCGCAACACCGACTCTAAATAACCCCGGTCATCCATCACCGCGTGATATTTTTGTTGAATCGGTTGTAGGGCAGCAATGGTCGTTTCTGTGAGCAACGGTTTAAATTGACCCCAGCCCATATCCTGACATTCCGCAGCCACTTCTTCCTTAGTTTTGCCGCTCAACAGAGAATAAATCGTCAGCAGGTTATTGCATTCGGGACGTTCGGGATCGTCAAACCACAATCCTTTTACCATGTCCGTTTTACAGCGCTTGATTTTTTTCGCGATCGCCTCTGGAGAATCCAGCACATTAATCCGACTCATTTCCGACGGATCGGACTTAGACATTTTACTCCGGCCATCAGTCAAACTCATCACCCTTGCCCCTTCTTTTTGGATCAGGGGGGTTGGTAGTTTCAGCACAGGCTCTTTTTTCTTGCCAAATTGGTGATTCACCCGCACCGCAATATCACGAGTGAGTTCTAAATGCTGCTTTTGGTCTTCTCCCACCGGCACCCGATCCGCCTGATACAGTAAAATATCTGCGGCCATCAGTACCGGGTAATTCAATAAACCGGCGCTGACATTTTCCCCTTGACGCAATGCTTTCTCTTTAAACTGGATCATGTCTTGCAGCCAGTTGAGTGGGGTGATACAGTTCAGTAGCCATGCCAGTTCGCTATGGGCAGATACATGGGACTGGACAAAGATGGTGGAATACTCCAAATCAATGCCACAAGCCAAATACAAGGCAGCAATGGTGTAAGTGTCTTCTGCCAGAGTTGCTGGATTGTGCGGTACGGTGATGGCGTGTAAATCCACCACACAGAAGAAATTGTCATACTGGCTTTGTTGTTCAACCCAATTCCGAATTGCTCCTAAATAGTTACCCAGATGTAAATTTCCGGTCGGTTGAACTCCGGAGAGCACGCGCTGTTTTGCCATATCTAATCTTTGAAGTTTTAAATTAAGGGGGGCTGGTGGTGAGACTACCTAATGGGGTTGATTCTATCAACCAGACCCCCACTCTCATCTAAAATGTTAATTTTTGTTGACTAATCGATAAAATTTTAACAAAAAAAGCCAGCCAAATCTGCCCATGAGGAAATTTTGAGGGGCGATCGCCCCTCACAGTGGCCAGAATAGATAGAATAGAAGAGATTGACGCGACGGGAAGCCGCGATCGGTTTGGGAAAAATTCAGCATACTATGATTCCAGTGGATAGATATTCGGTTGCCTACTTTTCCGTTGGAGATTTTGATGATATTTTGATCAAATTTTAGGCAGATTCAAACCGACCAGCTATCCAGCATCATTCAAAATACTTGATCGGGGAGTATAGCAGAAAGTCGTGGAAAAACTTGATTGGCCATCAATGGCCAAAGAAATTAGTATCACGGAGGAGGATTACGCCACCCTATTATTTCGGGAAGTGCAACAATTCCGTCAACCTTGGATTTGGATCGTACTCACTGGCACCTCCTTGACTGCTCTTTGGGCAGCATTTAGTCCTTTTTTCTTGGATTCTGACTGGCAAGACCATTGGGTTCTCCATATTATTTTAATCCTATTTGGGCTAATTTTTGGCATCGGTTTACCCTGGGTATTTTATGTGACGAAATTAATCACAGAAATTAGAAGCGATGGTTTGGTCATCAGCTTTTATCCTTTGTTGTTTTCTCAGATTAAAATTCCGTTTAAAAACATCCAAAGCTGTGAACCGATTCAATATAAACCTTTGCGAGAATATGGTGGTTGGGGAGTCCGTTTGGGAGCCAAAGGAACGGCATATAATGTCAGTGGCGATCGCGGAGTGCAAATCGAATTAATCAATGGCTCTACAATATTGATTGGTTCGGGTAACTCTGAATCATTATCCTCCTCAATTAATTTAATTATTGGCAAAAAAAGTAATGGTTGATTGTTAGTGGTTGTTTGTTGTTTGTTGTTGGTTGTTTGTTGTTGGTTGTTGGTTGTTGGTTGTTGGTTGTTGGTTGTTGGTTGTTAGTTGTTTGTTGTTGGTTAGTTGGGGTGTGGGGGATATTAATTGATAATTGATAATTGACACTTGATAATTGACAATACAAACAATCCCAAAAAACTATCAATTGTCAATTTTTAATTATCAATTATCAATTATCAATTGTCAATTTTTAATTATCGTTTAGAAATTGCGGAATTTCACTATGTCTCAAGCCGAATTGACTCGCGAAATATCATCGACAATTGATAATTGACAATTAATAATTGATAATCGATCCTACAAATAATACCAAGAAATTATCAATTATCAATTGTCAACTTTTAATTATCAATTATCAATTATCAATTTTTAATTATCGTTTAGAAATTGCGGAATTTCACTATGTCTCAAGTCGAATTGACTCGCGAAATATCATCGACAATTGACGATATTAAAGATATTGAAAATATTGAAGATATTGAAGATGATTGGATTCCAGAACCCCCCCCGACGAATTTAATTTTTGACGACGGAGAACCATTGGAAAGTAATCGCCATCGCATCGCCATAAGTGTCCTAATTAAAGCTATCCACAAAGCTTATCAAGGACGCGATGATTATTTTACTGGTGGAAATATGTTCGTTTACTATAGTAGCGAACAGGCACGAAATCGGGATTATAAAGGACCGGACTTTTTTGTGGCGTTAAATGTAGATGGCACAAAAGAACGTCAAGGTTGGGTGGTTTGGCAAGAAGAAGGACGCTATCCCGATGTAATTGTCGAATTAATGTCCCCTTCTACGGCCAAAGTAGATCGGGGCAAGAAAAAAGACCTTTATGAGCGAACCTTCCGAACCGAATATTATTTTATCTACGATCCTTTTGAGGAAAACTCATTAGAAGGATGGCGTTTGGGGGGCAATTTACGCTATGAGGCGATCGCCCCTAACGATCGCCAATGGTTGTGGTGTGAAAGTTTGGGCTTATGGTTAGGAACCTGGTCAGGAACTATCCTTAAAGAAAAAGCCACTTGGTTACGCTTTTACGATCGCGACGGTAATTTAATCTTGTTAGGTGAAGAATTAGCCGAACAAGAAAAACAGCGGGCTGAACAAGAAAAACAGCGGGCTGAACAAGAAAAACAGCGGGCCGATCTCGCTGAAGCGAAGTTACAAGAACTTCGCGATCGCATGAAACAAATGGGTATAGAATTATAGGCAGTCAGCTTTGAGAAATCAGGTATCAGCAGTCAGCTAATACCTGATTTCTAATTATCTTAAATTATCTTAAAAAAACATCTGCCCCAGCTTCTTCTAACAAATTCTTCGCTTTTTCTGCTTCGGCTGCGGATAGCTTCGCCTTCACCACCACAGGAAGTCTTGATTCAATTAACTCTTTAGCTTCCCTCAGTCCCAAACCTGTGAGCATTCTCACCGTTTTCAGGACAGCAATTTTTTTATCTACGGGAACAGCATTTAGCATCACATCAAATTCTGTTTGGTTCTGAATCGGATAGCTAGAGTTATTCTCGTTATTTTTAATGTCAAACTCTTGTAAAAGTATATCCAGTTTTTGTTCAATTCTGGCTAATTGAAAGGGGTCTTTTAGGTAATTTAGTCCAGATTGCTGATTGGCTTGAATGTCTTCCAATAGCTGATGAATGCTTTCAATCTGGCGATCGCTTTCTGTGGTATTTTTATCACGAATTCTGCCACTTTTTGACACCAATATCACCAAGTAAAAAACTAAAACTAATATCGCGACTAAATAATACTCCATCATATTCCACCATATTCCATGCCGTTCAAAGCTGTTCAAAACCTTAAAATTAACGAAGCGCTAACCCAGAGCGAAAAAACAAGCATGACTAGAATAATTATCAAGACACACCCTGATTATGACCCTCGAACTGGAAACGGGGGAACCGATTCGGTTATATCTTCTTCGGTGGTGTCCATCTCCCCGGGTTCGGAATTCATCCAGTCATCTAAATTAGAGTCTTTTGACTCGGTTGGCGTCACATAAGAATGCAGATGAAATTTAATACTTGGGCCGGAGATAGCTAAACGAATAATCGCTTGATTTGGCAACTGTATATGTGCCACATTTACGCCATCAACGTAAGTGCCGTTACTACCTAAATTAATCAATTCCCATTGCTCGCCAATTTTTCGCAACTCAATGTGTTGCCGAGAAACAACTGCACTATATAGGACAACATGATTAGTCGAAGATCGCCCAATCCGAATTACCGATTCTGTTTGAAATCGCCAGGTCTGAATTGGCTTCGACTGATTGGGATGGAGTAAAGTTATTGTAATCACGGTAGCATCCCGCTTGAGCGTTAACCGACCTGGTTGCCTGCATCGATCGCAAGAAGAAAAATCCCTGGTTCTAAGCAGGGGTTAAATAAATTCATCGGATTTACGCCCTAATAATATGGATCGGGGCAACCACCACCACGGAAGAGTACCTAGAAAATACTAAATTTAGCGCCCGTGCGTAAGTCCTAATAGATTAAAAAAAGTGACATCGCTGGGCTTAGTTTTTCAGACGCGATCCGTTGTTTTGGGCAATTGCCCCTGATTAAATTTTAAGCATATATCGGGCGTTTGATTAATCTTATTCAGCCGGTTTAATATTTGTTGACCAAAGCGAGGAGAAAAATTTGCTCCTCGCTTTAGCAGAAAGTCAAAAGGTAGGATCGGAACTGTTATGCAACCCTCACCTACGGTCTATCTGTATCCGCTTTGCCAACAAATCCGCCCCCAAAAAAAGCTAACAACTGGAAAGCTGGAATAGAAAAGTCATCAAGTCTCCTTTCCCCAAGGCAATGCGATCGCCCGGTCGCAGGCGATGACGATTTCCTTTGGGCAACGGTAAATTATTAATGTAGGTGCCATTAGAACTGCCCACATCTTCGAGATAAAAGGCATCGGCTTCTACCCGAATATCCGCATGAATTCGCGAGACAATCTCAGAACTAGCAAACCCCGACACATCAATATCCGGCGGAATCATATCATTAGGTTTGCCGATATGAATCACATCGAGATGTTGGGGCAACTCCAGGGTGGTATTGGTTTGAACATGAACCAATCGAGCGGTTTGCACTTGCAGTTGGGTCGCGGAACTAGGCGCCGGGGGTGGAGGCGATGGCTGGGCTGTCACCACAGGTTTTGGGGTCGGAGTGCTGGTTTCTGACTCCAAACCGGGGCTCACCCCTAAGAGTGGATCCGGTGGCGTCAGGGGTTGTGCCGCTTCAAATTCCTGATTAGAATTTGCTTCTGAGTTGGAGACTGCGGTGGCGGGAATTTCCCCTGACAACGGATCGCTGCCGATCGCTGGTTCCTGGGCTTCTGACTCGGCAGTGCTCGGCTGAAGATTATAGCCACATTGACCGCAGAATGTGGCATCAGTTTGCACCGTTGCCCCGCACTGTGGGCAACTGGTGGTGGCAGGTAAGGGACTGTAGCAAGCTTCACAGGCTGCGGCGCCCTCTGGGTTTTGGTGGTTACAATTGGGACAGACAATCATAGTTTTCCTTAAATCTAAAAGATCCTAGCTAAATTCTGAAATTCACCAGTTCTATAATCAATAGCTCATTTGTTATTTCCATTTCTGAACTGAAGACTTCACAATTGGTGAACGAGATTTCAGAGTTCGGGGAAAGAGGCCCGATCGAGCAGCCACCACAGTTCGCCGATTTGCGGCTGAATTAACCCGGATGGATAAGTGTTGCCGTCAGGGTGTGGGGCAAATACTTGAGTTAAGGCATCTTTTTTGCTGGCACCAGCCACGATAAATATGACACTAATGGCTTGGTTAATTAGCGGCACGGTGAAAGTAATTCGGGGTTGACCATCTTTGTTGCCCACAGTCACCAGGCGATCGCGCACTTCTAGGGCCTCGGTGTGGGGAAACAGAGACGCTGTATGGCCATCATCGCCCATTCCCAGCAAAATAATGTCAAACACCGGGATTTCTCCGGGTGAGACCCCGAAAAACTCTTGGAGTTCGCGATCGTGCTTTTGGGCGTCAATCCCTGGATCTCCGGCGTCCGTGGGCATGGGATGAATGTTACCTTCAGGGATGTTCACCCGATCGAGCCATGCTTCGCGGGCCATGCGCTGGTTACTGTCTGGACGATCCGCACTGACATAACGCTCATCTCCCCAAAACACATGGATTTTTTCCCAGGGAAGATTTTCCTGGGCTAATGCTTGATATAAGGCTTTGGGAGTGCTGCCACCAGATAAGGCAATGGTACAACGATCTCTTTGAGCGATCGCGGCTTTAATTTTACTTACGACTAAGTTGAGCGATCGCTCGATCAGCGCTTTTTGATCCGGTAAAACTTCAACGTTCTGATTCATCTAAATCGTTTGGGATAATGGGAATCCGTTTCTATTCTGAAAGTCATCCCCGATTTTAGTCAAATGGGCTCTTGTGAATGGGAAATCTTGGTTCTCGGATCGGTGTTTATGTCAATGAACGATCGCATTTTCGCCGAAACATCTCCTTTTGAGTTCAGTAAATATTCAGTAAATATACAGAAAGTAAATATACAGAAAGTAAAGTAGGGAGGGAATCGCCTCCAGAAACAGCTTGCATCGGCAATTGTAGCCACAGAATCGACTCTAGCTAGACTGTAACCCAGACAAGGCAAAAATATTTATAGAATATCTTTAGGTTTCTAGACAGGGGGACGAAAAATTGCCCTTTTGGGGTCAAATTGCCCCTACATGGTGGCGGCGATATTTCAGGAATAGCCTATTTTGGTAGGATTTAGCTGGCGATCGCCCTTACAACCGATCGATCCGGGTCAAAGGTCAACAGTCTTTGTATCTTTATGTTAAGCTTTGTCAACAAAACTTTTCGACTAAAACCTCAAGATATTTAGTAAAATATCAAATATTTTCAGTAAAATATTGATGATTTATCCCCCTATTTTATTTAATTATCTATGGCAAAATTAGAGAAAAGTATTTCGGAAATAAACGGAAATGAATCGGCATAAATTGATAGATTACAAAAACGATCTGTTTAACCCCATGAGGGATTGCCAAAAATTAACTTTAAGCAAGTTTAAGCAAATTTAAGCCAAAGGAAAAAATCAGATATCCCAGAAAAAAATGTCGTGACAGGGGTGGGTTAATCTGTGACAAAGCGGACGGCAATCAGCCAAAAACAGAAAAGCCTCACAGTTCCTCAACAGTTACTAATCGGAGAAGCCTTTGCACCTAAGCGAATTAAATAACCCAAACAAAGGCGTTCCCCTTGCGTCCGGCGAGGCGATCGCTCCGAACCGAAAAATAAGTCAAACTGAGCATAAACATCTATCAACAATTAAACTATGACAAAAACATCTCAAAATCAAGAAGATCGCGATCGGGTTCTCGCCCATCTCAAGTTAAGAATCACTGGTTTAAAACAGGCGTTGCATCAAGGAGAAAAAGGATTAGACCAAGTAATTGCGGCATTGCAAGATGACTCAGAACCGATCGCCAGAGCCGCCTATATGCTGCTCAAGCACAATCCACATCCCAAGGTCAGAGACGCACTCAAGCAATATAACCCTTATCGGTTTTTCAAATGTATCCGTACTCTCGGTGGACATTCCAGCCGGGTCTATGCCATTGCCATTAGTCCCGATGGCCAGATGTTAGCCAGTGGCACCAATGACAATATCATCAAACTTTGGCATATCCAAAGAGGTCTGGAAGAGCGGATCTTCACGGGACATCTTGATTGGGTGGATTCCGTGGCCTTTAGTCCCGATGGCACCATGCTGGCTAGTGGCAGTGGAGACAGTACCATCAAGCTGTGGAATGTCTCCACGGGTAAAGTGATTCAGACCCTCAAAGATCATGGCCGGTGGGTGACTTCGGTGGCATTTAGTCCTGATGGGAAAATGCTGGCCAGTGGCAGTAAAGACAACACCATTAAAATCTGGGATTTGGTGCCTGGTGGCAATGGTGAGATTTCATCTCAGCCTTTATACACGATGGAGGATCACTACGACTGGGTATATGCCGTAGTGTTCAGTCCCAATGGGGAGATGTTAGCCACCAGTGGCGACAGTACCATTAAAGTCTGGGACTTACGCACGCGAATCAGTCAACTTACTTTGACCGGACATTATGACTGGGTTTACACCGTAGCATTCAGCCCAGATGGAGAGATGTTAGCCAGTGGATCCGAAGATGCCACGGTTAAACTGTGGCAGGTGAAAACCGGCAAGGCGATCGCGACGTTAAAAGGACATTCTTTAGGGGTGAATTCTCTGGCATTTAGTCCCGATGGTAAAACTTTGGCCAGTGGAAGTGCGGATCAAAGTGTCAAACTTTGGGATCTCAGGAGTTACAAGCATATTACTCTGCGCGGTCATTCTGATTGGGTCAGTTCCGTGGCGTTCAGTGCCAATGGCAAGATTTTAGCCACGGGTAGCGGCGATCGCACCATCAAAATCTGGGATCCGGTGACAACGGAAGAAAAAAATACCCTCGGTGGAGATGTGGAATTTGCCGAATCCGTGATTTTTACCCCCGATGGGCAAATTTTAGGTGGGAATCAAACCCAAGAACCGCCCAAACTGTATAATCTGCACGCAGGAGAAGAATTTTTCAGCATCATCGGTCATTCCAGTTGGGTGGAAGTCGTCACCGTCAGTCCCACGGGGCCAATTTTAGCCAGTGGCAGTGAAGACGGCATTATTAAATTGTGGAATTTACGCACAGGTAACTTAATCCAAACCCTGCGAGGCCACCAAGGCGGAGTCTGGGCGATCGCCTTCAGTCCCGACGGTCAGACCTTAGTCAGTGGTGGCAACGATACCACGATTAAACTGTGGAATCTAGAAAACCATCAAGAAATCCAATCTTTAGCGGGGCATTCTGAACGCATTGATGCGATCGCCATCAGCCCGAATGGGGAAATTCTCGCCACGGGTAGTGCCGATGAAACCATTAAATTATGGAACTTACAAACCAAACAAAAATTATTAACTTTAACCGGACATACTGACCGGGTAAGTTCTCTATCTTTTAATCGGGAGGGAGATATTTTAGCCAGTGGCAGTAGCGATGGCACCGTCAAAATTTGGCATCCAGTCACCGGCGAACTCTTGCACAATTTTAAAACCAACTCCGATGGCATCAATCAAGTCGCTTTTAGTGGCAGGTCTGGACTTCTCGCCGCTGCCGGAGACAACGGCACCGTCAAAATTTGGAACATGAAAAATAACGAGGCTTATGGCACATTTGAAGCTCATAAAGATGCGGTGACAACTGTAGCATTTAGTCCCTATGGGCATCAACTTGCCAGTGGCAGTGCCGATACCAGTATTAAAATTTGGAACCTTTATAATGGTCAACAACTAAGAACTTTGAATGGACATTCTGAGTCCGTGAATTCTCTCTGTTTCAGCTTAACGGGATTCGGCAAATCGTATATTTTAGCCAGTGGCAGTGCTGATGGGACTGTTAAAGTTTGGGGAGTTTTATAAGTTTTTCTAAATTGTAGAAACCGGGTTTTTCCATATGCCAAAATAATTTCTGAGGCGTAGCAAAAAACCCGGTTTCTTGAGTCTATCGATTCAGAGAATTTCACCGGCAAAAATTACCAAGCTTCCCCAATTGCGGGGGCTTGCATTGGTTCTGATAAAGCCACGGAAGGAGCAACCGGGTTTCTATCAGCATCTTGGTTGAGTGCTTGGTTAGGTGACAGAGATTTCGGCAAGAAAACCGTTTTCTGGCTGGGGATGACTTCTCTGAGTCTTGCATTCAACTGTTGCGCTGTCGCATCATAAATTTGCGTGGTTAATTTGGGATAGACCCCAATGCCAATAATCGGCACCAACAAAGAAGCAATAATAAATACTTCTCTGGGTTCGGCGTCCACCAAAACTTGACTTTCTACTAAGTCTTTATTTTCCGGTCCGTAGAGAATTTCCCGCAACATGGACAGCAAATAAATTGGCGTCAAAATGACCCCAACTGCGGCCAAAATTACCACCACTAATCTAAAAATCGGGTTATAAGCATCACTGGTGGCAAAGCCAACAAAGACCATTAACTCCGCCACAAATCCACTCATTCCCGGCAAGGCTAAAGAAGCCAAAGAACAAGTAGTCCACATGGCAAAAATCTTCTTCATTTTTTGCCCAACGCCACCCATTTCATCCAACATCAAAGTATGAGTGCGATCGTAGGTAGCTCCCACCATAAAGAAGAGACTGGCACCAATTAAACCGTGGGAAATCATTTGCAGCATTGCCCCACTCATGCCTAAATCGTTAAATGAAGCAATGCCAATTAGGACAAAGCCCATGTGAGAAATGGAAGAGTAAGCGATTTTCCGCTTGAGATTTCTTTGGGCAAAAGAAGTTAACGCCGCATAGACAATATTCACCACCCCCAAAATTACCAATACCGGGGCAAATTGGGCATGGGCTTCCGGGAGCATTCCCACGTTCATTCTAATTAGGGCATATCCACCCATTTTCAGCAGAATGCCAGCCAGTAACATATGTGCCGGTGCGGTGGCTTCCCCGTGAGCATCCGGCAGCCAGGTATGCAGGGGGAAAATGGGCAATTTCACGCCGTAAGCAATTAAAAAGCCACCGTATATGAGCAGTTGGAAGTTTATGGCATAGTCTTTGGCGGCGATCGCTCTCATATCAAACGTCACCGTATCGCCATAAAATGCCATTGCCAGGGCTGCGACCAAAATAAACAGAGAACCACCGGCAGTGTAGAGAATAAACTTAGTGGCGGCATAGAGGCGTTTTTTGCCCCCCCAAATGGACAAAATCAGATAAACCGGCACCAGTTCTAGTTCCCAGACCAGGAAAAACAGCAGCATATCCTGGACGGCAAACACCGCAATTTGACCACCGTACATGGCCAACATTAAGAAATAGAACAGCTTGGGCTTAAAGGTGACGGGCCAAGCGGCCAAAATTGCCAAGGTGGTAATAAAACCAGTCAGTAGAATTAAGGGCATGGACAAGCCATCGGCACCCACAGACCAGTTTAAATCCAGATTGGGCACCCAAGCATAGCTTTCCACCAGTTGCAGGTCGGGATTGCTCAGATCGTAGTGATTGCAGAAAGCGTAAGCGATCGCGGCAAAGTCAATCAACGCCACAATCAAGGAATACCACTTTACGGTCTGACCATCTTTATCTGGCAACAATGGAATTGCCAGGGCTGCCACAATGGGAAATAAAATTATGAAAGTCAGCCAGGGAAAATCAGTCATATAAGAAATCATTGTTGGTTGTTCGTTATTGGTTCACCGTTCAGCGTTATTGGTTATTCGTCATTCGTTATTTGTTATTTGTTGTTAGTTATTCGTTATTGGTTATCATCAAACAACCAGTAACTAACAACAAATAACTAACAACAAATAACCAACAACAAATAACCAACAGCCAATAACCGTTGACATTTTTAGGTGACACCAGAAATAATCACTAAACCCAAAACCGCGACAAACACGATTAAGGCGTAGAATTGGGCGCGACCATTCTCGAAGTATTTCAATCCTTCTCCGGTAATCACCGTCACCAAACCCGTCAGATT
Organism: Oscillatoriales cyanobacterium; assembly: GCA_011390955.1. GTDB lineage: Bacteria > Cyanobacteriota > Cyanobacteriia > Cyanobacteriales > Laspinemataceae > Planktothricoides. The sequence goes on along the minus strand of JAABRM010000068.1, from coordinate 25,227 downwards.
GACGGCCCCATCGACGACGCGGGAATCCACTTCTAGGACTTGTCGGGCTAACCGGCGAGAACCTTTGACAAAGAGGAAGTCATTGATATCATCGAAGTACCACTTATTCAGAGATAACTGATACAAGGGTTGGATTTTTTGGGCGATCGCTGCGGGGTCAATTTTGCGACTCATATACATCAGCGAAGCGATGGTAATCCCAATCAGGGCAATGCCCACGGAAGAACCCCCCATCACCAGAAACTCAGTCAAATCAAATTCCTCAGCGTGTTCTAGGACTTCCGCCAAAGTTTCACTGGGTGGATGAATGAACTCTTCAAAGTAGTTGGCAAACGGGGTGCCGACTAATCCAATCAGCGCTGAAGGTACTGCTAGAGCCATTAAGGGGAAAGTCATGGTCAAAGGCGACTCATGGGGATATTCACTATGACCGTGGTCGCAGTTGTCACCATCATGGCCGTGAGCCAATTCTTTGGGATCCATTGCTCCCGGCCCAAAAGCGATTGCTGGTTGACCACCATTAGCCGTGGCTAAAAGTTGATTGCGGATATCGATTTCATTGCCTCGGAACTTGCCTTCAAAGGTGTTGAAGTACATCCGAAACATATAGAAAGCGGTTACACCAGCGGTCAGCCAACCAACCACCCACATGGCGGGTGCTTCGGCAAAGGTACTGCCGAGGATTTCATCTTTTGACCAGAACCCGGCAAAGGGAGGAATCCCGCAAATGGCCAAAGTGCCAATTAAAAAGGTAGTGGCGGTAATCGGCATATATTTACGCAGACCCCCCATCAGACGCATATCCTGAGCCAGTACGGGGTCATGGCCGACCACGGCTTCCATGCCATGAATCACTGAGCCAGAACAGAGGAATAGCATGGCTTTGAAATAAGCGTGGGTCATTAAGTGGAATAACCCGGCGCCGTAAGCCCCGACTCCCATTGCCATGACCATATAGCCAAGCTGGGAAATCGTGGAATAAGCTAATCCTTTTTTAATGTCGTTCTGAGTAATCGCGATCGTGGCGCCCAAGAAAGCGGTAAAGCATCCAGTCCAAGCAATGATATCCATTGCCAGGGGAATTTCTTCAAAAACTGGGTACATCCGGGCAATCAAGAAGACCCCAGCGGCCACCATTGTGGCGGCGTGGATTAACGCGGAAATCGGGGTCGGGCCTTCCATCGCGTCGGGCAGCCAGACATGGAGGGGGAATTGGGCAGATTTCGCCACGGGGCCGAGAAAGACCAACACGGCAAATAAGGCCGCCAGACCAGAGGCGATCGCTCCTGACTCCACCAGTTCCGTTAGGCGTTGCCCCGTGACGATAAAGTCAAAACTATCGGTAGCCCAGTAGATGCCTAAAATACCGAGCAATAAACCAAAGTCCCCGACTCGGTTGGTGACAAAAGCTTTTTGGCAAGCATCAGCCGCAGCGGTGCGATCGTACCAAAAACCAATCAGCAAGTAGGAAGCCATCCCCACGAGTTCCCAGAATATATATATCTGTACCAGATTGGGAGAGATCACCAAACCCAACATGGAAGAGCTAAATATGCTCAAATAAGCGTAAAAGCGCACATATCCTGGATCGTGAGCCATGTACCCATCGGTGTAAATCATCACCAAAAAAGTTATGGTACTGACGATCGCCAGCATCAGGGACGAAAGATGGTCTATGGTATAACCCATCGATAGATGAAAATTACCCGCTGCCGCCCATTCAAACATTTGCGTATAGGGCGCGTGTCCTTGCAGTTGACTCCACAACAACGTAAAAGACAAGATCATTGAGGCGCCTACTAAAGAGACGACAAAGACGGCATTCGCTTGCCGGAGGGTATTGATTGCCTTGTTGTATGAAATCAGGCCAAGGCCAACGATCGTCGCTCCTGCCAAGGGCAAGACCGGGATCAGCCATGCATACTGATATATCGGTTCCATCACTAACTTCTATTTAAGAATTTGTACTTAAGAAACACTCTGGATCACATTTTGACACAATTGCAGTCTCATAACGTTATGCGCCACTCAATACCATAGTCTATTCGCACAGACTATTGACTGCGGCTGTGTTAATTGTTCGTTACATTAATTTTTGCTGGTACTGGCGGTCAGAGGTTAGCCTCAAGCAATTTATCCCAAGCCAAAGTGAATCATGTTTTTTTCGCAAAACTGACATCATACTCTGGTTGCGGCAACCGGGGCTGACCCTGGTTGACTAATTTGAAAATCAGACATTGCAGGGTGCTGTATAGTTCATCGCGATGATGGCACCCTTCAGCGCGATATCGGACTTCGCCCCCTTCAAACAAGATAATAGTGGGCAGGGTGGTGAGACGGTAAGCGCTGGCCAGTGGTAAACTTTGATCCGCATTGATCCCCACCAGCTTAACTTGTTCTCCCCACCGCGCTTGACAGGAGGTTAACACCGGCTCGATCATCGTACACAAGCTACACCAAGGAGCCCAAAAGTGAACGATCGTTGGGGTGGATGCTTCTAAAACTTCTTGTTTAAAAGTGCGTTCATTAACTAGCAACAGCATTTTCCTCTCAGATCAAATAGGTTTGCTAAACAATCCTGGGATCATGCTACATCTATTTGCGATCTTTGGGCGAATAAATCTATCACTATCTGGTTTTTTATCGATCTATTTACGAGTTTGATTTGCCTAAATAATTACTGGTTGCTTTCTCTCCCAACTCAGAACATTGTCAGGAATAGACTATTTTTATTGTGACCATTATATTTTTTCAATTTATCCCATTTTTAATTAAACATACAACAGTAGGGGCGATTCGCGATTCGCCCCTACAAGCATCTGTGATTAACTTGGCATCTGTAGGGGCGCAATCCTTGCGCCCAAATTAACCTCGAAATCCTAGCAATATTTTTTTTGGTATTATCTCTTAATAATTTAAAGTTATTTGAATGATTATTTGGGAAAATATCTTGATTTGATTAGTAAATTTTCTCAGTCGCATATTGGAGCGATTTATCTTATTTAATCTATCGGTTGTTTTCTCAGGTATATTTTTTTTATTTATTTAAATCTAGAGTAATAAAAAAAGGGCAATTAGTTAAAAAATGCCCCTTTTAAGCGAAAAGTTTAGTAATAATTGGCGGGATAAAAAATAATTCTTTGGTGATTTTTTAAGTTTTTATCCCTTACCAAGCAACAGCGGCAGTTGCTCGCATGAGTAAGGGGTGCGCCCACCATAAACCAAAGATAAAAATGGTAACTCCCAAATAGGCAGGTCGGATAAACTCGGCAAAATTGATGGTTTGTCGGCCTTGGAGAATGGCTAAAAAAGGAATGATTGATGTCCGCTCTTTGACTTGAGCAAATGCTTCCCCATAACGAGCCATTAAACGGCGATCGCCATGCCAAACGGCAAATAAATGATGTAGGACTAATCCCAGGGAAGTGACTAAAGTAAAGCTGGTGCCAATCCACAAGGTATGAGCCACACACCAAATCACTTGACCGACCATTTGGGGATGACGGCAAATGCGAATAATCCCAGTTTCATAGAGGTGAACTTCCGGTTTTTTGATCGCGGCAATTTCAATCAGGTTAAATGTGGCTGGATAAAGAAAGAAAAAGGAAATGGCTGAAAGTACCCAAACAATCGGTTTGACCACGGGAACCCCTTGGAGTTGCCAAAGTTGTAAACCATCATAGCGATGGTTGAAAAAATAAATAATTAACACCACAGCCAAAGGCAGACTGACTAAGGCAAACAGCACCCGATACAACCGGGCGCCGATCAAAGTTTCTCCCCTGGGTCGCAAGGCTGCTAAACCACTGTGGGCGATCGCGAACCCCAACAATAGCCCCATCATCTTAAAATGGCTCAGAGTCAACCAATCATCATTCATTTCTTACTTGTAATCCCCATCAAGAATAATTAATTTCACAAACAACTATCCTGACATAATTCTGACTCAGGCCATAAGCGATCGTCTGTTGTGGATCCGATCGTCGAGAGACAAAATCGGCACTGAATGAATAACCTACCTCGATCGTCCCAGTCAGGGGGATCGAGGTCTTAGGGGATCGTCATTCTTGGATATATCTCATCGATCTGGGATCGGATCAAAATATCCTAGCGCGTCAGGAGGGTCAAGATATTGGTAAACTGCAATTGCAATCCCTTTTACAAAAAACGGTGGGAGGACTACAGCCCAGAGAACATTTTTTCTGCCGCCATCAAAAGAAAATCTTTATTCAATACTCACCCTTAGTCCCGAAGAAGAACCTCTATCTGGCGCCGATCGCCCAGTAGGTTGGGGATATTTGGCCGCTCGATCGCCGTCCAGCTAAGGAGATTTCTTCTTGTCCTGACCAAAGAACTCCGTTTTTTTGTATTTACCTTCCTTGCCCCCCCAAAAAGTAAAAAGAATCCCTACCCGGAAAAAAACTATGTCGGATATTCCTTTCACTCTAGATCAGTTACGCATTCTCAAAGCAATTTCCGCTGAGGGAAGCTTTAAACGCGCTGCTGATAGTTTATTTGTCTCGCAGCCTGCCATCAGCCTGCAAGTACAAAATTTAGAGCGACAGTTAGACGTGCCATTGTTCGACCGAGGAGGTCGAAGAGCGCAACTGACCGAAGCGGGTCACTTATTACTCAGTTATGGTGAAAAAATTCTCGGTCTTTGTCAAGAAACTTGTCGGGCGATTGAAGATTTACAAAATCTCCAAGGTGGCACCTTGATTATCGGTGCGTCCCAGACTACGGGGACTTATCTGTTGCCTCGGATGATTGGAATGTTCCGCAAGCAGTATCCTGATGTGGCGGTCCAACTCCATGTTCACTCGACTCGTCGGACTGCTTGGAGTGTGGCTAATGGACAAGTGGATGTGGCGATCGTGGGCGGTGAAGTCCCCACCGAATTACAAGACTCCCTGAAAGTACAGTCTTATGCCGAAGATGAATTAGCCCTGATTGTGCCAGCTTCTCATGCGATGGCCAAATTAAACAGCATCCATAAAGACGATCTTTATAAATTACAGTTTATTACGTTAGACTCTCAATCAACCATTAGAAAAGTCATCGATCAAGTTCTGACTCGATATGAAATTGATACCAGGCGGTTAAAAGTGGAAATGGAATTAAACTCTATTGAAGCGATTAAAAATGCGGTTCAAGCTGGTTTAGGATCCGCTTTTGTTTCAATTTCCGCGATCGAGAAAGAGTTGCAGATGGGTGTATTACACCGAGTCACTATTGATGAAGTAGAAGTTAAACGAATGTTATGGGTGATGGTCAATCCGAATCGGTATCGCTCAAAAGCAGCAGAGGCATTTAGTCGGGAGATTTTACCTCAGTTTGGTGCGGCGCCGAAATGGTTTGAGGATGAAGCCGGACATTCCCCAGGCGTAGAATCAGCGATCGCCGACGATCTATCTGACCCTGAAGCGGCGGCGGCTTCTAATGTAACTAATCGCTGACTTTTATTAACTGTTGACCGTTGCCAGTTGCCAGGATGTGACTGTCAACGGTCAGGAAATTGCCAGAAAATACCCTCGTGAATTGCCAAAAGTTATGAAGATTTTCTGTACTCGTCCGGGCTGTTCTCGTCCTAACAATGATTTTACCGATCTCGACGATCATAAAACCTTAAAAACTGTGCAACAAAAATATTGCACAACTTGTGGAATGCCATTGATTTTAGATGGTCGATATCTGCCGCAAAAACTCTTAGGACAAGGAGGATTTGGGGCGGCTTTTTTGGCTTTGGATCGTCGATCGCCGGGAATGCGTGAATGTGTGGTGAAACAATTTCAGCCCGCAGGAGACTTAAGTCCACAACAAATGGAACTGGCTTTAAATTTGTTTGAACGAGAGGCGGTGGTGCTGGACGATTTAGGCAGAAAACATCCGGCAATTCCTGATTTGTTGGCTTATTTTCCCCTGGAAGCTTCTGGGTGGCAAGGCAAAAAATCCGCTCAATATTTCTATCTAGTTCAAGAATTTATTGATGGGCAGAATCTTGAAGAAGAATTAGCCCAAAAAGGTCAGCTATCTCCAGCGGAAGTCTTAGAAGTCCTGAAAGGGATTTTGGATATTCTCAAGTTTGTTCACGGCCATGACGTGATTCACCGAGATATTAAGCCTTCTAATATTATGCGCGATCGCAATTCCGGGCGTTTGTTTCTGTTAGATTTTGGGGCAGTGAAACAAGTCACCCAAGGGGCTGCCAGTGGTGGGGTCGGTCGATCCACGGGGATTTATTCTATGGGTTTTGCTCCCCCAGAACAAATGGCCGGTCGCAGTGTTTTTCCCTCTACAGATTTATATGCTTTAGCGGTGACTTGTATTATGTTATTAACCGGGAAACCGCCCCAAGAACTGTTTGATTCTTATAGTAATCGGTGGGATTGGCGCAAGTATGTCCAAGTATCTAATCACTTAGGGGATGTGCTGGATAAAATGCTGTTGCCCACCCCCAGCGATCGCTATGGTTCTGCGGAACAAGTCCTACTTGCCCTCCAACCCCCCATCCCAAAACCCCCCATCCCAAAACCCCCCACCCCACAACCGCAACCCGTCAACCCCACCGTCATACCAACACCGACACCAGCAGCAAATCCCCAGGCAACGGTCAATCCGACTTATTCTAATCTGCCAGTTCCGGTACAGCCAACCCCACCCCCATCTCCAGTCAAAGTTTCCCCGATCGCCTCTCAGTCTCGTCAATTTTCTACCCTAGAAGTCTTAACCGGGGCGGCATTTACCGGGTTTGAAGGCGCTTTGCTGTTAGTGGCGATCGGCAATTTAATTCGGGTTCCGGCTATAAGTACCTTGCTTTGGTTAGTAGTTTTGGCTGGTTTATTCTTTGCCCAAAATCGACGGATTATTGAAAAATACGATTTGTTAATTATTGCGATAATTTCTCTAGCAATTGTCTTTTTTATCCCCCCTTTACGCGGAAGTTATGCTAGTCAAATAATTTTGGTTCCCATGTTTGGGGCTTTATGTGCCACAGCAGTGACAGCTTTATTTCGCCTGGTTTATAAATTTTTGTCGCAGATTTTATAAGCCAAAAAATCGGGTTTATTGTTGCTAAATCGCCCATATATTCCCCAGGCAAAGTAAACCCGGTTTCTGTTGTTTTGCCCCTCTATTGCTTAGTCCAGATTTTCATTTTTCCTTCCGTATCCCCACTGACTAAATAACCATCGCTGAAGGCAACCGATCGCACTTCTTGGTTATGTCCCGTCAGTGTAGCTATTTCTTTGCCACTGGCTAAATCCCATAATTTAACCGTTTTATCTTTACTCGCAGTGGCTAAATATTGGCCATCATTACTCAGGGCGATCGCATTAATCACATCCCCATGACCTCTGAAACTATTCGCCTCACCTGTATTTAAATTCCAAACTTTAATATCCCGATCGTCACTACTAATTAAACTCTGGCCATTGGGAGTAAATACTAAAGAGTAACCGGATAATTTACTGCCCTCTAAAGTTTGTAATATTTCTCCACTTTGGCTATCCCAAATATTAATCGTTTTATCCATACTTCCGGTGGCTAATTTGGCGCCATCGGCACTAAAAGCGATCGCATAAACTCGGTCATTATGACCTTTTAAAACAGCGGTTTCTTTACCACTTTTCACGTCCCAAAGCCGCACGGAAAAATCTTTACCCACCCCACCAGAACCACTGGCTAAAGTTTTACCGTCGGGACTCCAGGCGATCGCATGGACTTGATCGGTATGTCCAAATAATGTTTGCTTTAACTTTCCCGTTTTCACATCCCACAACATAATTTGAGTGTCGGCACTGCCACTAGCCACCGTTTGACTATCGGGACTAATTGCCACGGCCCAAACATGGCCCAAATGTCGAGAAAATTGATTAATTTCCTTTCCCGTTTTCAGATCCCAAAGTTTCACATCATTATCTGCCCCACCTGTGGCAATTACTTCACCGTTTTGGCTAATCGCCACTGAAGAAACCGGCTTTTGATGAGCGGCGATCGTCATCGTTGCCGCAAAATTTCCGGCGGTATTTTTCACCACTTCTGGCGGCTTGGTATTTTCAACTTCCGGTGTGGGTTCTGGGGTCGGTTCTGGGGTCGGTTCTGGGGTCGGTTCTGGGGTCGGTTCTGGGGTCGGTTCTGGTTTGGGTTCTGGGGTCGGTTCTGGGGTCGGTTCCGGGGTCGGTTCCGGTTTGGGTTCTGGTGTGGGTTCTGGGATCGGTTCCGGTTTGGGGGTGGGATCCGGTGTGAGAGCAGGCTCCGGTTTGGGCGTCGGTTTTGCGGTGGAAGTCTGTTCCCCGGAGGCAGTGGGCAGATTGCCCGCAGTGCCATCAATCCCTAGGGGCGATCGCGTAGACTGATAAATCTGCACCCCCACCCAAGTCAACCCCACCATCACTAACCCAATCACGAATTTAGTATAAGGGGGACTATCAGATTGATCGTTGCCAGAAACATAACCATAACGCCCATTCACGGCAACGGTTGCCTTCGTACTTGTTGACTCAGTTTTTCCAGGGGTGAGTCCCGGTTGAGACAGATTTCTCAACCGTTGCAACAAATCTCCCGTACTTTGAGGACGTTTAGCAGGCAACAGGGCCATTAACCGATCGATCAAATCCGCCAAAGCTGGGGAAATTTGCGGCGCACTATCTCGCCACAATAATTGCCCTGTAGCGGGATCTTCCGGAAAAACATTCGGTGATTGCCCGGTCAGCAAATAAACAAACGTGCGACCCAAGGCAAAAAAATCTGACTGAGGCACCGCTTTGCCCATCGCCTGTTCTGGAGAAGTATAGCCCGCTGACACAATCCCCGTCATCGCTTGCCCCACATTAACTTTTTCCAGATAAGTATGTGTCACCTGACGGGCGGTGCCAAAATCAATTAAAGCCAGATGTCCATCGGGTTTGAGCATAATATTTGACGGCTTGAGATCCCGGTGGAAAAAGTTTTGTTGATGAACCTGATGCAGAATCGTGACTAACTCCCGCAACCATTCTATGGCTTGAGATTCGGTAATCGGTTGATTCCCTCGCAGGGTCAGCCATTCGCTCAAATCCTGACCGGCGATATATTCCATCACCAGACAATGCAAGGGTTCGCTACCGCCTCTGGGTAGGACGGTAAAATAACCATCCCCTTTAGGAATTCCCGGATGGTTTAGCTGGGTCAAGACCCGCGCTTCTTGCTCAAACAATGAAATATGTTTTGGTTCGTTGGCGATCAATACTTTTAAAACTTTGTGGGCGCCTTTGTCAGTCATAACCTCAAAGGTCTTGCCAAACCCCCCTTGACCCATAAGGCGCATGACCCGATATCGTCCCTGAAGCAATAACTCGGATCCACAGCTTTGGCAAAAGTTGACTCGATCGGAATTTACCGGGTTTGGGCAATTGGGATTAATGCAAATACTCATGGCGAATGTAAGATTTGAACGTTTTCAACAGAGACGGGCTTTGATTTTTACGGGCAGGGATGGATGGCGCGATCGCCAAAATTCTTTATACGCAATAGCTTCAAGCGCGATCGCCAGGATTCCGACGATACGATCCATATTTGTCAAGAATTATCTAATGAACAGCGATCGCCTGCCTTGTAATAAATGCTAAACTGTTCCGGGATATAAAACAGCGAAAAATCTCCTGTCATCAATTAATTTGGCAGCCCAACAATTTATCACCCTTGCGGAGGATTGACCATGACCCTAGAAATGAAGGTGACTTCAATGGTTTGTGAAGTTTGCGCCAAAACCGTCACCAATACCATCAAAAATGTCGATGCCGGAGCCGAAGTCACCATTGATTTATCCACCAAAGTTGTTCAGGTAGAAACTCAGGCTTCAGAAACCGCAATTAAAGAAGCGATCGCTGCTGCCGGTCACACCGTTGAATAACTGCACCTAAACGGATAAATCTGAGCCAAATGCAGCCAAATGCAGCTAAATGCAGCAAAATTAAGCTAAATTTAGTCAGAAAAATCAAGCATATTTATCCTTGATTTACCCAATAGCGATCGCTACAGTAAAAATATACTTTTTCCCACTACTTAACCCGAAACAATTCTATGTCAATTGGTAATGAACCACCACAACTAATCAAACATCGTTTATCTTATTCTGGACGAAAATTTGGTTTTGATGTCAATCTTCTCCGCTTGCCCAATGGTGTAGAAGGAGAATGGGAATGTATCCGGCACCCCGGTGGAGCCCTTTGTATTCCCGTCACCAACAATGGCAAACTCGTCCTGTTAAGACAATATCGCTTTGCGGTAGAATCGCGGATTTTAGAATTTCCGGCGGGAACCTTAGAACATGATGAAGACCCAGAAACCACCGTCAAACGGGAAATCGAAGAAGAAACCGGCTACCGCGCCCATAGTTGGAGAAACTTAGGTCAATTTGTCTTAGCCCCCGGTTATTCTGACGAAATTATCTATGCTTTCTTAGCCAAAAATTTAGAAAAATTACCCAACCCACCGGCCCAAGATGATGATGAGGATATCGAACTCGTATTCATGTCTCCTCAAGAATTAGAAAAAGCCATTTTAGGCGGTGAACTGATCGATGCTAAATCTATCGCTAGTTTTTTCTTAGCTCGTCCTTTTTTAACTTAACCTAATTAACCCAGGATGGGTTTTTTGGGGAGCAGGGGAGCGGGAGAGAGGGTGTAGGGTGTAGGGTGTAGGGGGGCAGAGGAGCAGAGGAGCAGAGGAGCAGAGGAGAGAGTGAATAATTGATAATTGATAATTGATAATTGATAATTGATAATTAACAATTGATAATTATGTTTAATTGTCAATTGTTAATTATCAATTGTTAATTGTTCTCCCCCGCACCTCTGCCCCTCCGCTCCCCTGCCCCTCCGCTCCCCTACACCCCTCTGACCAATCCTGTATTTCTGCGGAGAATTAGCACAAAACTATGCTACGATTAAAAGTTTAGGAATTTCAGCGTATCTAAGCTAATGGCTGATAGCGTAATTTTATTTTGGCACCGGCGGGATCTACGCATAACCGACAACGTGGGACTGACAAATGCTCGCAAGGTTAGTCCCAAAGTGGTGGGTGTATTCTGCCTAGATCCGAATATTTTAGAGAGAGATGACGTAGCACCGGCAAGGATGGCTTACGCTCTTGGTAGCTTGCAAGAATTGCAAGACAACTATGCCCGGATGGGAAGTCAGTTATTAATTCTTCAAGGCCAACCAGATCGAGCTATCCCGTCATTAGCGGTTGCACTGGGGGCAAAGGCGGTTTATTGGAACTCTGATGTTGAACCCTACTCAAAACATCGAGATCGAAAGGTTGAAGCTGCCCTCCAAGCAAAAGGCATCGAAGTAAACACCTTTTGGGATCAGCTTCTATTACCTCCGGGAATGGTAATCACTGGCATGGGTAAACCTTACACGGTTTACACGCCGTTTTGGAAAAACTGGAGTCGGAAAAATAAGGCGGCACCGATGCCAGAACTGCCACGAATGGCGGCTTTGAGTGCTGACGAGTTGGCCGCTGCCCACAATGCTGGGGCGATCGCTCGTATTCCCACGGCCAAAGACTTAGGATTTATTTGGGATTGGCCATTGGTGCAGGCTCCTGGGGAAAGAGCCGCCCAACTTCAACTGGAAGATTTCTGCCGTGGCAAGATTTTGGCCTACGACAAACAACGAGACTTTCCCGATATCCCCGGCACCTCGCAACTCAGTGCCGCCTTGAAATTTGGCGTGATTGGCATTAGAAATGTTTGGGCGGCGATCGAGACAGCTTGGAGTGAATGCCGCAGTGATGAAGCTCGCTTGAATATCCGAACTTGGCAACAAGAACTGGCTTGGCGAGAGTTTTATCAACATATTATGTATTATTTCCCGGAATTGGCCGATGGGCCATACCGCGCTGCTTGGAAAAATTTCCCCTGGGACAATAATTCAGCATATTTCCAAGCTTGGTGCGAAGGACGTACCGGCTATCCGATCGTTGATGCGGCCATGCGCCAACTGAATGAAACCGGCTGGATGCATAATCGCTGTCGGATGATTGTCGCCAGTTTCCTGACCAAAGATTTAATCATCAATTGGCAGTGGGGCGAAAAATACTTTATGCAAACCCTGATTGATGGGGACTTGTCCGCTAATAACGGGGGTTGGCAATGGACCGCTTCTAGTGGCATGGATCCGAAACCGATTAGAATTTTTAACCCCGCTTCTCAGGCGAAAAAATTTGATCCCGATGCGGAATATATTCTGCGCTGGCTCCCAGAACTCAGCCGCGTGGATCCTAAGTTTCTCATCACGGGTAAAATTCCCGCAGACAAACGAGAAGCTGCTAACTATCCAGAGCCGATTGTGGATCACCAACAGCAGCAGCAGAAATTTAAGCAGCTTTACCAGCAAAGCAAAATGAAAAACGCTGACATCACCGATGAAGAAGAAGTGATGAATAACGAATAACGAATAACGAATAACGAATAACGAATAATTGTTTGAGGGAAACCCAGTGAAAGTTTTAGTCGTTGGCAATGGAGGGCGCGAACACGCCCTGGCTTGGAAACTGCTGCAATCAAATAAAGTAGAGCAGGTGATCTGTACCCCAGGAAATGGGGGGACGGCGATGATGCCGGGGTGCCAAAATTATCCGGTGGCGGTGGATGACTTCCAAGGGATTAAGGATTGTGCTTTGGCGTCGGATGTTTCTTTGGTGGTGGTGGGGCCAGAAGTGCCTCTGGCGTTGGGAATTACGGATTTCCTCCAAGCCCATAATTTGAAAGTGTTTGGGCCGACCCAAACTGGATCTCAAATTGAAGCAAGTAAGTCTTGGGCTCATGCTTTGATGCAAGAAGCGGGAATTCCTACCGCCGCTTCCGCAGTGTACACCCATACCCAAATCGATGCAGCGATCGCTTATGTGCGTGAGCAAGCCGTGCCAATTGTGATTAAGGCTGATGGTTTGGCAGCGGGCAAGGGGGTGACGGTGGCACAAACGATCGCGGAGGCAGAAGCAGCGATCGCCGAAGCCTTTGGCGGTGCCTTTGGGTCTGCCGGTGAAGCTGTGGTGATTTCAGAATTTTTACCCGGTCAAGAGGCTTCGGTATTAGCCCTGACTGATGGGAAAACGGTGGTGCCTTTGTTAGCGGCTCAAGATCATAAACAAGTGGGCGAAGGAGATACCGGGCCAAATACGGGCGGCATGGGTGCATACACCCCAACTCCCATTGTCACCCCGGCCCTTCAAGAAAGAATTCAGCAAGAAGTGCTTGAACCGACGATCAAGGCTTTCCGCGATCGCGGCATTGATTACTGTGGGGTTGTTTATGCGGGCTTGATGATTGCCCCCAATGGGGATCTCAAGGTGTTGGAATTTAACTGTCGCTTTGGGGATCCCGAAACTCAAGCTATTCTGCCGTTACTGGAAACCCCCTTAGAAGATTTGATGTTGGCTTGTGTGGAAAAACGCTTGCAGGAAATGCTGCCAATTCAATGGAAACCAGGGGCTGCCGGTTGTGTGGTGATGGCTTCTGCCGGTTATCCCGGCAGTTATGAAAAAGGAAAAGCGATCGCCGGTTTGGACAAAGCCGCTGATACTGGGGCGATCGTTTTTCATGCCGGGACAAAACTCTCGTCTGAAGGGGAGATCGTCACTGATGGCGGTCGGGTTTTAGGCATCACAGCGATCGGCAGTAATTTTGACGAAGCCTTAGCCAATGCTTATCAGGCGGTGGATTGTATCGAATTTGAAGGGGCTTATTGTCGCCGAGACATTGGTTATCGGGTGAAAAATCTATAACTTGTGATTAGTTGTTGGTTGTTGGTTGTTGGTTGTTGGTTGGTGGTTGTTGGTTGTTGGTTGTTGGTTGTTGGTTGTTAGTTGGTGGTTGTTGGGTAGGGATTATGCATGTTGTTGGTTAGGGAACAGGGAATAGGGAACAGGGAACAGTGGTGAATAGTGAATAGTGAATAGTGAATAGTGAATAGTGATACTTCTTTTGTACGGGCGTCCTTGCGGAGCCCATGCCGTCAGGCCTTATGGCCATTCGCCCCTACCACTTTTCACTTTCCCTGTTCCCCGTTGCCTGATAACTGTTCCCCGTTCCCCAACAAACAACCAATAAATAACAAATAACAAATAACAGATAACAATTTTTGCTTGTTCAATAACTAGACGATCTGTTACCATCCTTATGACTATTGAATACTCGTCATCTCCTTGCACGGGGTAGGATTAAGCTTGGTGGCTCTACTCACACAGATCAAACAAATTATTACAAGCTGGTGGTCTGAGTTCACCCTCCAGACCAAACTAATGGCTGCGGCCACCTTGGTGGTTTCTTTAATTATGAGTGGCCTGACATTTTGGGCTGTCAATACGATCCAAGATGATGCCAGGATGAATGATACCCGCTTTGGTCGGGATCTAGGCTTATTGTTGGCAAGTAATGTGGCGCCCTTGATTGCGGAACACAACGAGACAGAAGTTGCCCGCTTTTCCCACCGTTTTTACAGCAGCACGACCAGCGTGCGTTATATGCTGTATGCCGACCCTCAAGGACAAATATTCTTGGGAATTCCTTTCTCAGAATCACAGGTGCAAAATTCCCTGATGCTGCAACGGCGGATTCAGTTACCGGAAGGCTTTGCTACCAATTCTGATTTGCCAATGGTACGCCAACACCAGACTCCAGCAGGAGAAGTGACCGATGTTTTTGTGCCGTTGATCCATGATGAGCAATATCTAGGAGTATTGGCGATCGGGATTAACCCCAATCCTACGGTGGTGGCTTCCTCTCATTTGACCAGGGATGTCACCATTGCTGTGTTTGTCTCGATTTGGGTGATGGTGATTTTGGGGGCGGTGTTTAATGCCCTAAATATTACTAAACCGATTAAAGAGTTATTGCTGGGGGTGAAAAATATTGCCGCCGGTAATTTTAAGCAGCGGATTGATTTACCTTTTGGCGGAGAACTGGGTGAATTAATTTGTAGCTTTAATGAAATGGCCGAACGCTTGGAAAATTACGCAGCCCAAAATATCGAGGAGATGACCGCAGAAAAGGCTAAGTTAGAAACCTTGGTTTCGACGATCGCTGATGGGGCAGTGCTCATCGATACGAATTTACAAGTGATTTTAGTGAATCCGAGAGCGAGAGTATTTTTTGGCTGGCAAGGCAGCAGTATCATCGGTGAAAATGTGCTGCATTGTTTACCCTCGGCAGTGACGGTAAAATTAACCCGACCTTTGTATGAAATTGCGGCGGGCGATCGCGAAGGGGCGGAATTTAGAATCAGCCTCACGGAACCAACCCGACGCACTGTCCGCATTCTCCTGACCACCGTATTACTCCACAAAGCCCCTGGAGATGAACCGTTGTGTCAAACCTGTACTTACCATCACGAAAATACTTGTACCTCTTCCCAACGACCGACCGCCACCGAATGTACCCTCTATCAAGACTCTTTCAAATGTAATATCGGCCTTCATCACTATCGTGATAGTCTCAAAGGCATTGCCATGACGATTCAGGACATTACTCGCGAAGTTGAACTCAACGAAGCAAAAAGTCAATTTATTAGTAATGTTTCCCATGAACTGAGAACCCCGCTGTTTAATATCAAATCTTTCATCGAAACTTTGCATGATTACGGAGAAGAACTGACAGCCAAAGAACGGCGTGAGTTCTTAGAAACCGCTAACAATGAAACCGATCGCCTCACTCGATTAGTCAACGATGTTTTGGATCTTTCGCGACTAGAATCGGCACGAGTATATAACTTTGAAGGGATTGATTTGGCGCAAAATGTGGAACAAACTCTGCGGACTTATCAGTTGAATGCCAGAGATAAAGGTATTCAACTCTGCCAAGAACTTAGCCCAAATTTGCCTCCTGTGGTCGGTAACTATGATTTATTACTGCAAGTTTTTGCCAATTTAGTTGGTAATGCCTTGAAGTTCACCACCTCCGGGGGCAAGGTGATGATTCGGGCCTATCTCCTAGAAGATCCCCAGGTGAGTATTCGTTTTGCCTTGTCCACAGACAAAACAGCGGAAACTCAAGAGACGAAAAAAGTGGTTCGCATTGAGGTTTCCGATACGGGTATCGGCATCGATCCCGAAGACCAAGAGGCAATTTTTGACCGCTTTTTCCGGGTGGAAAATCGGGTACATACTTTGGAAGGAACGGGTCTGGGTTTGTCGATTGTGAAGAATATTATGGACAAGCACCATAGTAAAATTAACTTAATTAGTGAGGTGGGGGTAGGAACTACTTTTTGGTTCGATCTGGCCGTTTTTGAAGAAGAGATAAATCAGTCCAAGCCAGAGAATTTTCAGCCGATTTTCCATCAGGAAACGGTGGATGCGGCGATCGCTTCTCCCGAAAAAATTAGCCAGAAAATGTAAATATTCACCGGATTACCTGTTTCCCCAGAGTGTAAAACAATTTAGACCCCTGGAGGCAAGGGATAAGATCCCCAGGCAGTCATCGTGGATGAATTCTCTATGACAGAATAGACATAGCGATCGCGTTCAACATTCAGCCATAGTTAACCAATAATGAATCCCTGAATGCATAAGATATTGCACAAACAGACCAAGGGACATGGTTGAGTAATTGAAAAAAAACCTTATTTTTGAATAATTTAAAGGATGATAGCGGATGGATAGCAATAATTTAATCAAACAACTCCTGATGATCGGCATTGGCACCACCTCCTTGGTGGCAGATAAACTCAAAGAAGTCAGCGATCAGTGGGTTCAAGATGGCAAAATCAATCCCGATCAAGCGCAGCATTTTGTAGACGATCTGATGCAGAATATTAAATCTGAACAAGGTAATTTTGAAGCGCAGATGGAACGGCAAATCCGCAATTTAATGCAGGATATTGGGGTGCCGCGCCAAGCGGAGATGGATGAACTACGGGGACGGCTGGATCGTCTGGAACGACAGATCCGAGATTTAGAAAATCGGCATTGGCGTTAATATCGGCGACAAATGGCTGAAAAAATCGCTGAAAACAATGGCACGGCCAACATCATCAGAGGATTTTTTCGCAGTTTTTCTTTTTTTCCTGTGACCATTTAGGTTTAAAGTGAGGATGAAACTCTGCCAATGTGAGTTTATTCATGCCAAATTGAGCATTTAAAGATATTGCGACCGATCGAAGGAGGAGTAATTTTGCGAGAAATTTTAATCAGCCTAGGCGTGATGTTGGCCTGCTTTTTGGTACTGGCGATCTCCCAACTGACCAATAAAGGTCAAGAGGCGATCGCCGGGGAACTGAAGACGGAACAATCCCCAAACCCGGTGACAGAAGTCACGAGCATTGCTTCTCGTCCCCAAAAAACTAGCTTACAAGCGCTGATCGACAGCGCGGATCCCAATCAGTCAAAAAAACAAACCCTAATAGGCCTCGGAACGAAAAAACCTATGGATAATTCAACAAACGAGATTACCACTGAATCCGGCCTCAAGTATATCGATCTTGAGGCTGGAACTGGTGCGACTCCCCAACGGGGTAACACCGTGGTAGTTCACTACACCGGCACCCTCGAAGATGGCACCAAGTTTGACAGTTCACGCGATCGCGGTCAGCCATTTTCCTTCAAAATTGGTGTCGGTCAAGTGATCAAAGGCTGGGATGAAGGGGTTGGCAGCATGAAGGTTGGCGGTCGTCGTCAACTGATTATTCCCGCAGACTTAGGGTATGGGGCGCGGGGCGCCGGTGGAGTGATTCCGCCCAATGCCACTTTAATTTTTGATGTAGAATTAATCAGAATTGGTAACTAAGCCTGCTCTTCAATTAACAATTAACAATTAATAATTAATAATTCATCGACCCTAATTATTTATTGTTAATTGTTAATTATTAATTAAATGATAATCTTTAGGCTATGATGACTCATAAACCCATCTATCTTGACTGTCACTCCACCACTCCGGTAGACGATCGCGTTGTTCAGGCAATGTTGCCTTATTTTACCGAACATTTTGGCAATGCGGCTAGTAATAATCATCAATATGGTTGGGAGTCAGAAGCCGCAGTAAAACAAGCCAGAGAAACGATCGCTAAAGCTATCAAAGCCAGCCCAGAGGAAATTATTTTCACCAGTGGGGCAACGGAATCAAATAATTTGGCCATTAAAGGGGTCGCTGAGGCATATTTTCAGAAAGGCAGACATATTATTACGGTGCAAACCGAACATAATGCGGTACTCGACCCTTGTAAGTATCTCGAAACTATGGGTTTTAAGGTTACTTATTTACCCGTAAAATCCGATGGATTAATTGATTTAGAAGAACTTGAAGCGGCATTTCAAGCAGATACTATCCTCGTATCTGTGATGGCGGCCAATAATGAAATTGGGGTGTTACAACCGTTAGCCAAAATTGGGGCAATGTGTGCCGATCGCGATGTTTTATTTCATACGGATGCAGCCCAAGCCATTGGCAAAATTCCCCTGGATGTGCAGCTTATGAATATCCATTTAATGTCCTTAACTGCCCATAAAGTTTATGGACCAAAAGGCATTGGGGCGCTGTATGTCCGGCGCCGCAATCCTAAAGTAAAATTAGCGCCACAATTGCACGGGGGTGGACATGAACGGGGTCTGCGATCGGGTACTTTAAATACGCCGCAAATTGTCGGATTTGCCAAGGCGGTGGAGTTGGGAATTGCGGAAATAAAATCGGAAACCAAACGGTTAATTAAATTGCGCGATCGCCTCTGGGATAAATTATCTACTTTGGATGGAGTTTATCTGAATGGAAATCCCACCGAAAGACTTCCCGGCAATCTCAATATTAGTGTGGAAGGGGTTGATGGGGCGGCTTTATTGTTAGGGTTGCAACCTGTAGTGGCCGTTTCTTCTGGTTCCGCTTGTACTTCAGCCAAAATTGCCCCGTCCCATGTGTTAAAAGCCCTGGGACATTCGGAAACATTGGCTTATGCTTCGATCCGCTTTGGCATTGGTCGGTTTAACACCCCGGAAGAAATCGATCGCGTGGCTGAAGCAGCGATCGCCACCATTACCTCCTTGCGGAAAGTTTCTCTGTTAGCCCGTCGCTAAAAGAAACCCGGTTTCACGCCAAAACTGGGTTTTTGGTTGATTTTGCTTGATGTTTTTTTTCTTTGAACTATGTCATAATAGAAAGTTTGACTAAAACAGGAAAAATTATCCCATGACTCAGACCAGTCGGAATGAAGCGGAAGTGCGGCAACAAAAAGTCGCACAACTGCGATCGCTAGGCATAGAACCCTATCCCAGCCAATCTTACCAGCGCAGCCACACCACGGAAGAAGTTCGTCAATATTTCGCCCAACCGGGAAAAGAACTGGAAAATGGCCAAGCAGACCCCGAAGGTTTACAAATTCGGTTATCCGGTCGGATTACCTCTTTTCGCAGTAGTGGTAGTATTTGCTTTATTGACCTGACCGATATTAGTGGTAAACTACAACTGAAAATCGAGAAAAAACTGGTTAAAGAAAATTCTAGTTTAAGCTTCAAACAAATCCAAAAACTGTTAGATGAAGGAGACTTTATTGGGGCGGAAGGGATTGCTTGTCGCACCAATCGCGGTGAACTTTCTCTTCAGGTCGATACCGTCACCTTACTATCAAAAGCTACCGTTCCTTTCCCCGATCTATATTATGGGGTGGGCGACCCGGAAATTTGCCGCCGCAATCGGGAAATGGACATCGCTGGAAATCCCGAATCTTTGCAGCGCTATATCATGCGGAGTCGGATTGTTCAGAGTATTAGAAATTATCTGAATCAGCAGCAATTTTTGGAAATTGAAACCCCAGTTTTGCAAGCAATTTATGGGGGGGCTGCGGCTAGACCGTTTACGACCCATCACAATGCTTTAGATGTGGATTTATTTTTACGCATTGCCCCGGAATTATTCTTAAAGCGGGCAATTTGTGGCGGTTTTGAACGGGTTTATGAGTTGGGTCGGGTGTTTAGAAATGAAGGCATTGATAGCACCCACAATCCTGAATTTACTTCTCTGGAAGTTTATCAGGCTTATGCAGATTACTTTGATATTATGACGGTAATTGAAGATGCGATCGCTTATACCGTAGAGCAAGTTTTGGGCGATCGCACCGAAGTGGAATATCAAGGACAAACCATTAACTTAGCGCGGCAATACGACTATAGCGACAAATATCCCAATTTCACCGGCAAACATTGGCAAATTAAAACAATGGTGGAAGCGGTTAAAGACCAAACTGGCCTAGATTTTGATAATTTAGCCTTAGAAGATGCGATCGCCAAAGCCGAAAGCTTAGGGATTAAGCTATCGGAACTGGAAAAACAAAGTTTAGGCTATGTCCTCTATGCCGTCTTTGATAAATTAGTGGAATCCACCTTAATTGAACCGACATTTATCATTGATTTCCCCATAGAAATTAGCCCACTGGCGAAATCTCATCGGAGCAAACCGGGATTTGTGGAACGGTTTGAACTGTTTATTAATGGCACAGAATTTGCCAATGGATTTTCTGAGTTAAACGACCCAGAAGAACAAAGCAAACGGTTTGAACAACAACGGCAACAAAGAGAAGCAGGGGATGATGAAGCACATCCAATGGATGAAGATTTTATCCAAGCTTTATCTTTAGGAATGCCCAATTGTGCGGGCTGGGGTATTGGGGTTGACCGGGTGGTGATGTTACTCACGAATACCCAAAGTATTCGGGATGCGATTATGTTCCCAACTATGCGACCAATTATTCAAGGTAATCAAGAGTCGGATGGTTCGCAGGTCGGGCAGAAATCTCCAGAAGCCACGCAAGCAGTTAAACCCTAATTGCCAAAACTTTCTCAGCGAGTAAATTACAAAATAATCTTACTTCAACTGGGAGAAAAAAAGAAAACCCATGCAATATCGGCCAGCGCAAATGATGATATTCAGGCTAAACGTGAGTTAATTGCTGAAGAAATTTGGCGACTCAAAGGTAGTCCACCGCAAGATGAGGCTGGTCGTAATGCAGATTACTTAGCTGCTATAGAGCTAGAACCAAATAGCTGAAGAATGCGCGGGGGATGCAAATCTCCCGCTACATCAAGTAAAGCGTCAAGTAAAGCTACTGAAGTCGGTTTTCGCTCTTGTCAAAAAAACCGGGCGATCGCCCCCAGGCTGAAGATACCAGTTTGGCAGGGGATTTTGATAATTTTCCATAATGGCGATCGCGCACCCCCATCCCACGGTATCTTATGGCGATCGCTCCCATGAAACGCACTCGAAAATTATCTCTCGAAAGCTTAAAACAACCATTGCCTCTCTGAACAGAGGCAAAAAGCAGGAATCTATTGTATTGTGTATTGTATTGTAAAATATATTTACCGATATCTTATAAAATATCCTAGACAATTATTCCTGGATAAAAAATACTTAAACTATCAGCACGGGAAAGATATCACTCCCAGATGTTGACTTTGGCCTTAACCGCTAAGTTGTCATCTAGTTTGTACAATACTTAAGTATATGAAATCGGATCGCGATCGGCCTCACGCTGAAAAGCCAAACCCCGTTACTGACCCAGTGCCATGTATGTTATGGATTCTGGTGTTAAGCTGACTGATTATATCTCCCCCAGTAATAAAGAGTAATCGTTGTAGCCATGGCTTCTGCCAATACACCTGCCAAGATTCTTGTAGTTGACGATGAACCCGCCATCCGGAATTTAATCCATCGCTTTTTAAGTAAAGAGTACCAGATGGAATCCGCCGAGGATGGTGGGACTGCGATCGCCAAGTTTGAGTTATTGAATCCAGATTTAGTCATTCTGGATGTGAATTTGCCAGATACTACTGGCTATGAACTTTGTAAAGAAATGCAAAGTCGCACTAATGTCTTTGTCTTGATGTTAACCAGTCGAGGAGACGAAGCGGATAAAATTAAAGGGTTTTCCCTCGGTGCGGACGATTACATCACCAAACCTTTTAGTTTGGTGGAATTGGGAGCCAGAGTCAAGGCGATTCTGAAACGTCCGCGAATAGAAACCGCCTCATCCGCTTCCCAAAACCTAGATTTTGGTGAATTAAAGATTAATCCCGTCAAGCGAGAAGTGGCATTGAGGGAAAAATTAGTGTCTTTTACAGCCCTAGAGTTTGATTTACTCCATTTTCTCGCCAGTCATCCCAACCGGGTTTGGCGACGCAGTGAACTGCTGCAAGAAGTCTGGCAATATGACTATGTGGGAGATCAACGGGTTGTGGACGTTCATATTGGCCAAATTCGGCGCAAGGTTGACCCGAATGGTTCCCGGATTAAAACAGTCCGGGGTGTGGGGTATAAATTTATTCCAGACGAATCCATCGAGGAAAATGCTTAACGATCGCCGAGAGGGAATCAGGCTAAAAACCAGGGAAACTGAATGAAACTTCAAAATTAAACATTCTTAAAAAAACTTGAGACAGACAATGAATTTTTCGGCCAACTATCAGAAGTTTTAAGCAGAATCAACGATACGATCGATAAATTACAGCGTTTTTCAAGCGTTTTTCAGATGAATAAACCACAGACACAATATGTAGGGTTGATTCCCGCTCTCTACCCTACAATATATTTTTGGTTCGTGAAGAATGGAAATCGCTGTAAGTTGGGAACAGAGGGTTCAAACGGAAATAGGGAATGAATTTAAATTCATTCCCTAGGCATTAATTTTGCTCCCGTGAAAGCTGTGATGGTGAAATTAATTAGCGTCGATCTAAATATTTCACCACGTCAGCGGCACATTCTTGCCCACGGCGAATACAGTCGCCTACGGCAACTCCATCGGTATAGTTGCCACATAAAAATAATCCCGGCCATGCTTGCAAACCTTGATGAATTTGTGCCAGGTTTTGATGATGACCGAGGGGATATTGGGGAATTGCCCGCTTCCATAAATGCACCGCTAGGACTTTCGGTGGGATGTCCTGTTTGAGCAGGGTTTTTTGCAGATCCTGATGTACGATTTGGACGATTTCGGCTTGGCTTAACTGAGCGATCGCCGGATCCGTGGTGCCACCGATAAAATTCAGCAATAACCGCCATCCTGCCGGAGCCCGATGGGGAAATAAACTGGAAGACCAGATCGTTCCCAAGGTGCGTATGCCTTGACCTCTGGGGATTAAGTTGCCAAAACCCGATGGATTGATTTTAAAGGCGCTTTCAGGATAGGCCAAGACCACGCAAGCGACCCCTGGATAAGGAATTTTGGCTAACCCTTGACTGGCGATTGGGGCAAGATTGGCTAACAAATCAGCGGAGACATAGCTGGGGGTGGTCAGAACCATACTGCGAGTTTCAATTCTGACTGGGCCTGCGGGTGTGGAAAATTCGGCCAGATAGGTTTGGTGTTCTGTCGGTTTAATTTGGATTAAATGCCAGCCTAGTTTGATCCCATCGCCCAATTGAGCCGCGATCGCCTTGGGTAAAGCTTCCAGCCCCTGACGAAATGAAGCTAATTCCCCGCGTTGGACTTTGGGCAGACTCGGATCCACTGTCTTTTTCCCTTTGCCCTTTTTCGTCAGAGATAAAATCGCCCCAGCCGCCAGTCCACCGCCCACATCAGTCATTTGCGTGACTTTACCAAAAGCGGCACTGGCACTGAGTTGATTGGGATCTCCCGCATAAACTCCAGAAACAAAGGGCTGTACCAGACGTTCTAAGACCTCCTGCCCCAGGTGACGGCCAAAGAACTGGGCTACGGTTTCTTCACCCCCTTGATCCGATAGGGTGGCACCGATAGCGGGAGGCACAAAACCCAAAGCACCAGCGATCGCCCGTAACTTACCCCAATCGCTGAGTAACTTGGTCTGGAAAAATGCTGGCGGACTCATCGGCACTGGGATTAACTCTCCCTGCAAATAAACATAGCGAGGAAGACGACGGTCAGCCAGCACCAACTCATCTTTTAAACCCACATCCACCGCCAACTTGAGAAACTCAGGGGTTGGTAAGCAACTATTGGGGCCTTCTTCCCAGAGAAATCCGTCTTGGGATTGTGTAACAATGCGTCCCCCCACCCTGTCTTGACTTTCTGTTAACAAAATCTGCCCTGATTGGCGACCGCGCTTGCGGTCTTGGTGAAGTGCTTGGGCGAGACTAAGACCCGTAATCCCCGCACCGACGATTAAGGTATCAAGGGTAGTAGATGGATTGGCTAAATCGGTGGAATTCATCTTTGGTGAGCAGTTAATAAGGATGAGCAGCTAATGAGGATCTTTAAGAATCTCTTTAGATCATCGATTTTAGATGAAAACCTGCGCTTCCTCGTGGCTCAAAACAAAAATAATCTTTAAGTTTGATGTTCAAACAAAGTTTCCAGGTAAACCCGGGCGGCATTGTGGTAGCAGCGCGATGCTTCTGGGGTTCCACTGTTGCTATTTTGCAGCAAAAATAGCGACAAAGCAGCGGCAAACAGGCGGTCTTGATCCCAATCAGGATGTGTTTCTAAGTATCCAGTCAGGGACTCGTGTAATTCTTCTGGAATTTCTGCCAGGATGCTAACGCATGGGGTTTTCATCTTTTTTCCTCCCGATTTTGGTGGTCAAGTGTCAGTGGTTCAGCCCAGTCTTGTTCACCGTTCACTGCATCAACTCCATCATTGATGCTGGAGAGTAGCGGCTTGTTTGTTGACAAACATTACTTTTTATGGTATTGAGGTCAGCGTTTGATTGAACGAGATAATTTTTTGGGTCAGTGGATACATTGTCTGCGATCGGGGGGTGGGATTGTCAATGATACAAACTGTTACAACTTGACGTTTTCCCTCGGATGCCCCACGAGAGAATCAGGGTTATCAGGGGATTTTTGTTACATAACTTCATAAATTTGGCCAGATTTTTCGTGGTGAGGTGAAGGAAACAGAAATCCCCAACTCAACGGCAATCGGAAACTTTTTCGCGGTGGCCTGTGGAAAACCTTGTTTAATCTGTGGAAAACTGTGGATCTGTTGTGGAAACTGATGTGGAATGTTTGGGGAAAACTTGGCCGAAAAGATAAGAATTACAAATTTTATTTTCAGGCTGATTAGGTTATATTTATATATAATCGGCAATCAAGAATTGATAAGCTGACGATCGAAATTGTTGCAGAGCCGTAATGAAGCCTCGCGCCAGTTTTGATTACCGTTCACACAACTTGTAGAAAATCGTGAGTTCTTAGTGGGTCAAGCACTAAAGGCATAAACGGCAATGCCTTTAAGTCATAGCCATCAAAAGCATTTGACTTTACCTTACGAATAATATTGAGGC
>JAABRM010000105.1 GCA_011390955.1 Oscillatoriales cyanobacterium | reverse complement strand
TCCGGCTTCCTTCGGTGTAACATATTTTGGCACTTTAACTCCGGTTATTGTGGTTTTTGCTATTGTAACAGGTTTTTGTGTTTTGTCTAGGTTTGAGTAAGTTTTTTGTTACTAGCAAGCACGTCATTCCCGCTTCGGGCGGGAATCCACTCTGGCAACCGATGGGCAACCGATGGGCAACGGATGGGTGGCAGGGGTTTTGATGTGGCGATGAAACCAATCGGTTTATCCGTCAACAGTGAACAGTGAACAGTCAACACTTATAATAATCGAGATACTTGCAACCTAATATTTTTAATCCATCTGCCGTGCCTTTGGGGATCTTTTGTCCAGACGGGACCTATCGGGTCTTCACATTCATAGCAAAAATCTCAAGTGGGGCGGCAGCCCAAATCTGTCTCAAGGGGAAAAGGCCACAGTTATGTCAATGATTGAAACCAGAACCGAACCCATGATTCTCAACATGGGGCCACACCATCCCTCAATGCACGGGGTGTTGCGGTTGATTGTCACCCTCGATGGTGAGGATGTGGTAGATTGCGAGCCAGTCTTGGGCTATTTGCACCGAGGCATGGAAAAAATCGCCGAAAGCCGCACCAACATCATGTTTGTTCCCTACGTCAGTCGCTGGGACTACGCAGCGGGAATGTTTAACGAAGCCGTCACCGTGAATGCACCGGAAAAACTGGCGGACATTCCCGTCCCCAAACGAGCCAGCTACATTCGCGTAATTATGCTGGAGTTAAACCGACTAGCCAACCACTTGCTGTGGTTAGGACCCTTTTTGGCGGACGTGGGCGCCCAAACCCCATTTTTCTACATCTTCCGGGAACGGGAATTAATCTACGATCTGTGGGAAGCCGCCACAGGTCAGCGCTTGATTAACAATAACTATTTCCGCATTGGTGGGGTTGCCGCTGACCTGCCCTATGGTTGGGTGGACAAATGCGAAGATTTTTGTGACTATTTCGACCCCAAAATTGATGAATACGAGCGACTAATTACCGATAACCCCATCTTCCGCCGTCGGATTGAAGGACTCGGCGTGATTTCTCGCGAAGAGGCGATCAACTGGGGACTGTCTGGGCCAATGCTGCGGGCTTCCGGGGTCAAGTGGGATCTCCGCAAAGTAGACCACTATGAATGCTACGACGAACTCGACTGGGAAGTGCAATGGGCAAAAGAGGGCGATTGTTTAGCCCGTTATTTTGTGCGGATTCGGGAAATGCGGGAATCGGTGAAAATTATTCGCCAAGCCCTGAAAAATCTTCCCGGCGGCCCCTACGAAAACTTAGAGGCGAAACGGATGGCAGGGGGGCCAAAATCTGAATGGAGTAATTTTGACTATCAGTTTATGGGTAAGAAAATTGCCCCCACTTTTAAAATTCCCTCCGGCGAACATTATGTGCGGATTGAAAGCGGCAAAGGTGAATTAGGCATCTATATTGTCGGCGATGATAGTGTGTTTCCTTGGCGCTGGAAGATTCGGGCCGCAGATTTTAATAATCTGCAAATATTACCGGATTTATTGCGAGGAAATAAGGTGGCTGATATTGTGGCTATCCTCGGTAGTATCGACGTGATTATGGGTTCAGTCGATCGCTAATATCTCTGGCTAAAACCGATCAAAAATAGGGACAATAAACCGTCCCTATTTTTATGAATTTTTATCAAGAATTACCCATTAACTTTATCTGTAGGGTGTGTTAGCGAAGCGTAACGCACCAATACCAGATATATAGAGTCGTTGCCTAAGTCCTATTTCTGTGGTGAAAAATAAGTAATAATTGGTGGGCAATGTCCACCCTACTAATTGATTAAAAAATATGAGTAATCCTAATTTATGCGAACAAATTGCCCGGACAATTCAGGCAAATGAGCAAAAAAGAATTTCTTTTGCTGACTATATGAATTTGGCCTTGTATCACCCTGAATACGGTTATTATACGACGGGGGCGGGAAAAATTGGCGCTGGGGGTGATTTTGCCACTTCCCCCCATTTATGCCCGGATTTTGGGGAAATGCTGGCGGAACAGTTTTGGCAAATGTGGCAATTTTTGGGCTGTACGGTGCCTTTTCAATTGGTGGAAATGGGGGCAGGGCAAGGATTAATTGCGGGAGATATTTTGGGTTATTTGCAGCAAAAATATCCCGATTTTTTCCATATTTTAGATTATATTATTATCGAAAAGTCTCCAGGGATGCGCCGGTTTCAAGCACAACGGTTAGCCCGATTTACCGGGGATTCCGCGAAGCGCCTCCGCTGGTGTTCTTGGGCAGAAATCGAACCAGAATCAATCATCGGTTGTTGTTTTTCTAATGAATTGGTCGATGCTCTGCCGGTGCATCAATTTGTTATAGATAGAGGGCAATTGAAGGAGATTTATGTCACTATATCGGAAATTCATGGTGAGTTAAAATTTGTGGAGGTATTGGGGGAAATTTCTACCCCAAAAATTGCCGAATATTTTGCTGAGTTAGAGTTAGATTTGCTGGGGGGCAAGTACCCGGACGGCTATCGCAGTGAGGTGAATTTGGCGGCTAATACATGGTTAAAGGAAGTTGCCCAACGGTTAAATCGCGGTTATTTGCTAACTATTGATTATGGCTATCAATGCGATCGCTATTATGCCCCCTCTCGACATCAGGGAACCTTGCAATGTTATTATCAGCATCGCTACCACGATGACCCATATATTTTAGTGGGTCAACAGGATATTACTGCCCATGTGAATTTTACCGCGTTGGAGCGTTATGGAAAGCAATGGGGGTTAGAAAATATCGCCTTTACTCAGCAAGGATTATTTTTGATGGCTTTGGGGTTGGGCGATCGCATTGCCGCAATTTCCACCACTCCCGGACTAGATATTGCCACAGCCTTGCAACGTCGTGAAGTATTGCATCAATTAATCGATCCAATGGGCTTGGGAAATTTTGGTGTGTTATTACAAAGTAAGGGATTAACCAATGAGGAAATCGGCCAAAAATTAACAGGTTTTACCATCCCACCAATGCGGTAGTTTTCCGGTGGACAAAATTCCCCCGTAAATTTAACTATCTTATTAACTATCCTACGGAGGGGTTATTAGTATTTATATTGTAGGGTGGGCAAAAATCCACCATCATATATGGTAGGGTGGGTAAAATTTTTTGCCCACCCTACGAATGTTAGGGGCTGTGGGATGAATTTTTGTAAATGGGATAAAAAGCCCCCCTTTTTAAGGGGGGTTGGGGGGATCGATCTGGGATGAAAGCCAGAATTGTCTATTGGAACATTGCCCAGTATCTTAAGCAGAAGCCTCGGACATTTCAATCACTCGACCTTCAATATCTTTTACCAGGAAATTGAGTGGCTTATCCCGGCGAAGTTTATACTTCACTCCATAGCTTTGTACCCGCAATAAGAGTTGTTCTAAACAGTCATGGTCAAAAGCCACATGACGTTGCCGGTTTTTGTTGCCTAAACTCGCTCCCGATATGACATGAAGCTGGGTATTTTTTTTAATCTGATACCAGAGTCCTTCGGTTCCATTCAGTTCAGTCCGGGTGGGGACGGTGGTGACTGGGGACATATAAAGCGGATCGATGCTGGCACTACCGAGAGTTTGTTCGTAGTTATAGTAATAGTGTAGGGGAACTTCTGCGGCAGGCAGTTCTAGCAATCCTTCATAAAACTGCTTGGCAATTTCCAAATCCGACACCATTACGGTGTAAACTTTGGGCGCACTGGTGAGGAACATCCACATAGCTACTGCATAAGCAGCAAGCAGCATTACCATGATCCCTTGAGTGGATAAAAGACTATCCAACGGGAAGGATGCGAAAAGGGTGGTTAAACTAGGCATTAGAGTAACGGTTAA
The DNA here is from genome assembly GCA_011390955.1 of Oscillatoriales cyanobacterium. GTDB lineage: Bacteria > Cyanobacteriota > Cyanobacteriia > Cyanobacteriales > Laspinemataceae > Planktothricoides. Next base: position 7,583 of record JAABRM010000105.1, on the reverse strand, counting down.
GACCATGTACTTTTGTTCAGTCAAAAAACTATAGCTAAAATAAATCCCAGGAACAATGACAGTAGCTTTTGAGCGCCCAAAACAAGATTCGCAGGACTTATCCTTATTTTAACAAGGCGCCCAGATTCCTGACTCGGCTCGATCTGATGGATAGGCGATCGCCTCCCCATAGTCTGATACTATTCTGACTATATATATAGACATATTACGTGCGATCGCGCTGGTTGTCGGAATTATTGGCGATCGGCACTCAGATACCAAGCATCCGGTATTGTAAACTATCCGCTATCAGTCCTGAGCGGCGATCGCTTCTCCCTGCCCAGACAATCTGTATATTCTGTATATTCTGTATATTCTGTATATTCTGTATATTAAATATTCAGTAACTTACAATGGTTCAACTGCCCAATTTTCCGGAAACCAACCATCCCACGATTCAATCACTGTTTCATTACAGCGATCGCGAATTACTCACCCTATTTCAGCGTTATCCCGAAGAGGGTAAATATTTCACCGCCATTTACTGTCGATATGGTTCAATTGTCTATAGTTTAATTCAACATCAGGTCAAATCCCCCGTTCAAACCGATTACTTGTTTGCCTTAACTTGGCGACATATTTTTCACGAACTCAGAGGATTAGATTTATCGGGCGGAGTGCCGGAAAACACGAAAATCACCCTGCAAAGTTGGTTAATTAACACCACTGCTCTTTGTATTAAAAGTTTCCCAATCCCCCAAGTCGAGTCGATTCATTACTCTTTGGAAATCTCGCCTCCGCCCCTGTGGATTTATATCCAACAAGCTTTAGATTTAATGCCCGCATTGATCCGCATTACTTTAATTATGGAGCAAACCTTTCATTGGAGTCCCACAAGAATTGCCGCCTATTTACAAGCGGAAGGTGAATCCATTTCCCCAGCGGATATCCAAGGGTTATTGAAAGAAGGGTATCAACAACTGGAATCTTTCCTACCGCCGGATATTCGCAGTTTTTATTGTTACGCAGAAAATCAGCATAATTCTGACGAATCCGCGTCGCAAATTCCCACAATTTCCAATAATTAAATCCCTTAGATATCCCTTAGATATTATTTGAATTATCCCTTAAATCCTGAATCAAATCAGCATCAAATCAGCTAAGAATAACCAGCAATTAATTCCTATAGTCACGGGTTAAAACCTTTGGCTATATTTCCGCAATTTTATATTTATTTCAATTAATATTAATCCAATTATGTGGTAGGGGCGCAAGCATTGCGCCCCTACAGCATTGTACTACCATTTACAAAAAGTTATGCAACAGTAGGGGCGCAATGCTTGCGCCCAAATAAACTTGGAATTGCTGCAATAATTTTTAAAATTAGTATATCCAGCACAATTGAAACAAGGCAAAAAAAACACTAGCTTGGTTGAGAGCTAGTGATAAAGATGAGAGCCTAGATTCAATTTAGCCGTCGTTGCGCGATAGCCAATATTTGTTAATGGCAGCCGTTGCCATTTCCATTAATCGTTAGAGGAGTTTAATGGTAGCTATCCGTGAGGAATATTTGATTTAGATTTGGTAAACAGAGGTTGGTAAATTTCTAATATTTTGGAGAACAAATTACCGGGAATGTAATTTGGATCTAATTCTGTGCTGGGAGTGGTTGAACAAGTATGGGAAATTTTAGGCTTACAGACTATGTAAAAAGCCGATCAGTCCTTGACCAGTAAATGCTTCCAATGTCACCAGAGAAATAAATCCAATCATGGCTAAACGACCGTTCAGCTTTTCTGCGTATTCAGTAAACCCAGTGCGGGGAGTTTCATCCACATACATTGTGGGTTCTACCGCAAAGTTGTTCAGTCTATTTTCTTCGCTGTTAACAAAACCGGAACGTGCCATGTTGTTTCTCCTTGGTATAGGGTTGTTTTTGCCTGTTGTTAAGTAATGTAACAAACTTTGTAAAGTTTTGCAACATTTTTTTTCAAGATTTTGGGCAAAATCCGCTGAAAGCTTTGCCCTGTATGGAAAAAATTTTTTTAAGATATGTTACGATTGACGCTGGGCTGGTACGAGCGATCGCGCCCGAAGCCGTTCTCAACCCCTGCCCCACAGCCCGCACCACCACGGACAAATCAGTCAAAATACAATAGTGAAAAAAAATAGTGAAAAATTTTGAGGTGAATCAACATGACGCAAGTTTCCCCGGTTTTGTCAGGCTTAATGGGTGTTTGTGTAGGAGATGCTTTGGGGGTGCCAGTGGAATTCACGAATCGTAGCGATCGCCTGAAAAATCCGGTGACAACGATGATCGGTTATGGGACCTATAATCAGCCCCCAGGTACTTGGTCTGATGATAGTTCCCTGACTTTTTGCTTGGCGGATTCTTTATGTCAGGGGTTTGACTTAAATATGATTAGTCGCTCTTTTTGCCGTTGGTTTCGCGAGCGTTATTGGACACCCCATTGGGAAGTGTTCGATATTGGCAATACGACTTTACAAGCGGTTTGGAATTTGCAACACGGCGCCCCACCGTCCGAGTCTGGGGCAACCAGCGATCGCAGTAATGGTAATGGTTCTCTGATGCGAATCCTGCCGATGGCATTTCTGTATAAAAATCTAGAGTTTACGGAGTTAATTGAGCGAACCCATCAAGTGTCCAGGATTACTCATGCTCATCCGCGATCGCTGATGGCCTGTGGAATTTATATTAGTATTGCCGTCAATTTATTACAAGGGAAAGATTTAAAATCTGCCTATCTGGAAGGACTAGAAAATATCCGTCCCTGCTATCAATCCGCCCCCTATTTGAAGGAAATGAGCCATTTTAAGCGGGTGTTTAATGGGGACATTGACCGCCTCACCATCAATCAAGTTAATTCTAGTGGATATGTGATTTCTACCTTAGAAGCATCCCTATGGTGTTTACTCAATACGGATAATTATGGGGATGCGGTGTTAAAAGCAGTAAATTTAGGACAAGATACGGATACAACTGCCGCCGTCACTGGAGGTTTAGCGGGAATTTATTATGGGTTTGAAGCAATTCCCCAGGAATGGGTCGAGCAAATTGCCAGAAAAACCGATATTATCCACTTAGCACATCGTTTACATACTTATCTTTCACTCTAATCGGCAGAGATGAGACCCTGGGGCAAAACCAAAATCGCTAGTTTCAGGTAAAAGGTGACAGATTCCCCGAACATTTCTCTAAAAATATTAACATTTTGCCTCAGTCGTGGTATGTTCGAGTAATTCTTAAGTTTCTAGGGAGCGATCGGGGATTTGGCGTCTAGGCTGGCTGATTAATTGTTGCAATTTTTCTGGTTTTTGCCAAAATGAGGCTTAACAAAACTCAAAATATTTTAGTTATCGAAGAAAGTCCGATTTTTCAAGAGGTCATTCGGGAAGCTTTGGGGAAAATTTCCCCAAAGCTTCAGATTTATTTAGTGAATCATCCCCAGGAAGCACTAAAATTTCTATATCAACGAGAAGAGTATGCTTCGTCCCCGCGTCCCCAACTGATTTTGCTCAATGGGAATCAGCAGGAAATGGGCGATCGCGAGTTTTTAACCCAAGTAAAAAGCGACGAGCTACTAAAAATTATTCCGGTGATTGTCCTGACTGATTCAGACAATTGGGATGAAATATTGAGCGGCTATCAACTTCACGGGAATTGCTATGTCTATAAACCGACGGACTTAGATGATTTATTTTATGTGGTGGAGAAATTGGGGGAATTTTGGTTAAAGTTTGTCCAGCTTCCGTAGATTTGAGGTGCTGCCGGATAGAGGAAATAGGAAAGAGGAAATAGGAAAGAGGAAATAGGATAGTGAATAGTGAATAGTGAATAGTGAATAGTGAATAGTGATATTTCTTTTGTACGGGCGTTAGGCGAAGCCCATGCCGTCAGGCTATATGGCCATTCGCCCCTACGAATTTTAACTTTTCAATGCATCACTTTTCAATGCATCACTTTTAACTTCTTCTCTATTCTCTATTCTCTATTCTCTCTTTTCTCTTGTCTCCCCTTACAGTTGAGCCATCACTTGACGGGCAATTTCTAAGGTGCGATCGATATGTTCTTCCGTATGGGCTAGAGAAGTAAACCCAGCTTCAAATTGAGAAGGGGCTAAGTAAATTCCCCGTTCCAGCATTCCCCGATGGAAACGACCAAATTTATTTAAATCGGATTTTTTGGCATCTTCATAATTATGCACCGGGCCAGCGGTAAAGAAGAAGCCAAACATGGCGCTGATGCTACCACCGCAAGCTTCATGGCCCGTTTCTTTCGCGATCGCCAACAAGCCATCACTCAACTTCTTAGTAATCTTTTCCAGATAATCATAAGTACCCGGTTTATTCAGCAACTCCAGAGTTTTAATCCCCGCAGTCATAGCCAAAGGATTACCAGAAAGAGTTCCTGCTTGATACATCGGGCCAGCGGGAGCCACCATTGACATAATATCAGCGCGACCGCCGTAAGCACCCACCGGCAAACCGCCACCAATCACCTTACCCAAAGTGGTCAAGTCCGGGGTAACGCCAAATTTTTCTTGGGCCCCACCATAAGCAATCCGAAATCCGGTCATCACCTCATCAAACATTAATAAAGCGCCATATTCTTGGGTGAGTAACCGCAATCCTTCCAAAAATCCCGCATCTGGAGGAATAAACCCAGAATTACCCACCACGGGTTCCAGAATCACCCCAGCAATTTCATCGGGGTTTTGCTGAAACAGGGCTTTGACCGCTTCTAAGTCGTTATAAGGTGCGGTAAGGGTACTGGTGGTGGTAGACTTGGGAACGCCGGGAGAGTCAGGCAAGCCAAGGGTAGCCACCCCTGACCCTGCTTTGACTAAAAACATATCGGCGTGACCGTGGTAGCAGCCTTCAAATTTAATAATTTTTTCCCGTCCGGTGAAGGCTCGCATCAACCGCAGAACTGACATACAAGCTTCAGTTCCAGAGTTGACAAATCGCACCATCTCAATGCAGGGAACCGCGTCAATCACCATTTCGGCGAGGACGTTTTCCAGCACGCAGGGAGCCCCAAAGCTGGTGCCTTTTTCTAAGGCAGCTTTGAGCGCGGCAATCACTTCGGGATGGGCATGACCGCAGATCGCCGGCCCCCAAGTGCCGACATAATCGATATATTGGTTGTCATCTACATCCCAAATGTAAGGGCCTTGTACCCGGTCAAAGACGATCGGTTGACCGCCAACGGATTTAAAGGCGCGAACCGGGGAACTCACTCCCCCTGGCATTAGTTTAAGTGCGTCTGCGAAAATTTCTTCGGATTTTTTCGTATTAAAGGTAGTTGTCACCAAAGTGCTTCTCCTTAGCTTGACTAATATGTACAGAGGATTTTGGGTTAGTGGCAAGGGCGATCGCCATTGCATCACAATCATCGATTATCTCATGGAGATGGATCATCGGTGACAGATGAATCAGTGAATTTGAAGATTAATTAGCCATAAGTAAAATGCGTATCCTGATCGTAATTCCCCATGTTTTTAATCCCGATGGCGGTGGAAAATATGCTTCTTTAAGCGCCGATCCACAGCCGAGAATTTTGGCTTTAACAGAATGTCTTAGAGCCTTGCATGGGCTTTATGGGTTGCAGCAGATTTATTTTAAGTACGATCGGCATCAACTCTACCAATTACCCGCTAACCAAAATCCATCGGTGCAACTGGATATTATCATTGCTACTACTCAAGGACTCCATGTGCTCGATCGCCTCCCGGTAGCTGCGGATTTTTATCAACACCACCCCACGGACTGCGATCCCATGTTATTAGGGTTTCAATGTCATGGTATCCTGAAAAAAAATCTAGGTGCTTATGATTATTATTGTTATTTAGAAGATGACTTAATTTTACATGATGCCGCTTTTTTTCAGAAGTTGCGCTGGTTTAATGCCTCGGTAGGGGATGGTTGGGTACTTCAGCCAAATCGCTTTGAATGGGTAAAACAGGCTCAGTTAATTAGCAAAAACTATATCGATCCAGAACTGGTACTTAAAACGGGTAAACCGGGGGAGTTTGCTCACTATTTTAACGACCATTTAACCATTTTAGCCAGAGTGATGGGTGAAGAAATTGTCATCAAACGGGCAGAAAATCCTCATTCCGGTTGTTTCTTTTTAAATCACAAGCAAATGGAGTATTGGGCGAGTCAAGATTATTTTGGTGAAATCGATTGTCGATTTTTTGGCCCGCTAGAAAGTGCCGCCAGCTTAGGTTTAGCTAGAACATTTAGAATTTATAAGCCCGCCCCAGAAAGTGCCAATTTTTTAGAAATTCAGCATTTTGGGGATAAATGGAGTGATAAAATTAAGGATACGGTATTCTATTATAAATAGTTATTTGTTGGTGGTTGTTGGTTGTTGGTTGTTGTTGGTTGTTGGTTGTTGGTTGTTGTTGGTTGTTTGGGAAAATTTAACAATCAACCATGAACTATGAACCATCAACCATGAACCATCAACCACCAACAAAGAACCATCAACAAACAACAAACAACAAACAACAAAGAACAAAGAACAAAGAACAAAGAACAAACAACAATCAACAAAGAACAAAGAACAAAGAACTAATTATGGAAAATTTCAAGGCCGCAATTCCTGTGGAAAAAATTCGGTATAATGAGCAAGGATTAGTCCCCGCGATCGCCCAAGATTATTTGGATGGCACCGTGTTAATGATGGCTTGGATGAATCAGGAATCTTTGCAAAAAACTTTGGCAACGGGAGAAGCTTGGTATTGGAGCCGATCGCGTCAGGAATTATGGCATAAAGGGGCAACTTCTGGCCATATCCAAAAAGTTAAATCTCTGCGCTACGATTGTGATAGCGATTGTCTGCTGATTGGCATTGAACAAATCGGCGATATTGCTTGCCATACCGGGGAACGCAGTTGTTTTCATCAAGTAGAAGGGCATATTTCCGCCCCCCCTGCGGATACATTATCCCAGGTATTTGAGGTGATTTGCGATCGCAAAAATAATCCCAACGAATCATCTTATACTTGCAAACTATTTGCCGGAGGCGATAACAAAATACTCAAAAAGATTGGGGAAGAAAGTGCCGAAGTGGTGATGGCTTGTAAAGATGATATCCCAGAAGAAATTGCCGGGGAAGTGGCTGACTTATTTTATCATGCTATGGTGGCATTAGCTCATCATAATGTTCCCTTGAGAGCCGTTTATCGGAAATTGCAAGAACGACGGGGATAAGTTAATAGACATTAAGTAGGTGGGCAGAAATAAATGCACCACAGACCATATCAGAAGAAAAACTGTCATTCCCGCTTCAGGCGGGAATCCAAAGCCTATCGGCGGAAAACGAAAAGTGCAATTAATTATGTTCACCTACTTATCTGGATGAAGTACAGAGGTTTTATGGATTCCCGCAGGAGTTTACCCCCGCGAAGGCCGCCATCGGCGGGAATGACAGGTTTTTTGTACTTCATAAGTAGGTGGGCAGAAATAAATGCACCACAGACCATATCAGAAGAAAAACTGTCATTCCCGCTTCAGGCGGGAATCCAAAGCCTATCGGCGGAAAACGAAAAGTGCAATTAATTATGTTCACCTAC
>JAABRM010000104.1 GCA_011390955.1 Oscillatoriales cyanobacterium | reverse complement strand
GAAAACAATTAACAATTAACAATTGATAATTGACAATTAAACATAATTATCAATTATCAATTATCAATTATCAATTATCAATTATCAATTATCAATTATCAATTATCAATTATCAATTATCAATTATTCCCCACCACATACCGTCACTCAAGAAATTGCTCTACAATTACTTTAAATCGGTAAACTGGTTATTAATCTCCTGATGGGGTTGCATCTAACTGGCTCAAACAAATCGTAACTTAGACCGAACTTAGACCTAACTAATCTTTCTCCAATGGAGAATCAAACGATGATAAACATTCCTGGATACCAAATTCTTGCTCGCATTTATGAAAGCGCCAACTCATTAGTATATCGAGGGCGTCGGCAAGAAGATAATCAACCTGTGATCGTTAAAGTTCTCAAGCAAGAATACCCCACAGAAGAACAGGTGCAGCGATATCAACAAGAATATGACATTATTCGCCAACTGAATCTTGACGAAATTGTTCGCGCTTACGACTTACAACAATATCAAAATCAATGGGTAATGATTCTGGAAGATTTTGGCGGAGAATCTTTAAGAATTTTAATGGAATCCCAAGAATTGACCTTAGTCGGCTTTCTCACCTTAGCCATTAAAATTATTAAAAATCTAGGCAGCATTCATGCCAAAAACATTATTCATAAAGATATAAATCCCGCCAATATTGTCTTAAATCCCGTCACGGGACAAGTCAAAATTATTGACTTTACCATCGCCACCACGGTCAACGACGGAATTACTCCTACCAAAAAATCGGCTTTAGAAGGAACCTTTGCTTATATTTCTCCCGAACAAACAGGTCGGATTAACTCTTTCATTGATTATCGCACGGACTTTTATTCCCTGGGAGTCACTTTATATGAACTCCTCACCAAAACCCTGCCTTTTGATGCCACCGATCCAATGGAGTTAATCCATTGTCATTTAGCAAAAGAACCCATTCCTCCCCACGCCAAAAAACCAGAAATTCCCGAAATTATTTCCGATATTATTCTCAAATTACTAGCCAAAAGTCCTGAAGACAGATATCAAAGTGCTTGGGGTTTACAAGCGGATTTAGAACATTGTTTAACCCAAATCCAAAAAACTGGAAAGATTGGGCGATTTAAATTGGGTCGTGAAGATATCTCCGATCGCTTTAAAATTCCTGAAAAACTTTATGGCCGCGACCAAGATATTGCCGACTTAATTGCCGCATTTAAACGAGTCAGCGATGGGGCGAAGGAAATGATTTTAGTAGCGGGATATTCGGGAATTGGCAAATCTGCCTTAATTAGAGAAATTTACCAGCCCATTGTGCAATTAGGCGGCTATTTTATTTCGGGAAAATTTGACCAATTTCAGCGGGGTACTCCTTACTCAGCCGTAGTTTCAGCTTTTTCTCAGTTAGTCAGCTTGTTATTGAGTCAAAGTGAGGAATCTCTGGAAAAATGGCGGAGTAAAATAATTTCAGCTTTGGGAAATAATGCCCAAATTATTATTGATGTCATCCCCGAAATTGAGTTTATTATCGGCCCGCAGCCTGCGGTGCCAGTTTTGAAACCCGCTGAAGCCCAAAATCGCTTTAATTTAGTGTTTCAAAATTTTATTCATGTCTTTTGCTCAAAAGATCATCCCTTAACGATCTTTTTGGATGATTTACAATGGGCTGACTCCGCAAGTTTGAAGTTAATTAAACTGATGATGAGCGACGATCGCACCAAATATCTCTGCTTCATTGGGGCTTATCGGGATAATGAAGTCAATGGGACTCATCCTTTGATGATGACTATCGATATGTTGCGCCATGAACAGGCGATCGTCAGTCGCTATTATTTATCGCCCTTAAACTTAGAACAAATTACTCAATTTATTGCAGACACTTTACATAAACCCGCTGAATTCGTCGAGTCTCTAGCCGAATTAGTCCTACGCAAAACCCAGGGCAACCCATTTTTTGTAGCAGAATTTCTCAAAACCTTATATCAAGAAAATTTACTCAAATTTCAACCTTTTTACTCTAATAGTCAAGGCGGTTGGCAATGGAATATTCGGGAAATTGACGCCGTAGGGATTACAGACAATGTGGTGGAGTTAATGATTCAAAAATTACAAAAACTCCCAGAAGATACCCAACAAGTTTTACGCTTGGGGGCTTGTTTAGGCAATCAATTTGATTTGAATACGATTTCCTTAATTCATGGCAAAGAAGCGGTGGGGACTTTCCGCGACCTGTGGCCCGCCATTAAAGAAGATTTAATTCAGCCAATTTCCGATCTACAGTTTACCCAAGAACAACTGTTTAATTTTCCTTTATTAGTGCTGAATTATCAGTTTTTGCACGATCGCGTGCAACAAGCCGCTTATGCGTTAATTGATGACTCCCAAAAGAAATCAGTGCATTTGCAAATTGGCCGAATGTTTTTGATGAATACTCCGGTGGAATATCGCCTCGATCGCGCCTTTGAACTGGTGGATCACTTAAATGTGGGTCGCGAGTTAATCACCGAAGGCGAGGAAAAAATTGAATTAGCGGCGTTGAATTTAGACGCGGCGAAAAAAGCCAAAGATGCCACCGCTTACCAAGCGGCAAAAGATTATTTAACTGCCGGGGTTGAGTTATTACCAGAAAATTCCTGGGGCGATCGCTATGATTTAACCTTTGCTTTATATAAAAATCTAGCCGAAATTGAGTATTTAACCGGCAATTTTGCCGCATCAGAAAAGTATATTAACCAGACTTTAGCCCAAGCCAAGTCAGTCACCGAAAAGGCTGAAGTTTATAATCTCCTGGTGGTGCAATATAGTTTACAGGCTAAATATCAAAAAGCGGTGGATGCGGGGATTGCAGCCCTGAAAATGTTGGGAGTGGAACTGCCTCAAGAGAATTTCCCAGAGGCGATCGCTGCTGAATTTGCCGCCGCCAAACAACAGTGGGAAAATCGGGCAATTAGCTCGATTATCCATGACCCAGAAATGGCCTGTCCAGAGCAAAAAATTGCCTTAAAAGTATTAACTAATTTGGGGGCTCCGGCGTATTTAACTAATCTGCAACTCTGGACGATTATTTTTGTCCGAGGAGTGAATATTTCCTTAACCTATGGCAGCAGTCCAGAATCTTGCCTTTGTCTGACCAACTATGGCATTATGCTCGTTTCTGTATTCGGAGATTATCAATCTGCATACCAGTTTGGTCAACTCGCTATGCGCTTAATTGATAAGTGGAATGCGCGAGATTTAAAATGTAAAGCCGCAGCGGGATTAGCCAATAGTGTCTTGTATTGGTTTCATCATATTAAAGAGTCTAATTTTATGAACCATGAAGCATATCAAGCCGCCCTAGAATGTGGGGACTTAGAATATGCTGGTTACGCTCTACATAATACCGCCTGCAATGCCTTTTTTCAAGGTAAAAATCTGAATCAGTTGCTGGCAGAAGTTCCCCGGTATTTAGAACTGACGAAAAAGACCCAAAATCAGCTATCTACCGATTTACTCCTAGGACTGGATCTCTGTTTGTGGAATCTCACCAAACTGACTCCAGAGTTCTTAGGTTTTGCCACCAATGAAATTAATGAAGCGGATTATATCGCCGCTTGTCAGGGGCATCAAAATCTTTATGCGGTCTGTATTTATTATATCAGAAAATTACAAATTTTATATCTTTATGGTGAGTTAGATGCTGCCTTTGATTGTGCCAAGGCTATCGAACCATTGCTGCCTTATGTTCAGGGACTATTGCCTATGGCCGATTATACGTTTTATGCGGCGATGACTTGGGTTAGTTTGTATGGTACATTCTCTAAAGATGAGCGATCGGAGTATTGGGAAAAGTTGCAAGCAGCTTTGGCAAACCTGAAGCTTTGGCAAGATAATTGTGCGGAAAATTTTCAGCATAAATATTTGCTGTTGCAAGCGGAAATGCATCGCGTTAACGGTAATTTTATGGAGGCGATCGCAGCCTACGATAGCGCCATTAAATCCGCTAGAGAAAATGAGTTTATTCAAAATCAAGCCTTAGCCAACGAATTGGCAGCGAAATTCTGGTTAGATCGAGGATATAAAAAATATGCTCAAAGCCATTTAGTTGAAGCTTACTATGGTTATCAACGTTGGGGGGCAAAACGTAAAGTTGAACAGTTAGAACAGACCTATCCCCAGTTACCCAGTTTGACTCAAGTGGATAATCCCTTTAGTCCCCTGGTGACCACGGCGACTTTTGCTTCTGGGAGTCGGGGTTCTGGGATTCTAGATTTAGCTTCAGTAATTAAAGCTTATCAAGCGATTTCTAGTGAAATTGTCCTGGATAAGTTATTGGCGAATTTAATGAAAATTTTAATTGAAAACGCGGGGGCACAAAAAGGCTGTTTAGTTTTACCTTTTCCGGCAGAAGAAAGCGAAGGAAGTCAAGGAAGTCAAGCCAAATTTGCGATCGCGGCTGAATCGGCGATCGCGGATACAGGTGCGATCGTCGAAAAATCTGCCGCCAGTTTAGCACAAATGCGCCGAATTTCCGACGAAATTTTACCGATCGCTGTAATTAATTATGTCGATCGCACTCGGTCTGATGTAGTCTTAAGTAATGCGGTCAAAGATGGCCGATTTACCACCGATAATTACATCAACGAACGGCAAATCAAATCTCTCCTTTGTACCCCGATTATTAATGGTGGTAAATTGCTGGGAATTCTCTATTTAGAAAACAACTTAACTTCTGGGGCATTTACCCCCGATCGCCTAGAAGTTTTGCGGCTACTTTCCTCTCAAGCGGCGATTTCTTTGGAGAATGCTTTGTTATATGCATCCGTAGAACAAAAAGTCCGGGAACGTACCCAAGAACTCAACGAAAAAAATCTCCACCTCAAACAAACCTTAACAGAACTCAGAAAAACCCAAGCCCACTTAATTCAAAGTGAAAAAATGTCCAGCCTGGGGCAATTAGTCGCGGGAGTTGCCCACGAAATTAATAACCCGGTTAACTTTATTTATGGTAATCTAGACCCAGCCCGGGAATATTTCGATAATTTATTAAATCTAATCTCTTTATACGAAGAATACTACCCCAACCCGATGTCAGAAATTGCTGACGAAATCGAGGCAATGGACTTAGAATTTCTCCGGGAAGATTTGCAGAAAATTCTCAGATCGATGAAAATTGGGGCTGAACGGATTCGGCAAATCGTCTTATCCCTGCGGAATTTCTCCCGCTTAGATGAAGCGGAAATGAAACCCGTAGATATTCACGAAGGCATCGAGTCTACTTTAATGATTTTACGACCCCTGCTGAAAGGAAAACCGGGCAGTTCCGATGAAATTCAAGTGGTGAAAGAATACGGACAATTGCCGAAAGTTTCCTGTTATCCATCTCAGCTTAATCAGGTGTTTATGAATGTGCTGAGTAATGCTTGTGATGCCTTAAAAATGAATCGGATCGATAATCCAGCGAACTATATCCCCACAATTCGGATTTCTACTCAGGTTAATGAGTCTAATTCCGTGGTGATTAGAATTGCCGATAATGGTAGCGGGATGGACAACCAAATCGTGAAAAAAATCTTCGATCCATTCTTTACGACTAAACCAGTCGGGTCTGGGACGGGTTTAGGACTTTCGATTAGCTATCAGATTATTGTGGAAGCACATCGAGGCAAAATTAATTGTTTTTCTACCCTAGGTAAGGGAACAGAGTTTATTATTGAGATTCCGATCGCGCAGAAAAAAACCATGTAAACCATGTAAAATTAATCTAAGATTAATCTTAGATTATGGGCGTTGCCTATATAGCAATTCTCCTATTATGACGGGACAAAAATAACCTGTCATTCCCGCGAACGCGGGAATCCAAAAAAAACCAAAAATAATCTGTCATTCCCGCGAACGCGGGAATCCAAAAAAAACCAAAAATAACCTGTCATTCCCGCGAACGCGGGAATCCAAAAAAAACCAAAAATAACCTGTCATTCCCGCGAACGCGGGAATCCAAAAAAAACCAAAAATAACCTGTCATTCCCGCGAACGCGGGAATCCAAAAAAAACCAAAAATAACCTGTCATTCCCGCGAACGCGGGAATCCAAAAAAAACCAAAAATAACCTGTCATTCCCGCGAACGCGGGAATCCAAAAAAAACCAAAAATAACCTGTCATTCCCGCGAACGCGGGAATCCAAAAAAAACCAAAAATAACCTGTCATTCCCGCGAACGCGGGAATCCAAAAAAATTTGTACCGCACTCATTCAAGAAACGCTATATAATGTTTTTACCGATTAGGTTATATAGGTTATATAGGGTTTTGTCTCCCTTTGGGATTGTTTTATTTATTAGAGTGGTTTACCAACGTGATTGATATGTTAAGTCATCTGCAACTGGTGATGTTAAGTGGCAAAGGAGGAGTGGGAAAAACCACTCTGGCTTGTGGTTTGGCGCGGCAATGGGCGAAAGAATTTGCCGATGAATCAATTTTGTTGATATCCACAGATCCAGCCCATTCTTTAGGGGATGTGTTGCAAATTCCCGTTGAGGATATGTCCACACCTATGTCGGATTTGCCTAACTTACGGGTTAGGGCTTTAGATGCAGAAAAATTGCTGCAAGAGTTTCGCAGTAAATATGGTGAAGTGTTGCAGCTTTTGGTAGAACGGGGCAGTTTTGTGGAAGGGGAAGATTTAGCCCCGGTTTGGGATATGAGTTGGCCCGGTTTAAATGAGTTAATGGGGCTATTAGAAATTCAGCGGCTTTTACGGGAAAAAGAAGTGAGTCGCTTGGTGGTGGATATGGCCCCGACAGGACACGCTTTAAATTTGCTGCGGTTGATGGATTTTTTGGATAGTTTGTTGGCTTCGGTAGAGTTATTTCAGGAAAAACATCGGGCGATTAGTCGTTCTTTTACGAACCGTTATGTGGAGGATCGCGGCGATGATTTTTTACGGGAAATGAAAGAGGATTTGAGTCATGGTCGGGTCTTGATTCAAGACCCAAATCGCACCGCTTGTCTGTTGGTAGCGATCGCCGAACCGATGAGTTTTGCCGAAACTCTTCGGTTTCGCGACCAATTACAATCATTACAAATTCCCCTAGGCGGAATTGTGGTTAATCGCGCGATCGCGGATGATTCAGAAAACTGCGATCGCTTTCTGGAACAACAGCAATTATGTCAACAATTTTTATCCCTAGGAACCGAGTCAAATGTCTCCGTATGGCGATCGCCCCAACTCACTGCCCCACCTGTGGGAAATCACGCGATCGACCAACTTTTTGCCCAGCTAACTCCCATCACGGAAAACCCAGATTATTCCGCCGATATCCCAATTACTGCTATTATTCAATGGCCCGAACCCATACCGCCAAATTTGCCGGACTTTATCGCCCAAGGACAACAATTAATCATTGTTGGGGGCAAAGGTGGGGTAGGAAAAACCACCGTTGCGGCATCTTTGGGTTGGGGTTTATCTCAACGTTATCCTGATAAAAAAATTAGGATTATTTCCATCGATCCAGCCCATTCTCTAGGGGATGCTTTTGGGCAAAATCTTGGCCATGAACCCGCAGCAATTACCGATAACCTCAGCGGACAAGAAATTGACTCTGACACGATTCTAGAAAAGTTCCGTGATGACTATCTTTGGGAACTGGCAGAAATGATGAGTGGCGATCGCCATGACCCGAATAATCCCATTAGTTTAGCCTACGGCCCCGAAGCATGGCGGCAAATTGTCGGTCAATCTTTGCCGGGAATTGATGAGATGTTATCTCTATTAGAAATTATGGAGCAATTAGAGCAAAAACAGCAAGATTTAATCGTAATTGACTCTGCCCCCACGGGTCATTTATTGAGATTCTTAGAAATGCCCGAAGCCCTGAGTGATTGGTTAGCCTGGATTTTCAAACTTTGGATGAAATATCAAGATGTTTTAGGGCGAGTCGAATTCATGGGAACTTTGCGAAATTTACGCAAACGAGTAGTTAGTTCTCATAAGAAATTAAAAGACCCAAAACATACAGATTTTATCGGTGTAGTGCAAGCAGAACCGGCTATTTTAGCGGAAGCGAAACGATTAACCGAATCTTTAGCCCAAATGGGGATTATGCAGAATTATATCGTCCATAATCGTTATGCACAGGGAATAGAAATTGATGGGGATTATTTCCCGAATCAAACCATTGTGCCGTTGCCAATATTGCCTCGTTCTGTGGCCCCTTTAGCCCGCATTGAAGGGGCCGCTAAAATGATATGTTGACATCATAAAACGTAGCAAAACGTAGGGTGTGTTAGGCTGGCAACTAACTTTGACATAAACAATTAACCTCTATTCCAGCCGTAACGCACCATACGGAGGAGCGGGGGAGCAGAGGAGAACAATTAACAATTGATAATTGACAATTGACAATTAAATACCACGATCAATTATCAATTATCAATTATCAATTATCAATTATCAATTATCAATTACACTCCAACCACCAACAATCAACAATCAACAATCAACAAACAACAATCACCACAGAGACACAGAGAAACACAGAGATTAGAGGAGGTATTTTTGATATAAATGACGCCAATTAGCGGCGCAAATAGTAACTAATACTGGTAATAAAAATAGTCCCTAATATCAGAATCCCGATCGCCCCTGAATAGGGAGTAACTGGCAGGGAAGCTGACGAGGTGTTTTCTATTTCTATGCTTAAGTTAATCGGTTTAAATGTATTACCATCCAGACTTACAGAAATAGTCTGATTTTCCGGGGAATCAGCCGGATTTATCTGGCAATTAGCCTTAGTATCACCCATATTTTCGATTAAAGTAACGCAATTAACCGGCTGATTAGCATCTCCCACTTTCAAGCGGAAAGTTTCTGGTAAAATTCGGCCTAATGGCAAGTTAACCAGAGTTATTTTATCCGGTATTTGGGGGGTAAAAATAGCTTTAAGTTTGGCTAAGTCTGGTTCGGTAATTAATGCACCAGGAAGAAAGTAATTAGCCCCGACAATGGGATTTGCGGCATCGCCTATTTGTACCGAAGCTTGAGTAAATGGCAGAAAAACCTCCCCAGAATCAAGTACGGGCAAAAACTTGCTGGGCAGAGATTTTCCTCCGGGCAATTTAGCATCTCGTGGGGCAAAATTGTTTTTTACTGACTTTAAAAATAGATTATCTTCTAGGGTCACTCCATCAGGAATTTTTGGCTTAGATGTGGTGACTAATTCATATTTTACCGCCAGGTTATTTCGCACTGTAGTTCCTGCGTGCGATCGCTCATCCCCATCAAATAGGAGAATGCTATTATCTAATGTATTATTAGAGACATCAATTTGAGCATTTCCATAATTAGGATTATCAGGGGTTAAACCCCAAATCGCAATACTATTTCTAGTCGAGGTATTAAAAACAATATTGTCATGGATTTTATAATTAGAATTACCCAAAGGACTGCCCCCGGAATCTAAACGAATTCCTGTCCCCCCATTATGTTTGGTATTATCCAAATAAGCCCAAACATCGTGAACTAGGTTATAGGCAATTTCTGTCCCTTCCGCGTCTCCCCCATTCCAAGAATTAATCCCCGCTGTATCGGTTTTTTGCCGACCGATATTCCAAACATGATTATAGATAATTTGAGAATTTTTTAATGTGACAGAAATGCCGATGCCACCGCTGTTAAAAACCGTATTATTGCTAAATAAAATATCCCTGGCATCGCCATAAAATTGGATGCCGTCGGAAATAGCAGAGTTATAACCAGTGTCGTGAAAAACGTTATTGTATATTTTATGGTTTTTGCCCCGGACGTTTAAGATTTCGGCGGCGGTTTTGCCCACCTGAGAGTTACTTAGTTGATGGTTATTTCCTTCAATTCTAATTGCTGGGAAAGTTCTGCCAAAACCGTGACCATGACCGGCATATTGCGAAGTAATTCCATCTAGGATATTATCGGAACTTTTGGCACTCATAGTAATCGAACCGCCAAAGAATTCGATATTTTTGATATGGATATGAGAGCGATCGCCTAGTTGAAAAACTTCAGTCCTACTCTTTAATTCAATAGTGTGATTTTCTATAGTCCCACCAGGGGGTTTAAAATATAAAGTATAGGGTTCTCCCTGAGTGCCTTTAACATCAAAAAACCATTCTTGTTCAACATCTAAAGCTTGGTAGTTTCCCCAGATATAAAAAGGATCGTCACCAGAGGGTTGATGATATTTTAACCAGGACATGGGAAAGTCAAATTCAAACTCGACTCGTCCCGGAGTTGATTGGGTAATAGTTCCCACATTTCCCCACCATTCGTGACCGGGGATAAAGGTAATATAAGCATCATGCCAAAAATCTGGGGCAAATTGTTTTAATTCTGGGGATTCATAATAAGCTGAGGCATCATAATGATCTTTTTTTGTAGAGGTAATGGCTTCTCCTATGAAACCGCCTCCAGAAGAAATAATATGGCGATCGCGGGTTAAATCAACAGCGCGGTTAATATTGGGCCAACGCGCTTCCAGCATCATTAAATCATCAAAAAATAGTTGATTTTGACCAACCCCTAAATCCCAACTTGCATCTAATTTTATCTTATAAATCCCATTTTCATGTTCTTGCCATTGCCCTTCCAGCTTTCTTGTAGCGGAAATCACCACTTTTTCGCCGTTGTAAGC
Organism: Oscillatoriales cyanobacterium; assembly: GCA_011390955.1. Taxonomy (GTDB): domain Bacteria; phylum Cyanobacteriota; class Cyanobacteriia; order Cyanobacteriales; family Laspinemataceae; genus Planktothricoides. The sequence continues at coordinate 795 of JAABRM010000104.1, read as the reverse complement.
TTGAAAAATAATTGGTGCGTTGGGCAAACCGGAATTTTGGGGTTGCACCAATTCTCGATAAACCCCTTTTCTAATTAAACAACTATCTCCTGGTTTAGCAACATCAGCGCATTTTTGGATAGTTTGAAACGGTTGTTCAATGGAACCAGGGTTATTATTATTCCCATCGGGGGATATAAAATATGTTTTCATTGCTTCTATCAGAGAATTATGGGCATATTTTACCACAAAGACACAAAGGGACACAAAGCAAAATGTAGGGTGTGTTAGGCTGGCAACTAACTTTGACATCAACAATTAACCTCTATTCCAGCCGTAACGCACCATTCCGAGGCAAAATGGAGCAAAATGTAGGGTGTGTTAGGCTGGCAACTAACTTTGACATAAACAATTAACCTCTATTCCAGCCGTAACGCACCATTCCGAAGCAAAATGTAGCAAAATGTAGGGTGTGTTAGGCTGGCAACTAACTTTGACATAAACAATTAACCTCTATTCCAGCCGTAACGCACCATTCCGAAGCAAAATGTAGCAAAATGTAGGGTGTGTTAGGCTGGCAACTAACTTTGACATAAACAATTAACCTCTATTCCAGCCGTAACGCACCATTCCGAAGCAAAATGTAGCAAAATGTAGGGTGTGTTAGGCTGGCAACTAACTTTGACATAAACAATTAACCTCTATTCCAGCCGTAACGCACCATTCCGAGGCAAAATGGAGCAAAATGTAGGGTGTGTTAGGCTGGCAACTAACTTTGACATAAACAATTAACCTCTATTCCAGCCGTAACGCACC
>JAABRM010000018.1 GCA_011390955.1 Oscillatoriales cyanobacterium | reverse complement strand
GTCCTAGAAGGGGCGTTAGGGCTGGAAAATCCCGTGGTTGTAGCGATGGAAGATGCCCCCGGAAAGCCCGACCCCACCGGACTTTTTGCCGTTTTAGCCCAACTGCAACAACAGCATCCCATCTCAGAAACGACTCCAGTAATCTATGTCGGCGATACGGTGGCGGATATGTGGACGGTGCAGAAAGCCAAGGAACAACAAAGCGAGCGCACCTGGGTCGGGGTGGGAGTCTTGCCCCCTCATGTGACGGGCGATCGCCGGGATATCTATATTCAAAACCTGGCAAAAGCTGGCGCCGCTGTGGTCCTGAGCAACGTCCAAGAATTAACCCCAGAATTAATTCAAAAATTGGTTATTGGTTGTTAGTTATTTGTTGTTCGTTGTTCGTTATTGGTTGTTGGTTGTTAGTGGGTAGGGATTCTTTTGTTCGTTATTAGTTATTCGGGTTAGGATTTTCAGAACTAATAACTAATAACTAACAACTAACAACCAATAACCATAGACTTGTTGCTTTCCCAGGCTAAAAAGCCTATAGGGGTTTTAAGGGTGGGGGGTATCAATCCATTATTTTGCAAAAGCTTCAATAATTTCTCATTCAGCTTACCGATTTTCCAAAAGTCTCAACATGAAATAAAATAGCAGACCGCACATCATTGAGAGCCTCTTGATATGTATCCCCTTGACCGACTACAACTCCCTTGATACCTAAAGGATAGGCAACATAACCATCAGGGTGTTTTTCTACAATAATTTTGATATTTTTCATCGTTTATTCTATTAAAAAAAGAACGGATTTCACTGGAATTGTTGTTATTTATTAGTTGGTTTTTAATTGTTATTTGTTAATTGTTGCTTGTTATTTTTTCGGATTATTCCATTAGTAGGGTAGGCAAAATTTTGCCCACCCTACCAATAACAAATAACCAACAACAAACAACAAACAACAACCAACCAACAACCAACAACCAACAACCAACAAACAACCAACAACCATTACTTAATTTCAATAAATTTTTGCAAAGCGGCGACCATTGCCGGAGGCCAACGGCGAATCTGACTCACCCAAGTGAGGTCTTGGTAACGGCGATCTAATCCTGCTGCTGCCACCCAATTACTTTCGGCTTCGCCAATTTTGCCTTCTGACCACAGGGCGGCGCTAAGGGCTGCCCGCATATCGGCAAATTTGGGGTATTTGCGGACTAAGTTTTTCATCTGCCGCAAGGCTTCGGACTTTTCCCCAAGCTGATACAGGGCTAGGGCATAGTTTGCGCGGGCAAAGGCGTAGTCGGGGGCTAATTCACTGGCTATTTCATAGTCAGCGACAGCCGCTTGCCATTGTCCTAAACCCGCTTCGGCATTGCCTCGGTTATTGTAGGCTGCGGGATCTTCGGGGTTGAGTTCTAGGACATGGTTATAGTCCGCGATCGCCTCTTCATAGCGCCCCAACCCTTCCCAGGCGGTGCCCCGGTTGAGATAGGCATCCGGGGCATTGGGATAAAGTTCTATGGATCTGTTATAGTCCGCGATCGCTTCTGCCAACTTATTCTGGCTAACCCTAGAATTGCCTCGGTTACTCCAAATCGCCGGATTTTCGGGAAACATTTGCAAAATTTCCGTCCAATAAGCCTCTGCCGTGGCAAAGTCTCCGGCATTAGTCGCGGACATAGCCTGACTGACCAACTCTTCCGCTTGAATAATTTGGGTTTCGGCGGTGGGATTTTCTGATTTGGCCATTACCGGCGCCATATTTCCCAGCCAAATCCCCACAGCAACCATCAGTACACACAATAATCTTAAAATCACAGTATCCTCACAATTACCGTTTATGGCAATTGTACGAAAATTTCGCTCGCTGTAACCAATTTACGGTTATTTGTCCTAAAGTTAAGGGTTATTTGTTGTTGGTTGTGGGTTAGCGGAAATTAGTTGCCGTGAGTTGCTCGATCGCCTCAGATTGAGTAAAACTTCGGCGGGTTCATCGACGTATCTGAAATAACGATCATTGATTAAATGGTGGGATTTTTAGCTCTTAACTGCCGCAGGGTTTGCCGATCGCTGGCCAAATCTTCTTCATTATAATGAAGATCGGCATGGTGTTTTTTCAGGAATTCATCAACAGCCCACCGAGAAGGAAGTTGAAGTATTTGTCCCACCTGAAAATGGGTAATGCGATCGCTGCGGTACGCTTCGATGACCAGAAGTTCGATTAACTGACGCTCTAACTGGTCAGGTGTTGCGGTCAGTTGTGAGACAATTTCATTAGGGATGTCGATGGTAATTTGCATAGTGGCTTTCCTCCTGTTTATCTTATAAATATAGACACAAATTGAGTCAGACACCTTAACCTATTCAAATTTTTTATCATCCGCATATTAGCGATAGATTAGCGGTAGGGTGCGTTAGGCGCTGATTGGATTTATCAAAAATATTACATTTGAACAATCGCGCCGTAACGCACCATCTTCATCTCTGTAAAAGTTGTCGTTTAAAGCTCTTGGTTTATGTACTCAAAGCTGGGAAGTTAAATATTCCCGAAGACTAACTCGAAGTTGAGCGGCAAGGTCGCCAATAACAAAGCGAATATTAGCGCAAGATATATCTCCACTGAGCAAATCTTCTAGAGAAATATGGCATAAGTCCATATCATTAGCATTGTGTCGCTGAAACTCGCTTTTAGCATCTGGAGAAAGTCCAACTGCTGATACAATCACACCCGCAAAAATTCCTTCACGTCTTAAATTCTCTACGAAAGCATTAAGTGTATCTCGTTCAAAGGAGTCTGTTTCAATTTTGATATTAAAACCAGCCTCAGCCTTAACCCACTTAAATTCGCCTTCTTCAATTCTTACTGGCAGTTCCATTCCATCGGACTTGCGTTTAAGTTTTTCTATAATTATTCGTTGTTTGATCAGAATCGGAATTCTGCCATCTATACCACCATCAGAATATCCCCGCCTGGGAGGTAATCCCGTAACTTTTGGAGTAGGATCGCCGCCTAAAGCTCGGACAATTCGGTTCCCAATCTCCTGCTTTTCACTAAAATTGCGAGAAATTAAATCTTCAACCAGCTTTCTTTGTAGTTTGCTCATTGTCACCTAACGATTTTTCTAATAAACTAAGACATAAGCGAAACACTAGATTAATAGCATCCTCTACAGTGGCCGGATCTTTACCATTTATAGAATCGATTTCTGAGCCAATGACTAGCACCATCCATCGAGGAACAGAAGCTCGTTTTATTTTTTTTTCATTGGAGATTTGAGGCTGCTGAGATAATATATCTAATAATTGTTTAGCAGGCCGATATTTAATTTGATCGATAATGCTATGATGATTGTCTAATTTTTTTGTTGAAGTCATAGCAAATGAAGTTTCAATTAATTTTTTGGCAGAATTCGTAGACAGATAAACCCCTAATTTATTTAATAAGTTACGATCTAGCAGATCCGCATCAAAACTTATTGTCACATTTTTCATCTGTCCTGAAATTTGATTTTTCAACGTATCAGTTAGCTTTGACATAATTTATCTCAAGTAGCGATCTCAGTGAGAACAGATAATAAGGAGCTTGAGAAAACTTCATCAGATGTAAAATCTAAAGGAGAAATACTTACGAATGGCAACCAGTTGGATGATAAAAACTCTTCAATAGAGGCATCCTTAAGTAAGTTCTGAACGTTCCTGTGAAGTTGTTCATAATCATTGGCGGGAAAACGGTTATTGACGACTATTCGAGCTTTTGGAACAAAGTCAACGATCAGACCAAAATTCAAAAGTGATGCAGTTTCATTGATTATATCCTCTAATCCAATGGGATCGTACTGAGGAACAACTGGAACTATTAATCGCCAGCCTCGCTTTGTGACTACGGTAGCAGGAACTTCGTAGTAATCATCTGTATCAGCAACCAAAAAATCGTAGTTATTCGCTCCGGGGAAAGAATCAGGTAAAGGCTCTGTCTCTTTAATTTCGATCTTGTTTTCACCGTTATTAAAGTAACTTGTAGACTCTAAAAACTTCGCCATACGGCTTCTCCCCGCCAGATCCAACGCCCAAACACGCTTGTTTTGTTTAGCCAGAAGCAGCGCTATGTTTGTGGCAATTGTTGTTTTCCCGACTCCTCCTTTTGTTGCATTTACGACTATCTTTTGCATTTTTGGACTCCGTTTACAAATATGGGATGCTCCCATTTGAATTCTCTTGGTAGGCGGTGTATAGCTGGCACTCGGGCTGCGCTAAATACGGGACAACCAACATTAGTGATTTCAATCAAGAATATCGCTATTCGCGCCTTTCGCACCATATCTTGAGTAGTTGGTAAAGTCATCAGACTATACAGATCCTACCATAAATTTTAATCCACACTTTAGCTAGTTGGTAGGGTGCGTCTTTGCGCTAATTAGCTTGTTTAAAAAATCGTTAACTTAAATCATAGCGCGGTAACGCATCAGTTAGTGTAATTTGGGTTGCGGTGGTGGGATTTTCTGATTTGGCCATTACCGGGGCCATATTTCCCAACCAAATCCCCACAGTAACAATCAGTACACACAATAACCTTAAAATCACAATATCCTCACAATTACCGTTTATGGCAATTGTACGAAAATTTCGCTCGCTGTTACAAATACAAGGTTATTTGTGGTTTGTTTGTTGTTTGTTGTTTGTAGGGGTCAATGGCCATTTACCCCTAAATTGACCCCTAAATTGACCCCTACATTGACCCTGGAACAGAAAAATTTAATTTGGGTAAGTCATCGATTAATCACCAGCTAAAAGGGCTTTTGTTTGTGACTCACCGGCTAGACGAAGTTGTTGTTTCAGTTTCCAGGTTAAAGCGGCAATAATACTGCAATGACTGAGGACTACTCCGAGAAAACCGTTTAATGAGATATATTCAGTGCCTAAAAATGGGAGTGGGGTAAACAGATACAATTCGGGAACATCGTCTGGATTAACCTGGAATATCCCTAAAAGCAATAAGGGAAATATCATGGCGATGCCGATACTTGAAGCTGCCCAAATTGCCCGTTGATTGTTTTTAATTAGCAGCATTAGTTGAGCCAATACCGCATAAATCAACATTAATGTACAAGAAATGAAAATACCCGCGATCGCCCATATTTGTTGTTTGCTATCTGTGGGATATAACAAAATCCAAGGCAGGAAAATCGCCATCGTGATGCCGAGATTAATCGCGATCGCTACTGGGGCAGGACTTGTTTCACCAACTAGCCAATCTTGCCAGCGAAATTTCAAATTTTGAGTATGGGAATATCGCGCCCAATCTTGCAAAGTTTGGCGATGGGGAGACAGCATAGCAATCAAACCCATAAACCAGCATAAGTTGAGTAAAGCCAGAATATAAATGTTTCCTTGAAAAACGTAAATACTGGTTGGAGATGAGGTGAGTTGGGGGAGGACAAAACCCAGTAAATTCATCTGAAAACAAGAGACTAAGCTGTAACTCTCTTTTTTGCTAAAAATTGTTGCGTTGGGATTTTTAAAGCGGCGGTTTAAGCCTCGCCAAATCCAATAAATCCACAGGATACAATTGAAGATAGCAAAGCCTCGGAAGGCAAATAAATTATCGGCGATCGGTGTCCAAAACCATTGCAAGTCTTGAAATTCCATGTGGTAATCATATAAAATGCCGAAATCCATATATAGAGATAGCCAAAGGCAAAAAGTAGCGGTGCCTGCGGCGATCGCTCCTTGAGTTCCGCCCAGAAAAACGTAAAGCATTCCCAGGCTGTAGAAGAAACCGCAAATTGCCCCTAATAGTAAATAGAAACTCAGTAGCAAAGGTACAGAAAAATCAGCCGCGATCGCTGACCAAATATGCAAAGGCAAAGCCACCGCAGCCCCTAAGAAAATAATCATGGGAACTCCCAGCATTTTGCCCAAGAGAATATTATAGGTTGACTGAGGAGTTAGGCGAATAAAATTTAAAGTGCCGCGCCGCTGTTCTTCCGCTAAATTTGACACTAATAAATAAACTCCACCCACCACCAGAGTCAAAACCAAAATCCAACTAAAACTATGGTGTAAATCTTTCCACCACTCCGGCCAATTAATCGTACAAAAACCCTCTGGTTCTGTACAATATGGATGATAAAGTTCTATCTTTCTGGAGGGCAGTTTTACCCAGAAGTAAAGTAATAACAAAAGCTGAATCGCCAGAGATGCGCCAATACCGAGGAAAACGTTACGATTGTTCAGCCGTCCTTTGAACTCGCGGAATATTTGCGGATTCCATTCGCCGATGGCATCTAATAATGAGATATTCATGGTATTTTTTTTGTCGTAGTTATTAGTTATTAGCTAGTAGGGTGCGTGTTGGCGCTAATTAGCTTGCTATAAAAATCATAGATTGTAAAAATAGCGCCGTAACGCACCATTTTTAAATTTGGATTTAGGGTAGGTTGGGTTTCGTGCCTCAAATTTTGCGGTTGTATTGACCATATTTGAAATTTAAACCTTTAAAATATTCAGTTCCTTCGTTAGGATAGATATTTCGGTCATTAGGTCTTTTTCTGATAGCTGGCTGGCTTTGACCACTTCATCGGAAATCACTAAGCTCATTTAATCTGCTCCTGAACCCCTCAAGCAAGTTTAAGGTTTTGGCATAATTATATAATATGTTAATCTATCTACACCTCAAACATACCCGTTTCAATATTAATGGCAACGATTTTCCCATGATTTCCCTCTTCCAAAGAGCGATCGCACTTGTGTCTCATATATGCGATCGCCCATTCGAGCAAATTCTTCTTCACTGTAACAAGGTTGTCTCACTGTCATAACTTTGACCTGTTCTGAAAAGATGGTTCTACCGTGATTTTAACTTTATCGGGACTTCCGCAACGACCTATATATAGAGGATTGGTGCGTTACGCTTCGCGCTTCACACCCTACCAATACTGCACAGGTAGGGTAGGCAAAATTTTGCCCACCCTACATAACCCACCGTGAATACAATCAAGATAAAATAAAAATAAGTGGAAAAATGACTCTTACTTTTGACCGATCGACTTATAGTAACCTACTGGCAGAAATCGCCCCCAAAGCGATCGAAAACGACGAGGAATACGATCGCCTCCTCAAAGAAGCAGAAAAACTAACGTTTACCAAAAACCCCACCCCAGAGCAGACCGCTTTATATAAATTATTAGTGACACTCATTGAAGTTTATGAGGCCGAAAAATATCCGATAGACAAATCCGAACCTCATCAGATTTTGCAACATATCATGGAAGCAAAAGGCATCCGTCAAGCGGACTTAGTAGATATTATGAAATCCTCCAGTGGGGTGGTGTCTGAAGTGGTAAATGGCAAGCGGGCAATTAGCAAAGCACAAGCCAAAGCACTTGGGGATTATTTTCAGGTATCCCCTAGTTTATTTATCTAAAATTTATCTAAAGCATCGGGAAAGAAAAACTAATAAACGGGGTTCTTGAAAAAAACCCGTTTCTGAACTATGCTAAGATTAAATAACTAACCAATTGCCGTAATTAATGTTTTTAATGCGCGGGCGATCGCTTCTTCTTCAGTCGCCTCCCTCCGCACCTGAAGCCCCGTCCTGCAAATTGCCAATCATCCCAATTCTGACTATGACAGCACTCACCAGCAACATCAAACTACCCTTAGAACAAATACAGCAGTTTTGTCGCCGCTGGCACATGACAGAATTTGCCCTCTTTGGCTCGGTCTTGCGTGATGACTTTCGCCCCGATAGCGACATTGATGTCCTGGTTACTTTTGACCCTCAATTTAACAGAGGTTTAGCCGAAACTTTACAAATGCGTCAGGAGTTACAAACCCTCTTTGGTCGCCCAGTGGATTTGATTGTAAAAGCCGCCATAGAGCGCAGCGAAAACTGGCTCCGCCGCCAACATATACTGAAATCTGCACAGGTTATTTATGCCACGAGATTTAGCCCACCCTACTACATAACTTATGCAGCTATAACATCGGCTGATTAATCCTCAAGAACCATAGCCTTTTGGCTGATTCAGGTCAGCCTCATCGATTAGGGCAATGCCCACTTTATGAAAGCCAAATTCTTGGGCTTTTTGTTTAATTTGGTTAGTGGTAATTGGAGAATTTATTTATTGCCGTGCTTATAAAGTATAATAACATAGTAATGACGTTCAATAAAATAATTACATTAATTTAATTATTTTTAAAAAACCGTCTGAGTCTATCAACAACGATCCAAACAATTTTTCTGCATAATTTTAGACCCATCCAAAGTACCGTTATAATCGTAATAATACCCAGTGCTACTCCAAGACTAATACTGGCAGAGATGAAAGGAGCTAACCAAGGTTCTGGAACCCCCCAATTTAATAGATTAGACCAGAATGAATCCGTTGAAGCATCAATTACATTATCATTATAAGCGGTGGGAAAATGACCGGAAATGGAAGCAAATGATGCCCCAACAGCAAAACCAATCCCCACCACACCTACGGTGGTTTGAAAATTGCGATCGCGTTGGGCTTGGTCGATTTCTGTAATGCCTCGAATTGAGTTAATTAAATCTTCCAGCACTTGTAAGCCCGGACTTAGATTTTCATAATCTTTTTGCACTTGCAACCAATATTTATCTTGGATATCAGTGCTAAAATTTTCTAAAAATTTAAAATTTACGGGATATTGCCAAGTGACAATCTTGTTTAAGAACGAAGATAGCTCTGGATTTGCCATCTGTGCCGACAAGGAATTGAGGCGCGATCGCACTGTTTCAGGAAGCAATAGTTTCAGGGCAATTTCTTCTGCTTCTTTTTGGATCGTGATACTTCTCCGTTGGTAATTTAGCAGATTAATTTCAATAGTACGAACTTGGTCTCCCAGACAATTTAACTCAATCGCATAACGAGATAGAGTGCTTTGAGCCTCTACTAAAGTTTTTTTCAATTTCTTGAGATTAAGTCCAGGGAAAGTATCTTTTTTAATGACTTGGATGCACTTTTTAATCTCTAGATAATCTTGTTTAATCTGCTGTTTGATATACCGACTCTGACCGTAAGCCCATAAAATTTTGTGCCGATAACAAAACAAACGTAGCCAGCTAAAATTTAACTTAGCGGCTTGCTGGGCAGAGGTTGCATTGGGGTATAAGGCAATAATAACGTGATAGCTTCGTTGAATATCTTGGAGAGAAACCGGGTTAGGTATATCTGATATATTATTTTGAGAAGATCGCCCGATTTCATTGCTAGATTTGGCTGACATAACTAGGTTATACTGCCACAGTTCAAAGATATTCCCTCCTAAAAATGAGCCTTGTCCTTGCAGGTCGCGATCCCAATCAAATCCTGATTCGTTTTCCCACTTTTCACTTAACTTTTTATAGCATTCTTGAGCGATCGCTTGAGGACTTTTCTGACTGTTGGGATTGTATTGGGCTAAAATCATCCAAGTTTGCCCTAATGTTCCTTCCTGAAGCAGTCCTTTTGGGGTGGTTAATTTTCCATCGATTGTGGCTTTAAATTTGGCAATTATATCCACGGAATAAGCCTCACTGGATTCTGGTAAAGAACAAGCCAGCAACAGACCATAGGTATCATTTAAGCGAACGGGATAGTAATAGCCTTCGTAAGGAGAATCGCTCTTGGGAAATTCTTTAATTGGCTTTGGCGAAGGCTTGGTTGGGTTGGCCAGCAGTTCTAAGTATTCCGTTTCCCAGCTAGTATCGCGATCGAATAAATTCGATGATTCTTCTTGTAATTTTGCCGCAAAGATTCGCCGATTTTTCTCCAGTTCGCTTAAATCTTCTCCGAGTCCTTCGCGCAAGTCATAACTAAAATAAAACAGGTTGGGATAGATGAGGTCAGTCATTTAAGGATGGTGAGGCTAAAATAATTTTGAGATTCGCTGAAATAGAGAAAGTTTTTTAGAGGTGATATCGGGTTCTGGTGTTCTCAGCACATTAATTGCCAAGTTGAGAATCTCGTTACTTTTCTTGTCAGCAGTTCCTTCAAAATAAACTCGCTTGACTGGCTTACGATCGCCCGGAAGCACCTGTTTAAGCTCATCCTCATTGGGGAGAATCTCAACGGGAATATCCCCATCAATTTCCTCAAGCTGTTTTCTGATATCCAGATAGGAAGCTGTGAAGGAGGAGTTCGCCGCGAAACTGTCCAAAAGTCTCTTGATTTCAGACTCCCATTTTTTAGGATTCATGGCAAGTCGTTGACCGGCTTTTTTTAAGGCAGCCTGTTCGTCAGGGTTAAGAGGCACTTCGAGGATATCAAGGGTAAGCAAAATCGCCAATAATGCTTTGTTGGCGACGATCGCAGTAGAGTCATTCATTAGAATTGTGTGTCAATATAGGAATAATTTTACTCTAGCAAATGTTAAAGCCATGACTCGCGATGCACTGGTGGTGGGCATTAATAACTACCCGGAGATAGGGGATTTGCGGAAACCCGCAGGGGATGCGGAAGCAGTTGCTCACCTTCTGGAAACCTATGGGGGTTTTCGCGTGCGACGGTTGCCGGAAGCCAATATAAACGGCAAGCTGTGCGTGAACCCTGATGGCACAGTTACATTTAAGGAGTTAGAGGAGGCGATCGCCAATCTCTTCAACCCCGAAGGAGAAAAGACCCAAGCTCCTGAAACCGCATTGCTATTCTTTGCTGGTCATGGAATACGTGCAAAGATCGGTGCAACTACTAAAGGCTTTTTGGCAACCAGCGACTCCGATCCAAGTGTAGGATTTCGGGGTTTTTCGCTGAAATCGTTGCGTAGCTTGTTGCAGGAAAGTCCGGTCAGGCAACAGATTATCTGGCTGGACTGCTGCCACAGTGGGGAGTTGCTTAACTTTGATGAAGCCGACCCAGGGAGTTTGGGCAAAGGAACAGATCGGTGTTTCATTGCCGCCTGTCGTGCATTTGAGTTAGCTTATGAGTCGTTAAGTGGCGAGCATGGGGTTTTGACTGAGTTTCTGTTGCAAGGACTCGACCCCAATAACTATGCCGATGGGGTGGTGACAAATAATCACCTCACAGATTTTATTAAAGAAAAGTTTAAAGGAGTCCCTCAAGCGCCCATTTATAGTAACTCTGGGAATCCAATTATTCTCACCAGTAGAAAGCAGGAGTTAGGTAAGCCAGTTCGGGAAGGGATTTGTCCTTATCGGGCGTTGAGGTATTTTGATTTTAAAGAAGAAGATGCTCAATATTTTTATGGGCGGACTAGGGTCATTGATGAGGCGATCGACCTACTTCGGCGGAACAATTTTCTGGCAGTTATCGGGCCTTCTGGCAGTGGCAAGTCTTCCCTGGTGCGAGCGGGGTTGTTGTATCAGCTTAAATTAGGAAAGTTTTCTGACGATCGCTGGGGGTCGAGCGATCGCTGGAAAATTTACCCTCCTTTCACCCCAGGAGAACGAGATATCAGTCCCCTGAAAAACTTAGCTCGGATATTTGTGGATGCAGAACCGGATCTACCTCCTACTGAACGTGCATATCAGCTTAAAAAAGCTGAAGACTTTATCGCAACGGGAGTGGAAGGGTTAAAGCGTCTCATCGAAGCAACTCAAGCGCCTCGTGTTGTCTTGGTAATAGACCAATTTGAGGAAATTTTTACCCTTTGTGAAGATGACTCGGAACGGCAAAAGTTTTTTCAGTGCCTCTTGGGAGCCTTAGAGCAAAGTCATGGCAAGCTTTGTCTGGTGCTGGTGATGAGGATTGATTTTTTGGGGAAATCTGTGGAACAGCAGCATTCTGGTCTGGCAGACTATATGAAGAAGAAAGAATATAAGCTGATTGTTCCGCCAATGACGGCACAAGATTTAGAGGAGGCGATCGCGAAACCCGCGCAGCAAGTCGGACTGACAGTGGAAGCGGGACTGATTAAACGAATGATTGAGGACGTGCAAGGTTCTCCGGGAAGTTTGCCGCTCTTGCAATATACCCTGACCGAACTCTGGCATCACAAAACAGTCAGTTGGTTGACCCTTTCGGAATATGACCGTTTGGAAGGAGTCAAGGGAGCGCTGCAAAAGCAAGCAGATAAAGTTTTTCAAGACTTTTCTGAAGCGGAACCGAAAGTTGCCAAGCGCATTTTCCTGGAATTAACCCATTTGGGAGAAGGGACGGAAGATACTCGCCGACGGGTGCTAAAAAATGAACTTATTACTACGGAATATACCGAAGAAATCGTTGATCGCGTGATTTCTAAATTAGTTGAAGCCCGGTTAGTGGTGACTGATGAATTGCAAGCCCGAGGAGAAACCGGAAAAGAGACAGTAATTGATGTTGCCCATGAATCCATAATCCGTCACTGGCCTCAGTTAAAAAGCTGGCTGGAAGAAAGTAGAGAAATGTTGCGAAATCAGCGGCGGATTGAAGTTGAGGCTCGGCAATGGGTGGATGGTGGAAAGTCTCATCAACGCGGAGACTTACTCGGTGGCAGTCGCTTAGTTTTAGCGGAAGAGTTTTTGCAACAATACCCTGGGGAACTGTCATCGGATGCGGTTGAATTAATTCAATTGAGTAAAGAAGCCCGCGATCGAGCGCAGTTAGAGGAAATAGAAGCTCAACTGACTCTGGAACAAGAAAGACGGGAGAAAGAGACAGCACAAAAAGAACAGCGCATTCTTGAAGCTGCCAACCAAAAAGCGAAGCGTAGAATTAAAATCGGGTCTGTGTTTCTGGTAGCGAGCATTCTTTGCGCTGGGGGACTTTTCGGTTTAGCAACGATCGCCAGTTACAAACAGCGAGAAGCGGAAGAAGGGACCAAGCTAGAACAAGCGGGGGTGAGTGCCCTACGGCAGTTGCGATCAGGGGAACTAGAGGCATTGCTTTCCGCGATGCAAAGCGGTCAACGATTGCAAGAAATGGTTAAAAATGGTCGTCCTCCCCAAGAGTACCCAGCAGCTAGTCCCATCTTGGCATTACAGAAAATTCTCGATACTATTTACGAGCGCGATCGACTTGATGCTAATGGAGAAGAAGTCAAAGCTGCCAGTTTCAGTCCTAACGGAGAAACCGTTGCCACCGCAGGACGGGATGGAATTGTCCGAATTTGGAGCCTTTCAGGAACAAAGCGAACAGAGCAGGTAAAACTCGAAGGTCATCTGGAGGGTGTGTTAGGCGGAATCAACGATATCAGTTTTAGTCCCGATAGCCAGAAAATTGTTAGTGCCGGGGGAGATGAAACCGTGCGTCTCTGGGATACTTCCGGCAAACAACTGGCAAAAATGGAACACCAGACCGTAGTCAATGGAGTGAGCTTCAGTCCCGACGGCCAGAGTTTTGCCTCTGGGGATGACTTTGGTGTAGTGAAATTGTGGGATATGTCGGGAAGGGAGAAGGCAAAATTTGACCATCCCGGCGGCGTCAACCAGATCAGTTTTAGCCCCGATGGGCAGAAAATGGCGACGGCGGGAAAAGATGGAACCGTCCGACTGTGGGATCGGACTGGCAAGCAGGTCAGTCAGTTTAAAGCACACGGACAGCAGGTGCTTGACGTGACCTTTAGCCCAGACGGTCAGCAGTTGGCAACGGCGGGGGATGATAATACCGCTCGGATTTGGGATTTGTCCGGTAAGGAAGTGCAAAGCTTTGAGGGACATCAAGGCTGGGTAATTGCCGTGAGTTTTAGTCCCGACGGTCAGCGGTTGGCAACCGCAGGGGACGATGGGACTGTGCGGCTGTGGGAAAATTCCGGTCGGGAAATTGCCCGGTTGCAAGGTCATCGCGGGACCGTGTGGCAAGCGAAGTTTAGCCCCGATGGGCGATACTTGGTCAGTACGGGACGGGATGGCACCTCTCGTCTGTGGGACCTGTCCGCACGGACAGCAGTGCAGTTTTCCGGTCATCAAGAAGATGTGAATAGTGTCAGTTTTAGTCCCGACGGACAGCGCATTGTGGGGGCAGGAGATGAGGGAGTTGTCCGCGTTTGGGATTTGTCCGGGGAACAAGTGGCCCAGTGGACGGCGAATTCTCGCGGCGCGGTGTGGAGTGTGAGTTATAGTCCCGATGGTAAAACGATTGCCACGGCGGGATATGAGAATACGGTGCGGCTTTGGGATGGTTCGGGACAACCCCAGGAACAGTTAAGAGGTCACGAGTCTTGGGTGAATAGTGTCAGTTTTAGTCCCGACGGTCAGTTAATTGTGACTTCCGGGGCAGACAAGACGGCGCGACTGTGGAATTTGTCTGGAGAATTGCTGGCAACCCTTAAAGGACATGAAGCGGTAGTGGGTAAAGTGGCATTTAGTCCCGATGGGCAGCGGGTTGTGAGTACCGACTGGGATGGTAAAATCAAGCTATGGGATGTATCGGGTAAGTTGCAGCAAGAATGGCAGGGACATCAGGCGCAAATCCGCAGTGTCAGTTTTAGCCCCGATGGAAAGCAGTTGGTGACGGCAGATAATAATAGTATGGTGCGGCTGTGGGATATGTCGGGACGGCAACAACTGGAGTTTTTCAGCTACCAGAGTGGGATTAATGGGGTGAGTTTTAACCCCGATGGGTTGTATGTTGCCACTGGGGGCATGGATGGGACCGTGCGAATTTGGGATTTACAGGGGCGACAAGTGGCTGAGTTTGCCAATGAGTCAGGGGCAGTGTGGGGGCTGAGTTTTAGCCCCGATGGGCAGTCGATTCTTGCTGGAGGAGATATGGGAACTGTGAATTTATGGCGGGTTCAAGGGCTGGATGAGTTGTTGGTAGCGGGGTGTGAGTGGCTGGAAGGGTATCTGGCAAATGCTTCTGAGGCTTCACAGGTCCGAGAATTTTGTCAGCAGTGACTTGAGCCAGTGATTTCAAGATTTCCAAGATGGCATTTTGGTGCCCATGACAATAAATTTAATTCCATTGAAAGTCAATCAAGGAGGAAAGAGAATGTTAAAAGCGGTAAAAATATCATTCTGCTTATGTTTATTATCACTATTTCTTGCAAGTTGTGACAACAGCCAAGATCATTTATACTAAGGAGTAAGATATTGAAGAGATTCAATAACGTGAACACCTTCTTGGAGTGAAAGCGAAAATTTACATTTGTAATTATCAGTATAATACTTACTACCAGTAATTGACCAAAATGAATAAGCAGTTTTAGGACTAGATTGAGGTGAAGGCAAGTCCTTACGAAAATCCAAATATGAGTTACTTATTTGATCGAGGCTTGAATGTCTGAGTATAACTAGACCCAGAGATTGCGACAACACTTCAAGAGTTTCTGACTCAGCTACAGGGCCTCCCCACTGTCCATTATCAGCTTTTAGACCAAAACAAGTGTTGTTTTGATTGCGATACCGAATTTCGTAAGAATGTCCATGTTTATGATCTTCTCTGACAATAAATCCGTCTACCTTAAATCCATCAGGGATATAAGTAGGAAGAACTACTCTAAATGTATGCTTACGGTTGCCATCTCTACTGATTTTGGTTTTGTCTAAAGAAATTAACTGTTCAAGTTCACTGTCAGTCAGTTTTGCAGAGTTTCCTATGGCTGATGGCGATACAGCAATATTTTTTGAAGCGTTTATGACACTAGGTTCTCCAATCTCTCCACTACCAAACTCTTGCTGCATCAAATCCTTAAACTGATTAGCTCGTTCTTTACCAACTAAAGAAGCAACCTGAATATAATCTTTGCCTTTCGTTTCTCTATACTTTTTCAAAGCATCCCGGCAAAATTTAGATGTCACCGCTTGTAAATTACTTTCACTGTAATCGATGTAAACCGGATAAAATTCTACCGGATAAGCTTGCGGGTCTTCAGGCAACTTATCACCACAAGCATCCTGGGGAAAAGAGACGCTATCAAATGGATTAGTTGATAATGGTGGCTTAGGAGTTGGCTGAGTATTAGGGATTTGATATTGAGTGGCACCACATCCGGCCAAAATCCCACTCAATACGCAAATTGTTAGCATTCTTTTCATCATCTGACTTGCTCCTTTTGCAACTGTAGAAGTAATTGATTAGCATTGGTGATTTAAAAGATGCAGATACTTCAACTCATTAAGGATTCAAGTATTGAAAAGATTCCACAATTTTAACCGCATCTTGAACTTGAACAGGAGTGCAAGAATTAGCTTTCCAAGAAGTTGAAAACGAATATCTTTGCGGGCTAATTAATAAGCCAGCCTCAATAACCAAGTTCATCTTTGCCATGTTATAAGAACGATCAAAATCTGTTTTTTCTAAAACTACTTTTCCTAAAGCTGAAGACAAAACTTCAACTGGTTCATAATCTTCTGGTGCGCCACCCCAACCTCCTGAACTGCCATCTATCCTAAAGCAAGAATTATTTGAGTTTTGATATTCTATCTCATACTGTGGTCCACCCATGCCCTCGCCAACGTTAAATTTAGCAACTTTATAACCATCGGGTATATAAGCTGGCAAAACAATTTTAAAGGTTCTTTGGTAACGGTTATTTTTAGCAAAACTGAGCAACTCTTGAGTTTGCGAATCAGTCAACTTTGCTAACCTACCTAATTCAGAAGGCTCTGATGTAATTTTATAAGGATTACCTATTTGAATGTTATCTAGACGATTTTCAATTTCATCTTTAAACAATAACGCTGCTTTTTGACTGGAAAAATATCCTAATACTACTGCTTTCCTTTCCACCCCATAAGGGTTACGATATTCTGAAGGAGCTTGACCTATTTGAGCATTCTGACACAATTGCAACTTTATGTTATCAATATCTTCTGCCCAAGTAAAAACTGGGTAGATATAAGTTGGATAGCTCTTGATATCTTGCGGATTATCTCCGCAGTATTCTTTGGGAAAAACTTCCCTATTGCTTAAAGGAGCTTCTATAATACTAGCTTGACCGACCTCTCCACTACCAAACTCTCGCTGCATCAAATCCTTAAACTGATCGGCTCGCTCTTTACCAACTAAAGAAGCAACCTGAATATAATCTTTGCCTTTCGCTTCCCTATACTTTTTCAAAGCATCCCGGCAAAACTTAGATGTCACCGCTTGTAAATTACTTTCACTGTAATCGATGTAAACCGGATAAAACTCTACCGGATAAGCTTGCGGTTCTTCAGGCAACTTATCACCACAAGCATCCTGGGGAAAAGAGACGCTATCAAACTCATTAGTTGCTGGTACTGGGGTGGCTGGGGGAGTGGGAGTCGGCTGAGTTATCGGCAAATTCTGCTGAGTTTTGCTACATCCTAGTAAAAACCCCAGGATTAATCCGGTAATTACGGTTTGAATTTTCATGGTTTGGTTAATCTTGTCAACAGCGAATCCGGTGAAAAATTGAAATAGACAATCAATCCATATCAGACGGAAATGCGAAATCCGGTATTTATGGCGCTTCTAGGGATGGTGAGATTGATTGTGTCTTTCTCAACTCGAAATATAGCTCTATTATATCCGCGCCTTGTGCGACTGGAGCGACTGGAGCGAATCTATTCTCCGGCCATTGTTAATATCTCCGTATAAAGCTGAGGAGCCACCCGAAAATCTGCTTCGGCAATCAGTCGATCCATCACGGGTTGGACAGCCGAAATCAACCCACGAGTCTTTGCGGCAACTAGAATTCCCAATATTCCCACAATCGGAATTCCTAAACGATTTGCTTCTCGTCTACCAAGACGCTCATCTATCACAAGACGTTCGGCATTTAATTCAAAGGCTAATGCGATCGCTTCTGCTTCCCCAAGATGTAGTTGTCGATCGCCTTGAAGATAGTTGACTAAAGAGCGATCGGTTACAGGTCGAATAGAAATCCATGCTAAACTTGGCACTTGTCTAACTCCCACATCTTCCGGTGCGGCGCTGGCTAGTTCGTTTGCCACTGCCGTCGGAATGACAATAGTGCCGTAAATTTGTGCCAGAAGTTCTATATGACCGATCGCAATCAAGGTTACTCAACGGGGAAGTATTGCTAACTATTGTCATCGCCAGTTATTTTCTTGCAAGGATTTCATATCTTCCCGAAACTCTTCAACGCCGTAATGAATGCAAATGCCACGACTTCCGAGCAAATGTTGAAACTGAAGTTGAGACATTCCTGCTAGATAACTGGCTTTAGCCAGAGATATTTTTTCTTTTTCAAATAGCATGATAATAATTTCCAGCATCAGGTCTTTTTCTGATAGCTGGCTGGCTTTGACCACTTCATCGGAAATCACTAAGCTCATTTAATCTGCTCCTGAACCCCTCAAGCAAGTTTAAGGTTTTGGCATAACTCTATAATATGCCAATCTACCTGCACCCTGCATCATCAGGATTTTCTCAAGCTCCTAGCCCCAAAACGATGAACTGCTCTGCTGCCTATCGGCACAATCCAAGGTTGAGCATCAGGGAGTCGCTCAAATAAGCGACTCTTGACAAATACCTCTCAAAATGAGAGAATTATCGCAGAGCTAAAAACTGACTCACGGTTTAAGGAATTATCCGCAGTCTCATATCGGCTCGATGTTATTGATGCTAGGTAAACTCATTATGAAAAGAATAACTTATGCATTTAATATCTATTCGCAACCTTCGGGACGATGCGACCCGATATCCCGATGTAAAAAAACAACCCGATAGCTGCGACTCCACGGGTAGGGTGGGCAAAATTTTGCCCACCCTAAAAATAGCTACTAGGGCTACAAATATCTCCTCACCCACAGTGAATACAATAAAAATAAGTGGAAAAATGACTCTTACTTTTGACCGATCGACTTATAGTAACCTACTGGCAGAAATCGCCCCCAAAGCGATCGAAAACGACGAGGAATACGATCGCCTCCTCAAAGAAGCAGAAAAACTAACGTTTACCAAAAACCCCACCCCAGAGCAGACCGCTTTATATAAATTATTAGTGACACTCATTGAAGTTTATGAGGCCGAAAAATATCCGATAGACAAATCCGAACCTCATCAGATTTTGCAACATATCATGGAAGCAAAAGGCATCCGTCAAGCGGACTTAGTAGATATTATGAAATCCTCCAGTGGGGTGGTGTCTGAAGTGGTAAATGGCAAGCGGGCAATTAGCAAAGCACAAGCCAAAGCACTTGGGGATTATTTTCAGGTATGCCCTAGTTTATTTATCTAAAACATCGGTTTGAGTATCGGAGAAACCGGGGGTTTTTTGCCCTTTTTCCCAAAATTATAGATTAACCCTCAAAAAAACCCGGTTTCTGAACCCCGATACGATCAAAAATTGGCGGGTTAGGAGGTGGGTGGCGATCCGGTTTTGTATGCTTGCTGTGGGTGATTGGTGCGATCGGGATATTTCAGTTCTAGTAAACCTTTCGAGAGCATCGGTTCTATATAATGCGTTCTAATTGTATGTGAACTGCGATTCAACAGTTGAGCCAACTCTTTAAGAGATAAATATCCTCCGGCACAAAGTTTAGCAATGGTATCTTGCATGACTTCGGGTTTTACTCGTTTTGTCTCTCGAACCAGGGCAGCAATTTCTAGTAAATCAGAATTTTCTTTATGCTCGGAGTTCGACTCGTTATGCTCGGAGTTCGACTCGTTATGCTCGGAGTTCGACTCGTTATGCTCGGAGTTCGACTCGTTATGCTCGGAGTCGGACAACAACGAAAACAAATCAGGCTCACTTTGGTTCGCTAAAGTATAGCGTGTACCGCGACTACGACCAGATTGTTCTAAGTAACCATTTTTAACTAACCCCTTAAGGCATTCACCGATATCTCTAGGATGCTCATGGCGAAAACATGGAAAGATGACCCTTATTTTTGATCCCGCGACTTATAGTAACCTACTAGCAGAAATCGCCCCAAAAGCGATCGAACCCGAACCGGATTTATCCGCATTTATTTTAATGCTTCAATCGTGACACGACCACCTTCTATTGCTTGAATCCGCAAGTCATAGCCATACAGTAAACTCATTCCCAATAAGGGATCGGTGTCAGCTTCGTTCACGGGAATATTGCGATATTCTCCATCCCAAATAATCGTAGCCACATACATATCAAAGGTTGTTTCACTCCCATCGCCTAAAGTTCCTCGCTCAATTCCTGTCCAAGGCAAATTTAAAGCCCGGATAATTTGACTTGGCAAGCTCAAGAAGCCGGTATAACCTGTATCAACGACAGCATCGATCGCTTGTCTTTGACCATTCTGATTACCAATCACCAGCCGAATCGTTGCTTCACAGCTTGCATTCACTACACCATGCATCATCAGGATTTTCTCAAGCTCCTGGCGCCAAAACGATGAACTGCTCTGCTGCCTATCCGCACAATCCAAGGTTGAGCATCAGGGAGTCGCTCAAATAAGCGATCGGTGGCGGTCAAAATTTCGTCTGCCACCTCAAACATACCCGTTTCAATATCAATCGCCACGATTTTCCCATGATTTCCTTCTTCAACTTGCGATCGCACTTCAGTTTCATAAATGCGATCGCCCCTCAAAGCAAACTCTGCTTTACTGTAGCGAGGTTGTCTCACTGTCATAACTTTGACCTGTGATGAAAAGATGGTTCTGCTGTGATTATAACTCAGGACTTTCGCACCGAATCCACCCTACATAACTGTAATTTTCTGCTAGGCTTGTAAATAAATCACCATTTAACCAAACGAAAATTTTAATGAATTCACTATTATCGGTTCACCCTAACGGAGAAAAAATTGGCAAATCCATAATTGTCAATGCCAATTGTTTTGATTGGCTAAAAGAAATACCGGAAAATAGCCTTCATGCAGTCATTACCGATCCGCCCTATGGAGTTAAAGAATATAATTTAGAACAACTGGAGAAAAAAAATCAGGGCAAAGGAGGAATCTGGAGAATTCCCCCTGCTTTTGACGGTCATCAGCGATCGCCTTTACCCCGATTTACCGCCCTAAGTCACAAAGAAAGAATCGTTCTCAAAGATTTTTTTACAGAATGGTCACAGTTAGTCATTGCGGTTTTGCGTCCAGGGGGTCATGTTTTTCTCGCCAGTAATGCTTTTTTATCGCAACTGGTTTTTTCGGCAATTGTAGAAGGCGGTCTAGAATTTCGCGGCGAATTAATTCGTTTAGTCAGAACCCTCCGGGGAGGCGATCGACCAAAAAATGCCGAAGAAGAGTTTCCCAATGTTTGCTCAATGCCGCGAGGTTGTTATGAACCCTGGGGAATTTTTCGTAAACCGATTCCCAGCGGCATGAAACTGAGTGACTGCCTGCGAGAATATCAAACCGGAGGGTTAAGAAGAACCGCTGATAGCCAACCATTTAATGATGTTATCTTCAGCGAAAGAACCCCTCAAAAAGAAAGAGAAATTGCCAACCATCCCAGCCTTAAACCCCAATCTTTTTTACGCCAAGTTGTCTATGCAGCCTTACCCTTGGGAGAGGGGATAATTCTTGACCCGTTTATGGGGTCAGGTTCTACCGTTGCCGCTGCCGAAGCGATGGGAATTTCTGCCATAGGAATTGAACGTTATTTAGAATATTATGAAATGAGTAAAACGGCAATTCCCAAACTGGCAGCGTTGCATATTTCACCGAAATCAAGCAATAATTTTGAACCAAAACAGCCAAAAACGACTATCTATAATAGAGAAGATCGACAGCTAACTTTATGGTAAATCAAAATCTTCATAAATCCAGTATTTATATTGTAGGGTTGGCAAAAGTCCACCATCATATATGGTAGGGTGGGTGACAATTTTTGCCCACCCTACGAATGTTAGGGGCTGTTGAATGAATTTGTGTAAATGATATTATTTTGTTCCAGAGATTATTTGCCAAAAATGCTTCGCCCCTACCAAATCATATTTGGTCTATTCAGCAGAAAAGCGCTGTAATTTGGGGTAAAGGGCAGGCAATGCCTACCCTACTCACCATAAAAATAAAAATAAGATAATAAACCGCAAGTTGGGCAAACTAGCGGTGAGAATTTATATTAGAAAAGAAAATAAAAAAAAGCGGGAATAAGTCTACTTTGCGGGTTCTTTTGCCGGTAAAGAAGCCTCTAACTTCAAACAATTGCGACCATCAACTTCCAGCTTATACTCCACCCGATCCATCAGTTTATTCATAATCAGCCAACCATAGCCCCCATCGGGCATTTTTTCGGGAACGGGTATGGAATATTCTGATAAATCATAGCCCTTGCCATAGTCCCAAACTTCCAGAGCTAAGTCGCGCTCTTTCACTTCCAAGCGCAACAATACAGGTAAATTTGGTTGTTCTTTATGAGCATGACGCACCACATTAGAGTAAGCTTCAGCCAACACTAAGCGTAAGCGATTCGCTTGCCGAGGCCAATCCACTTTTTCCCCTAAATCCATTTCTAAACAACTCAAGAGCCAATGTTCGACCACAGACAAAAATCGCAGATCGCTGGGTACATGTAACTCAGTTTTCATCTTCCTACAGAACCTCTAGAGATAATATGGTTTGATCGTCTTCCTGTTGTTGAGCCACCTCTCTGACGCGAGCTAATACAGAGTCTACATTTAGCTGGTCAGTCTGTTGCAGCAATATTTGCCACAAACCTTCTTGTTCCAACATCGAACCCACTCTAATCCCCGAAATCGATGGGTCTGCATTGGTGATGGTGGCTTCGGTTAGTCCATCACTGGTGAGGAGAAAAACATCGCCAGGACTTAACTGTAAAGTGCCGGATTTGCCTCTCCAAATCGGCAAAATCCCCAAAGGAATGCCCCGATTTTTGAGGAAATTCGGTTCCACGGGTGCGGATTTGCTAGTCACCGCACGGTGCGACCACACCAGAGGATAAATATGTCCGGCATTGGTATAAGCGATCTCGGAAGTTGAAGGCCGATACCGAGCTAAAACCATTGTAATGAAACAGTTGTTGCCAATCAGATCGTCGGCTAATGCTTCATTGAGGTTTTTCATCACCACTTCGGTATCTGGAGAGTTTTCTTGAGAGAGTTCTCGACGCAACACGGACATAGCGCTGGCCATAAATAAAGCAGCGGGAACTCCTTTACCGGAAACATCCCCCAGGGCGATCCAGATATCTCCTTGGGCATGAACGTAAACCTCGAAAAAGTCACCCCCGACGGCTCTGGCAGGAAAACAGCCCGCTTGAACTTTGGCTGATTCCAGTTCCGGCCAACTTTGGCGCAATAAATTGGTTTGAATTTGCCGAGCTACTTCCAGTTCAGCTTGCATTTGCTGGGCTTGCTCTTGGGTGCGCTGGTAGAGCTTGGCTTGAGACAGCGCCAGGGCTGATTGTTCCGTGACTCCTTCAATTAGCTGAATATCTTCCGGACCCCAATTGTCCCCACTGCCGTCTTGATAAACCGAAAGAATGGCCAGCACTTCTTGACCACAAACCATAGGCACAACCAATTGGGTGCTATTTTTGCCGTTGTCTTGATTTTGGACTAATTCGGTTTTGCGAGTTTGTAGGACGGTTTGCAGTAGCGGATCTTCGTGAAGGTTTTCATTGGTAGCATCAGCGTTCTGGCAATGGTAGTAAACGGCATCCTTTAAGAGCCGATCGCTCTCCACGGTTCGCAGCACGCAACTGGTGGCTTCAAAGTTTTCCCCCAGAGTTTGGACAATGGTTTGCAGCATACTGCGATAATCCAGGGATTCCCGGATCGTGGACATGACTGCATTAAACAGAGACTCCCGACGCAGCGATCGCTGTAACTCATTAGTTCTTTTCTTGAGAACGTTATAAGTGTCGTTAGCTTGCTGAACTACGGCCTTGAGTTCTTCTGGATTCCAGGGTTTAGTAATGTACTTAAACACCTGACCAGAGTTAATCGCATCTACCAGGTCTTCCACATCGGTGTAGCCGGTGAGTAAGATCCGAATAGTATCGGGAAACCGATCTACGGTTTTACCCAAAAACTCTGTCCCATTCATCTCGGGCATCCGCTGATCCGAGATAATGATCGCCATTTCGCCCTCTTCATCTAAGATTTCCAGGGCGCTGAAGGCGCTGTCAGCTTTGAACACTTTGTAATCTCGCCGAAATGTGCGGTAAAGCAAGTCCAAGTTGTCGATTTCGTCATCGACAACCATCATTTTCAATTTGCTCCCTTTTCCCCGACTCATGCAATCCCCCACTTAACTAATGGATTCACGGTGACGAAGGTGGGATAGTTCCCGATATCCATTTCTACTATATGATTAATTGTATTAATGGTTGCTGTGGTAATCATTCCCCATTGGTGGCTGTGCAGAAATACTGGCATCAATCTTAATCTCCGGCTGTATCCTGATGTTATAACTTTCGCAGTGGTTGAGCGTCGGTTGGCCGATGTGCTTCGCAACACGCGATGGACGACGCTATTTATACTCCTAGTTTTAAGTGGCCTACGGTTGTTTTTTGTATTCAAAGGATTTATGACCAGTTCAGTCATGTTTTTCCCGTAACGCTCCTGAACCAGGAGCGATGAAAAACAAGCCGACTCAACTCAGATGCAAGTTGTTGCTGTGAATTGAGTTTACCGTGATTGTGGGATCTAAGTTATCATCCAGGTTTTACCTCGAATTCTTTTCCCGGAGTTAATCTGACACAATTCCGCAGTCAAACCGGAATAAACCATTATTTTATATATCACGGACTCAGCCGTTGGGCGATCCTCAGTTTGGCCGATCGCGATCGATTATTTTCCGTCAATTCCTCTCCTTTCGGGCGAACGGGCTTTTTGGTCAGCACCTCTAAAATCTCCGAGTCTCTCATGGCGTACTTCACCAAGCGGTCTTCCAAGCTGTGAAAACTAATGATGCCAATTCTGCCGCCGCATTTGAGGGCGTTTGGGGCATTGGCCAAAAAAGTTTCCAAACTGGAAATTTCCTCGTTCACCGCAATCCGCAAGGCTTGGAAAAACCGCGTGGCTGGGTGAGTGCGGCTATGGCGATAGCGTCGAGGCATATTGCGGGCAATCACCTCCGCCAGTTCCGTGGTGGTGTTGAAAGGTCGCTTCTGCACAATTCGCCGTGCCATTTGCCGTGAAAGTCGTTCTTCCCCGTAATGATAAAAAATATCGGCGAGTTGCTCCTCGTCCCAGTAATTCACAATATCAGCGGCAGTGAGGGATTGCCGAGAATCCATCCGCATATCCAAAGGTCCTGTGTTGCGGAAGCTAAAGCCCCGTTCGGCAATTTCTAGCTGACCAGAACTCACCCCTAAATCGGCAATGATCCCGTCAAACTGCTGATGGGTATAATCTAATGCAGCAAAATTCCCGTGCCAAAATTCAATTTGGGAACTATATTCGGCCAAATTTTTTTTCGCCACCGCGATCGCCATTTCATCGCGATCGATCGCCGTCACCCTGACATCAGGTGCTGCCGCCAACATTAACCGACTATGACCCCCTGCGCCCAAAGTGGCATCTAAATAATGGCCACCGGGTTGAATTTCCAACCGGGAAATCAACTCACCAGCTAATACTGGCTTGTGAATAAAATCTGCTGTTTTCTCTTGATTCACAATTAACCTCTGAACAGTTTGTACCAACGGAATTTCTTGGCGAGTTCCCTTTCGCGGGAAGATCCGCTAGTTCCCACCCCCGGCATTTGTCTGAAAGCAAAGCAACTTTGTTCGTGCTTTTGTGACTAAATACTAGCTACCTGATAGATTTTCGGGTCAAGCTCAATGACTTCACTCCCAGATCGTACACGGTTTCTATTGTATGCGGTTGTATGCGGTTAGCTTCGCCTAAATCCGCTGCTGTCACCGTCTCTTGAAAAGTTCTAGGAGCGATCGCTTCTCTGAGTCCGGCTAGTTTTTTTGGGCAAAACCGGCAGATTGTGGTTTTTTCCGTGGCGACGGTACAAGGTTCTTTTAGAATAGAAGCTACTTGACCCGATTTCACCCAGAGAGAGAAATTACAGACCAATGGATACAAAAGCATTTAAACGCTCCTTACAGCAGTCGGACAATTACTATCGCAAGGGATTTGGCCACGAAGAAGAGGCGATCGAGACGATGAACTCGGTTTATCAAAGTAGTCTGATCCAAGAAATTCGGGGCAACAATTATACTTTAAGCCGTGGAGATATCACCATCCGACTGGCAGAGGCTTTTGGTTTTTGCTGGGGAGTAGAACGGGCGATCGCGATCGCATTAGAAGCCCGCACCCATTTTCCCACCGAACGGATTTGGGTGACAAATGAAATTATCCACAACCCAGGGGTAAACCAAGACTTAAAAAATCTCCAAGTGGAATTTATCCCGGTCAACAATGGCGAAAAAGATTTTTCCGTGGTGGACTCTGGAAATGTGGTAATTTTGCCCGCCTTTGGTGCCACCGTTCAAGAAATGGAGTTACTCAACAACAAAGGCTGCAAAATTGTCGATACCACTTGCCCCTGGGTTTCCAAAGTTTGGAATACCGTAGAAAAACATAAAAAACGGGAATATACCTCAATTATTCACGGTAAATATAAGCACGAAGAAACCATCGCCACCAGTTCTTTTGCTGGGAAATATTTAGTCGTCCTAAATATCCAGGAAGCCGAATATGTAGCGCAATATATTCTGGAAGGCGGGGATAAAACCGAATTTATGGCCAAATTTGCCAAAGCTTGTTCGGCGGGCTTTGACCCCGATCGAGATTTAGAACGAGTGGGCATTGCCAATCAAACCACGATGCTCAAAAGTGAAACCGAAGAAATTGGCAAACTGTTCGAGCGTACCATGCTGAAAAAGTTTGGTCCGACGGAATTAACCGAGCATTTTCAAACTTTTAATACTATCTGTGATGCCACCCAAGAACGGCAAGATGCTATGTTTAATTTGGTGGAAGAACCGTTAGATTTAATGTTAGTAATTGGCGGGTTTAATTCTTCTAATACCAGCCATTTACAAGAAATTGCCGAACATCGCGGTATCCCCTCTTATTGGATTGATGGCCCTGGCCGAATTCTCCCCGGTAATCGCATTGAATATAACACTTTACATGGGGAAATTGAAGTTAAAGAAAATTGGTTGCCTGATGGCAAAATTCTGATCGGAATTACTTCTGGGGCATCGACTCCCGATAAGTCTGTGGAAGAGGCGATCGCGAAAATTATCGAAATCAAAGCCACCCCTGCTTTGGTGTAATTAGGTGTAATTATTGGTGTAATTAATAGCTTCTTCCTGCGGGGCGATCCGACCGAAGGTCGGATCGCCCCGCAATTTTGTCTAATACAATTTACAAAAATTCATGCAACATTAGGGGTGCAATGCTTGCGCCCAAATAAACCTCGTAATTTTAGCAAAATTTTTGGCAATTAGGATTAATTAATTTATCAGCAAAAAAAATGCTATGATTAAAAAGTATATTTACAGCCAATCATAATAAATGACCCGATTTATCTACGACCAATTCACCAAACAATACATTCAGGAACTATTAAAGGAATTAGGTCAAACTGAAACCAGCAAAACAATGGTATCAGAACGGCGAGAAATTGACATATTTTTCACGCCTAACCCGGAAAAAATCGCCGATGCCAGTCACCTAGGCTTACTGGGAAAATTGGCGACAACCCCCGCAGTGTTTGAACCCTTTAGTAATCCGGTTAAACCCAGAGAAATTCGCAGTTGTTTACTCAAACTATTAGACCTCAACGCAGAATTTGAACGCCAAGCTGTTCGGGAAAAAAGACGACTCACACCCGCAGAATCACCCCGGTTGTGGATGATGACTCCCACCGCATCCGCCGCCGTATTAGCCGATTTTGGCGCTACCTTAGACTTGGAAAACTTTCCGGGAGGCGTTTACTTTCTCCCGAAGGGACTACTAAGCGCGATCGTAGTGATTCACCAACTACCGCCGACCCCAGAAACCCTGTGGTTGCGGATTTTAGGCACGGGCAAAGTCCAAAAACAAGCCCTGCAAGAATTATATCAATTACCACCGGATCATCCCACGCGAGAAACCACGCTAGAATTACTGTACAACCTGCGGGCAATGTTAGAAGCTCGGCAAAATTTAGACCCAAAAGAAAGGGAGTTAATTATGGAACTATCACCGCTATATTTACAACGGTTACAAACTGTTAAAGAAGAAGGCATTCAACAAGGCATCCAGCAAGGTGTCCAACAAGGTATCCAACAAGGACAACGGCGGCTAGTGGAAAGTATGCTGCAAGTAAAGTTTGGTGCCGTGGATGCGGAATTAGCTCAGATTATCGAGGCGTTAATTGAAGTGCCCCCATTAGAGCAAGCCCAGTTGATTTTGCAGCTATCCCGCCAGCAACTTTTAGCGCGTTTTTCTCGTGATTCCTGAACCTGGGTAGAGGGACAAGAAACCGGGTTTCTATTATTATCTCTGTTGCTTGACTCAGAGTTAACCAAGAAACCCGGTTTCTGAAACTAATTTATGGCGGAAAATCTTAATTTGACTGCCGGAAACATCGCGCCCTTATTTAATACCAAGCCTGGAAAATTATTGCGACAATTAAGAAATTTATTTGGGCATTAGTAGGGGCTTTTCCGTGGCGTTTGTTGCCCCGATCCTTTACTGTTGCATGAATTTTTGTAAATGGTCCAACATGGGGCAAAAATGTGGGCTGTCGTGCTGGTGCGGGGGAAATCGGCGGATTCTTGGGCACCGGACGATCTTCTCGTCAGGATGAATGGCAGGTTTAGCCCTGGGTCGGAAACCCAAACGGCACTTTCCCCGTAGACCGTCCTCATATGGGCAAAAAAATTTCTCTCAAATTTCTCTCAAATTATCCCGATCCGATCCAACCGCGCCAGTAATCTATCATTACTCTTGAAGTTTTTTCAAGCTTCTTGAGTCAATCAACTACCTAGATATTTCCACGAGTCTGGATTAACCTGACTCGTTTTTTTGTGTGGATCATAAATTTGGTATTGTATCAAGCACAATTTAAATAACTATACATCAATTATTTTAATTTGCCTTTAATACTCCATTGCAGCACAAAAAGACCGAGGACGATGCCGACCAATACCACTAACCAAAAAGTTTCTATAGAATTACTCTCCAGACCGCTGACAAGATTCATGCCAAACACCGAAGCGATTGCGGTCAAAGGAAAGAAAATACCTGCTAAAATATTCAATCTTTCACCAGATTTTACCGCTTGCAAACTTAATTTAGTTTGTTCTTCCGCTCGTTTAGCAATCCGAAAATCTAGAGCATTTTTGGTATTTTCATAAAGTAAATCTAAGCTGCGTTCAATTTCATAAGCATAATCCCGCAAATCAATTAGATCGCGATCGCCGGGAATGCCTTCTCTCGCTGCTTGTAAGGTAGCGTGCAGGTTTTTTGTAGCCAAACGCAAGGGAGACATAGCCTCAAGAATGCGAAAATAATCTTCTGCTTCTTGGGCTTGGTGATAATCTTCGATAAATTTTTCTGCTGCTGCATTATATTCTTTTAAATGCCTGATTAAAGGTTCGACGCCATTGCCGATCGCCGTCTGTTTCCAAGTCCCATCCGGTTGTCGCCAAAACAAGGCAACCTCACGTTTCCGCTGATTCGGTTCCGGGGGTTTGTGCAATACCAGTAACAGGTGATTGTGGGCAATCATCGCCCGTTGTTGACCCAGGCTTTTTTGGCCAAAGCGATTTTTAATCACCGGAGGCAGATCCCAAGAACTTGGTAAATTCATCATTAAAAATATCCCGCATTGATTACAAGGATAAAACGTTAATTTTTTGATTCATTTGATTTAATTTTATCATATTTCCCGTAAAAATTCTCAGCCCCTCACCGTTACTCTGACCTGAATCGGAGAATTAATTAAATAGAATTCTACTTATACCATTTACAAAAATTCATCCAACAGCCCCGAAAATTCGTAGGGTGGGCAAAAAAATTACCCACCCTACCATATATGATGGGTAAACTTTTGCCCACCCTACAATATAAATACTTATTGTTGCATAATTTTTTGTAAATGCTATTACCCACAACGCCAACCTTGAGTTTACGGACTATTGTCCCCTGCCCAGTTTCAGTCCATCAACGGGCAAAATGTTAAGTTTTGTAACGTTTTTTTAAGGAAAAGACATATATCAACACGGATGCAAGCGATCGATTTACGATAGGCTGGTTATTGCCAAATATTCTTATTAATGGTACAAGTCAGTTGATGAATATTTGAAATCTATCCGTCGGACGTAGCGGCACAAAGGGAGCATCCCTTCCCTGCGTTCCTCCAGGATCAACTTGAGACAAAAACACTATCCATCATTTTCCCAGATTTAATCATCAATGTTAAAAAATCTCGAAATCGCCCTCAACGAAGCTCTTCAAGACGAGTACAAGGCTTGCGAAACTTATCGTTTAGTCATGCAAAAATTTGGTGCCGTTCGCCCTTTTATTAACATCATGGGCGCCGAACAACGTCACATCCAAGCCCTGCTCCCGCTGTTTCGGAAATATCAAATTCCCATTCCGATTAATCAATGGAATGAGCGCAATATTTCTATTCCTAATACATTCCATGAAGCTTGTTTGATGGGGGTTCAAGCTGAAATTGAAAATGGTGAAATGTACCATAAACTGCTAGAACTTTCCGCCGGCTATCCCGACGTACAAAGTGTGTTTCGGAATCTCCAACGGGCTTCCCAAGAAAACCATCTCCGTGCTTTTCAACGCAGTGCAGGCTTGCCGGTTAATCCTGTAAATCCCAGCCATACAGGACAAAATTCAGCACAAAATTCAGCACAAACAAGCGATCGCTTTGCTGCCATGAATGAACGGGGAGGCGGCTGTGGTGGTGGGGGCCGTGGTCGGCGTCATCGAGGGGGCAGATAACTTTGGCGCGATGATTGGCGCGATTACCTTAGTTCTGAATTCCCCTGATTGATTAAAAAATATTCATCAAAAGCCCCCTGGCAACCATAGGCTAGGGGGCTTATTTTATTATTTTTGATTTTCTAGGGATTAGTGAGGAGAAACTTCAGGCGCGATCGCCCCAGAATTTTCTCCCAAAATCCGATCGCTATCTTGCCATCTACCAGCCCCTGGTTGACCAAAACCACAACGATTTTGATGTTGTTGCCCATAACCTCCTTGATGTCTCATTCTGCCAAAACCACGATGGGTATTTTGTTCCAGAATCGTCCGAACTTCAGAGATCAACTGGCGCATAACTTGCCATTCTTCTCCTGAATTCGCATCACATTGTGCCTGATAATGGGCTAAAACGCTTTCCAATTGCTGCAAACTCTGTCCGGCAATGACCCCATGACCGCGATCTAACTGTTGTCCCAGGGTTAGTAAGTCTTCTTTAATTGCAGCGGGTACACGAATTGTTTGGGTTTCCCCTTGCTGCCAATTGCCTTTACGACCTGCCCCTGGGCGTATGCCACCTCTGCCTCTCATCATTTTGACCTCCTGTATAGAGCTTTGGTCTGATGCTTCTATTTTAACCCTTTTTGATTTTGTGTCAATATCTAAAGCGGTTTTTTAACAAAGTCTTTAGATTTTGTGACAAAATCTAAATTCGGCTTACATGGGGATCCCCAGATATGCTGAATTTAGCGATTCGATGTTTTTTTAATTGATAAAGATATGCAATAATCGAGCATAATTCACGGAGATGCTCTAGGAGGCTATCGGAGATGGCGATTCTATATCACTCGTGCTATACCACTCGATAGATAAAACTGAGGGTTGCCCAATGGTTGACATTGAATGCCCAAAACTCCTCAGAAATTCCGGCCCAATTAGAAAAACCGATTGGCGGGTTGGAAGCACTGGCATGATGTAAGTCTTCTAAGACCGCTTGGGCGATTTTAAACGGATTTTGCAGGGTGATAATTCCCTGACCGTCGCCGCGAGAACCCATTACGGGTTTTAAGGCATTAAAGGTTTGCAGAAACGGGCTAGTGCTACAAATTAAATGAGTTTTTGCCAGTCCCACGGTGCCATTAATTGACCAAGCGGAACCGACGGCATCATCAGGCAGGGTGAGGGTGGTTCCGGGGGCAATCAAGTTTTGTTCGAGTTGAGGCTGACTTTTGGCCGATTGATTAAGATTCTGGAAGGGATAAAAGGCGATCGCGCTACCACTGTTGTGAATGCCAAACAAGAAAGAATAGATGGGGCGATCGCTATAGTTAAAAATCCGATAGCGAATCCGACTGCCCACAGGCAAAGATAAAATACTACTCTCTCCAGAAACCGCCGACCCCTCAGAAGGTGATGGCCAAGGCGCCCGTCTGGTCGAGGCTTGCATCAGTAATTTTTCTTCTGGGGTCACTTTTTCCAAGGTGACACGGACGCCCAAACGCGACGATCCTTGATTCGCGCTTAAACCAATTAACTTAGCTGCTTGTAACATTTCTAAGTAGGGAGTTAATCGTTGTGCCGCCAATTTCACCGCTTCGCCTCCTGCCCCCACCGTATTCACCAGCAGAGTTTGACCCACAGAAAATAACCCATAACTCCCCTGGGGCAGAATCGGGGTATTAGCAGAAACCAGCCCAGAAAACTTATCTTGGGCTAATTGGTCTTGGCGGACGCGACCAAACAAACAATCCGCCGGTTGTTCTCCTTTAAGCACCGTGGAAATATTGGGCATGGAGGCAAAAGCACTGGTAGCATCTACCCGTTCGATCCGCTGTAACTCCCTATCTAACGCCACGGTCAAGTTGAGATGACGGGGCAAAACCCGCACCGTTTCTTGCAACAATTGCCCTGCCTCTAAAGCCGTTGTCGATTGGTCTAAAAGTTGGGCTTTAGCGGTTAACCCATCTCGGACGCGAATTTGTAATGTGGTAGGGCTTGACTCTGGAGAATTCGTCGGCGGCACCAAAGAAAAAATAGAATTGGCCGAGTAGGTTTCTAAAATATTTGCCGGTAATCCCCCTAACCATAGCTGTGCCGTCTTGCCCCCTTCTTCCACAGACTTAATCATCCCATCTGCTGATGGCAAGACGGGAATCAGTCCATTATTCTCTCCAGGGGTAATCGGTAAGATGCGGGAATCGCTTTTGCTATTGCCCGGTTTGAGCATTTGCGGTTGCTGAAGAAATCCCCCTAACTCCTGGACGGTACAGGAGACTTTTTGGAAGCTGGATTGCAGACTGGTGGCGGGAGTGGCTAACCACAATTGCTGAGTTAAGGCTAATGTGAATAGTCCAGCGCTAAATCCTTGCCATTTCGCTTCCGTGGCGACTTGGTTCGGACTGGTGGCACTGAGGATTAAAGCCGGGATATTTTGCGGATTACTGGTTGGAGAAGTTTGATTTTTCAGTTTTTCTTGAAAGGCTAGGGCTTCTGAGGTGAGTTGACTGGTGCGGGGGCTGGGTCGAGAACGAATCATCAGGTTGCCTTGAAAATTGCTGCCCGGATAGGTGTAGCTGGTATCCAGGACTGCGATCGCTCGCTTAGTTGGTAGCATAGCCAACAGTTGCCACAAGGTTTCTTCGAGTAAGTCATTCACCCCTAATTTAGAAGCATTAGAAGCGTCGGACAATCCGCCATCCACGGGGACTAAGCTATTTTTGAATAAGGGACTTTCCTCGGTACTTTCCCACTTCAAACAGCGGCCATAACCACTAAAGTGAAATACGACTAAATCAGCGGCACTCGCTTGATTAATCAGATGTTCCATAAAGGCTGATTCAATATTTGCGCGAGTGGCTTGTTCGTTTTTCAGGGTAAGGATATCTGACGATTGAAAGCCAAAGCGATATTTAAGTAATTCTTCTTGTAAGGCGACATCCGTCACCGCCCCGGATAGGGAGATATCGCCGGGATATTGATTAATCCCCACCAGTAAGGCTAACTTCCTGGCGGTCGGTTGGGCTAAGGCTTGATAGTAGCGATCGCCTGCTAATGAAATACCGGTTTCACTGATGCCGAATGCGGCAAGCAAACCACTAATTTGTTGAATAAACTCGCGTCGATTGAGTCCCATTCCCTTCTCCATTGCCTCTAACCTCATATAGCTAGTCTAAATCATTAGGTGGTGCGTTGGTTGGTTGGGGTGTGGGGTGTAGGGTAAAACAATTGATAATTGACAATTGACAATTGATAATTGACAATTGTCAATTAATAATTAATAATAGATAACTAACAGTTGTTAGTTGACAATTAAACATAATTATCAATTATCAATTATCAATTATCAATTATCAATTATCAATTATCAATTATCAATTACTACTTGTGCATAGAACGGGCTAATTCTGCCGCCACCTCTGGACGAGAAAATTCTGGGGGAGGCAATTTACCATCCCGCAACATTTCCCGCACCTTCGTTCCTGATAGGTGAATCCGCTGTTCTGGATTGCTCGGACTGGTTTTAGTCGTAGCCATCCCCTGAGTCACCTTGCAGTAGAATGCGTGTTCAAACTTCATCGGTAAAATGCCCAATTCACCGGGTTCAAACTCATCAAAAATATATTGAGCATCATATGTGCCATAGTAATCACCCACACCCGCATGATCGCGACCGACAATAAAGTGAGTGCAACCATAGTTTTTCCGCAGCAGGGCATGGAAAATCGCCTCTCTCGGTCCCGCATAACGCATGGCGGCGGGATTAATTGCCAGCATTACTTTATCTTTGGGATAATATTTCTCTAGCAAAACTTCATAGCAGCGCATCCGCACATCTGCGGGAATATCATCTTCTTTAGTAGCGCCGACTAGAGGATGTAAAAATAACGCATCCACGCTTTCTAAAGCACATTTAGTAATGTATTCATGGGCCCGGTGGATGGGGTTGCGGGTTTGGAACGCCACAATACTTTTCCAGCCGTTTTCCCGGAATAGTTTCCGAGACTCAGCGGGATCGATTTGATACTTGGGAAACAAGGGATGGGGATCCCGTTGCAGTAACCAGACGGGGCCAGCCAGGTTAATTGGCCCTTGTTCATAAACCACCTTGACCCCAGGATGGTTTATGTCTTCGGTGCGATAGACGTTACTCGCTTCCAAAGCTTTGTTGTAACGATATTTTTGGGTCAGTTCCAGTACCCCGACAAACCGACCGCTGGGATCGTCTAAGCGTACCCAAGAACCTTCTTTCACCCGGTCTGCTTCTGCTTCGGTGACAGATAAGGTGATGGGAATTGCCCAGGGCAAGTCACTGGCCATCCGCATATCGGTGACTACTGGTTCATAGTCTTTCTGTTCCATAAAGCCATTTAGAGGGCTAAAGCCACCAATGGCAATCAGAATCAAGTCCGATAGGGATCTTTCTGTGAGTTGAATGCGGGGCAAAGAATCAGCTTGGTCAAGAAATTCCTGCTTTTGACCAGGACTGGCAATGCGATTAATTAGGTGTCCGCCGTGGGGGGCAATGGCGTCTTGTAAATGATGACTCAAGGCTTATCCTCTGAATTATGTTAACAGTAACGATTAATTTTACTGACTTTTCTATCCTACTTTGCTTGCGAGTCTCCGGACAAAAAATCTTTGCCCTCGTTCGCGAAGCGTTGCGGATGCAACATCGCGTTTGCCGGTTCAATAATGCCGCCACCGAGTAAAATTTCGCCATTGTACCAGACTGCGGCTTGTCCGGGTGTGACCCCAAACTGTCGTTCGTCAAATACTAATTTGACGCGATCGCCTCCTGCTAAAGGAATCACTGTCACCGGCACTGCTGGCGTCCGATAGCGAATTTGTACCTCAGCGCGGATCGGGCTGCTGGGTGGTTCCATAGAAACCCAATTGATTTGTTTAACGGTGCATTCCGCTTGAGTTGCCACGGTGCGATCGCCCACAATCACTTGATTTTTTATCGGATCTAAGGCCACCACATAAAGCGGTTCTGGCGCTGCCAACCCAATTCCCCGTCTTTGTCCAATGGTGTATCGATGAATCCCCTCGTGTTCGCCCAAAACATTGCCTTGGGTATCCACAATCTGTCCTTTTTGGCGCTCAATATATTTTTCCAAAAAGTTCTGCATTGACCCGTGGGATTCAACCAAACAAAGGTCTTGACTTTCTGGTTTATCCGCCGTACTCAAGCCAAATTCAGCGGCAATTTTCCGCGTTTCTGTCTTGGGAATATTTCCGAGGGGAAATACACAATGAGCTAACAAATCTTGGGTCAGATCGTATAAGAAATAGGATTGATCTTTATTGCGATCGACTGCCCGCAACAACTGATAACGGCCAGTTTCCCCGTTATATTCGATCCGCGCATAATGACCCGTGGCAATGCGATCGATGCCCAATTCTTCCTGGGCATATTTCAACATTGGGCCAAATTTCACCGCTTTATTACATTGAGAACAAGGCAATGGTGTCACGCCACTACTGTAACCAGACACCAAATAATTGATAATATTCTTCTCAAACAGTTCGCGGCTATCCACAACATGATATGGGATGCCTAATTGTTCGCAAAGTGCAGCGGCATCAACCATTCCCTCTGAGCAGCATTGACCCTTGCCCTTCATCAGCCAAAGGGTTACACCTACAACTTCATATCCTCGATCGTGCAGGGTGGCAGCCGCAGTTGAACTGTCAACCCCACCGGATAAGCCAACGACAATCCTTGTCATATCATAAAAAAAAATCCTCTCAATTACTTTAACAAATCGTGACGGTTGTTGGTTGTTGGTTGGTGGTTGTTGGTTGTTGGTTGTTGGTTGGTGGTTGTTGGTTGGTTGTTTGCCGAATCGATATCCTAACCAATAACCAATAACGAATAACAAATAACAAACAACAAACAACAAACAACCAACACTAAATAACCACTAAGAACTAAAAATAGAGAAATACTGGGTATGAACATGACAAAAATTTATCTGCTGATGGCGATCGCGATCGCCCTTCAAGTCTTAACCGGAGGGCGACAAATTGCTGGCGCTGAACCTTTACCACCGTTGCCTTTTGGCAATCAAGGGGTGCCCCCCGATCCGTCTTCTTTCCCATCGGTGGTTTTGCCACAAGACCGGAATTTCCAAGTTAATCCGAATTTTACTAACCCAGATTTTCGGGATAATTCGCGGAATTTGGATAGTAAACGCTATTTGGTCTATATTCCGGGAGAAAATCCCCAGACCCTTGCCCAAGTCCGTTTATATGAACCAGAGGCGTTTCTGAGTCAGTACAAAGGACGAACGGTGATTCAAGTGGGGGTTTTTGCCGATCGCAATAATGCTCAACGATTGGCTAGAGAATTGGAATTAGGCGGGGTGAGATCGGCGATCGCTTCCATTGACCAACCGGCAACCAATGTGGCTCCTGCTTGGATCAATCCTCCCGTGGCTTCTGGCTATAATCTTCCCCCGGTGAATAATTCTCAGGCTATGCCCCCGATTGGGACTTCACTCTCCACTCTTCCGGCACCCCCTCCCGGTGGGGGCAGTCAACTAGCCAGAGGGTATTTTCTGATCGTTCCGGGCAATCGCCAAGATTTACCCAGAATGATTCAAACCGCCGTGGATTCTGGGATTTCCGGTGCAGAAATTTTCACCAGAGAACAACCTTTTGGCCCCCATATTGCGATCGGGCCTTTTCGCGATCGCACCACCGCCCAACAAGAAAGCGGTTATTTACAAAAGTTTGGCCTTGATGCCCGAATTCATTTTCAAGATTAATTTGTTCTTTGTTGGTTGTTCTTTGTTGTTTGTTGTTTGTTCTTTGTTGGTTGTTGTTTGTTGTTTGTTGTTTGTTGTTTGTGCGAATTCAACAATCAACCATCAACAATCAACAATCAACCATCAACAATCAACCATGAACAAACAACAATCAACAACCAACCATCAACCATCAACCATCAACAAACAACCATCAACAAAGAACAAACAACAAACAACAATCAACCATCAACAAAAAATTATGAATCGACCAGAAATTGAGCAATTTATCGTCACCGCCGAACAAATGCGGGCGATCGAAAATCGGGTATTTGATGCGGGAATGCCCGTGACCGCATTAATGGAAAAAGTGGCTACTTTGGTAGCTAGTCGGATTCAAACCCTTTACCCCCTGCCTAAGTCCCCCAATACTTTAT
This sequence comes from Oscillatoriales cyanobacterium, assembly GCA_011390955.1. Taxonomy (GTDB): domain Bacteria; phylum Cyanobacteriota; class Cyanobacteriia; order Cyanobacteriales; family Laspinemataceae; genus Planktothricoides. The sequence continues at coordinate 89,069 of JAABRM010000018.1, read as the reverse complement.
CCGTTGGGGTATTAGTCGGGCCGGGACATAATGGCGGAGATGCCTTGGTGGTGGCACGGGAGTTACATTTTCGGGGTTATGAAGTTATCGTTTATTGCCCCTTTACCAAGCTGAAAGATTTGACCCAGCATCATGCAAATTATGCGGCAAGTTTGGGGATACCAATTTATCAAGAAATTGACTTTCTCCAAAATTGTGCTTTATTTGTGGATGGCTTGTTTGGGTTTGGTTTGGAACGGGCAATTAAAGACCCCGTAGCCACAGCGATCGCGCTTGTAAATAGTTGGGGCAAACCGATCCTCAGTATTGATATTCCATCGGGGTTACATACAGATACCGGGGCAGTATTAGGCACCGCTATTTCTGCTACTCACACTTTTTGTTTGGGTTTATGGAAACTCGGTTTTCTCGAAGACCAAGCCTTAGATTATGTCGGTCAAGTGGAATTAATTGATTTTGATTTGCCTTTGGCAGATGTTGAGGCAGTGTTGGGCAATTCCCCAAAAGTTCACCGGATTACCCCAGAGCAAGCAAAATCAGGTTTACCGTTACCCCGTCCCGTAACTGCTCATAAGTATAAGTTGGGTCATTTGTTGTTAATTTGTGGTTCGCGGCAGTACACGGGGGCAGCGATTTTGGCCGGTCTGGGGGCTCGCGGTAGTGGGGTGGGGATGGTTTCGATGGTGGTGCCAGAATCCCTCAAGCTGTTGTTGAATCGTCATTTGCCCGAAGCTTTGGTGATTGATTGTCCCGAAACCGAAAGTGGCGCGATCGCTCATTTGCCCCCAGATATTGATTTCCGTACTTATCAGGCGATCGCTTGTGGGCCTGGATTAACTATGCAGCCCATGCTTTTGCTCAAACAGATATTAGACAGCGATCGGCCCTTGCTCCTTGATGCCGATGGGTTAAATATTCTCGCCAAACTCGATCCTCAGCAAATGTTACTCCAGCGATCGGCGCCCACTATTTTAACCCCGCATCCTGGGGAGTTCCGGCGTCTATTTCCCGATTTAGGCATGGATTTAGCCAATCGAGTTGCTGTCTGCCAAAGCGCTGCCCAACAGAGTGGCGCGATCGTGGTGTTGAAAGGCGCTAGAGTGGCGATCGCTCACCCCAATGGCAGCGTCTACATCAACCCCGAAAGTACCCCAGCCCTTGCCAGAGGGGGCAGTGGTGATGTGCTCACCGGATTAATGGGCGGACTGATCGCTCAAGCCAACCCGGACAATCTCATCGATCGAATTCAAACCGCTGCTTGGTGGCACGCACAAGCGGGAATTTTAGCGGCCAAAGAAAGAACTGAACTCGGTGTTGATGCGTTTACCTTGACTCAGTATTTAATCCCGGTCTTACAAGCTTAAAATATCTCATGGCAGGGGTAATGCTCAAAAGCGCGGGTTAAAATACCTGCGCTTTAATTAGACCATTTACAAAAATTCATACAACAGTAGGGTGTGAAAGCGCAAAGCGTAACGCACCAATACCCCAGATATAGAGTTGTTGCGTCAGTCCTAAGTAGGGTGTGAAAGCGCAAAGCGTAACGCACCAATACCCCAGATATAGAGTTGTTGCGTCAGTCCTATATTTATGGTGAATCAAACCGGCTATTTTTTTTGCCAAAACAAAAGCACCCAAGCCTTAACGACTGAGTGACTTCCGATTATAATGAGCATTTATTCGCAGATTTTCAATCAATCATGTTGAATGAATTTGCTGCCGATCGCATCAGCTTTGGAAGTATCAGCCCTCTGGAAGGGTGCTATTGTTGTTGAGCGAGACAGATGTTTGATTAAACAGAATGAACCTCTTGCGTTATTAAGTGAACGTAACTGTTTTATCTGCCAGGGAAGCTTTATTTGCTTCTGTTATTAATGTATCACAACTTTCTGGAAAGACAAGTAAATGATACAAAACTTTATATTTTGGGAAAATTCTTGTGGGTTTCTTTTCTTCTGAAAAATAACGGGCAAAACAAAAGCACCCAAGCCTTAACGACTGAGTGACTTCCGATTATAATGAGCGTTTATTCGCAGATTTTCAATCAATCCTGTTGAATGAATTTGCTGCCGATCGCATCAGCTTTGGAAGTATCAGCCCTCTGGAAGGGTGCTATTGTTGTTGAGCGAGACAGATGTTTGATTAAACAGAATGAACCTCTTTATTTATTAAGTGAACGTAACTGTTTTATCTGCCAGGGAAGCTTTATTTGCTTCTGTGATTAATCTATCACTTTTTTTTGCTAGTGCAAGTATCTGATACAAATGTTTACAATTTATGCGGCGATCGCTAAAAAATTGACTAAAAAATCAACTAAACGTGCGGCTAGATGCTACGCTCAAATCCTTGCGGTTTAAGGGTTACAGGGGCTTCTCTATCCTCAAGGGGATCGCCGGTTATTGAGGAAGATCGGGAAGCGATCGCAGTCTTGGGGAAGATTTTCTCAGTCTATATGGGCGAACTTTTCCCGGATTTGATAAGTATTTTTACCAGAAATTCGCCTGCGGTAATTTTACAAAACTTTACACAAGGGGGAAAAATCAGAAAAGCGATCGCCCCCGGTTTTAACCCGTGACGACTTATACCAAATACGGTTGTCAAAACCCGTCTATAAAGCCATCTGTCATTCCCGCGAAGGCGGGAATCCACAAGCGTTTTAGGGGATTATAGTAGTCAGTCTATTACAACCGGATTTGATATTAATTCCTTTGTGTCCTTTGTGTCTTTGTGGTGTATCGATCGATGATGTATTGATAATGTAGTTAAATTAAACCTCATGCAAACACAAAATATACAGGTAAAAGTCAACAGTTATGCCAAATCAATTACTCCCAGAGTTATTTTCCAAGCGATCGCGCCATCAGAGGTTTAAGTTATTGGTAATAATAATCTTAATTATTGGCATATTTTTTCGCTTTGTCAACCTCGATCGCCAAGTTTATTGGCAAGATGAAGCGGCAACTTCTTTGCGAATTTCGGGCTATTCTAAAATTGAATTTGTCCAAGAAGTTTACAACGGGCAACCGATTACCGTGGCTGAATTAAGAGAACGGTATCAGTCACCGAATCCCCGCAAAAATTTAGGAGATACCCTACAAGTTTTGATGGATAAAGCAGAACATCCGCCTCTCTATTATCTCATAGCGAGATTCTGGGCGCAATTGTTTGGCAGTTCCGTAACATCTATGCGGAGTTTGCCCGCTTTCATCAGTTTATTGGCATTTCCAGCTATGTATTGGTTATGTCAAGAATTGTTCGCTTCCCCTTTAGTTTCCTCAATCGCGATCGCTATGATTGCGGTTTCCCCGGTTCATGTACTTTATGCCAAAGAAGCAAGGCAATATAGTCTCTGGATTGTCATAATTTTACTCTCTAGTGCGGCATTATTGCGGGCAATGCGCCAAAAAAATATCCGCAGTTGGGCGATATATGGGGTGACGTTGGTTTTGGGCTGTTACACTCATTTATTTTTTGTTTTAATTGCCCTGGGACATGGGATTTATCTGCTAATTGACCAAGGGTTAAAACTAAATCAAATAGTCCGGGGTTATTTGGTCGCTTCTGCCGTTGGGCTTTTGGTGTTTAGCCCTTGGATTTGGGTTTTTATCCAATATAAAAATAACTTGCCATATTTCGAGAGTATTACCACGGCTTTGGGGCGAGAAATTTCCCTAGACCAGTTAATTGGCAAGTGGTTTCGCAGCGTGAATCGCTTTTTTCACGATGCTGACTTGGGGACGGCTAATCTGATTTTAGTCTTATTTACTGCCTATTCTTTTTATTTTGTTTATCGGCATACCAGCAAAAAAGTTTGGTGGTTTATTTTTACTCTGTTTGGGGTGACTGCGTTAACTTTGGGATTGCCAGATTTAATTACTGGGGGACAGCGATCGGTGAGAACTCGCTATTTAATTCCTTGCGGTTTAGCCTGGGAATTAGCGATCGCTTATTTGTTGACCGTTAAACTGACTCAATTTCGGCAAATTTGGCAACAAAGGGTCTGGCAAGGGGTGGCAGTTTTGCTGATTTCCGCTGGAGTTATTTCTAATAGTATCAGTTCTCAGGCAGATTCTTGGTGGCATAAAAATCTTGCCGAAACCAAGTATTATCCGAGAATGGCAGAAGTGATTAATCAAGGGACTAATTCTCTGGTGATTAGCGATACTTCTGAGACGAATATTTTATCTCTCAGTTATCTGTTGAACCCAGAAGTTACACTGCAACTCGTCACCGAGGGAAATTTGCCCGAAATGGGGCATGAGTCCAGCGATCGCACTCGGTTTGTATTTGCCGGGTCTGATGGGTTAATCGATCGCTTATCCAGGGAGAAAAATTTGACGCTGAATCGGGTATTTGAGCAAAAAAGAGCGAAATTATGGCAAATTCAGCAAAATTAAGCAATTTTCTATTAAATAAACCACAATGATTTGTAGGGGCGAAGCATTCCGGCAAATAATTTATTGCTAAAAATATTAACCTGACTGCCGGAATGCTTCGCCCGATCGTGGTTTAGCGTAACGCACCAATCCTATTCGTAGGGTGTGTTAGCGAAGCGTAACGCACCAATATAAGTAGGTGGACAGAAATAAATGCACCACAGACCCCCATTAGAAGAAAAACTGTCATTCCCGCGAAGGCGGGAATCCAAAGCCTATCGGCGGGGAACGAAAAGTGCAATTAATTATGTTCACCTACTTACATTGTTTTTTAGATATGTCTATTAATTTGACTGCGGTCAAGTCGCGCCCTTATTGGTAATTTTGTTTGGCCGATCGCGTATTTAAAGGAATCGGCTGATGATAAATCGGACTATATCCCGGTAAAATCTGCACCGTTTCTTGGGCAACCCTTAAAGTCAAAGAAAGGCGCACCTTGCCACTGGTATTATAAACCGAACGATGGATTACGCGATCGGTAAAAACAATAAATTCTCCCGGACGTAAAACCACCGGCATCACTTTTTCTTGCACGGATTTGGGAACGCGGAAAAGATGATTCCCACTAAAAGGATCGGTGACTTGAATTTCACAATTATCCGCCTCACTTTTGGGGACATATTCAAAGCCATTCCTCTCGGTGACATCAGTTAAAGCAATATAGATATTAATAGTTTTTCCCTCACCGGCTAATAAATTGGGATAAATATCCCGATGCCAAAAAGGAATTAGTTGACGAGAGGGATAATTCACCCACAACTCGGAACGCCATAAATTAAAACTGTCCCCCAGATAATCGCGGAGAACTGCTAATAAATTCTCATCTTGACATAGCCGGAACAACACCGGGGAATCTAAATGTCTTTCCATATAAAATTGTCGCTGATAACATTGCACCAGCAGCAACATAATTGAGCCAAATTGGAATTTTACCAGGGATTTTAATGCCTGAGTCAATAAAACTTTTACCGGCGGTTTAGGTAACACTTGCTGAAAAAGATGCTGGCGAATTGTGGCGATTTCATCCTGAGTTAATTTCAGGGCATAAGGCCCCCAAACCTCATCACTGCCATCATAATTAATCGGTTTTTTGGCTACAGGTTCTTTGCCCCCAGTCCAGGATAAACTTTTGTCCCATAACTCTTGACATAGCTGATAGTTTTGGGCTAAAATAGGTAAAGACATTTGTTCCCCTTGCGGGTCGAAAAATTTACCTGTAACTAACTCAACGGCGGGAGAAGTGGCACAAAATAGACTACTATAAGCGCCTTTTTCCGGGCTAATTCCTAACCCTAAATACTTACTTAAGCGATGACCGATGGTAATATTAGATTGGACAAATCCCGGATGCACGGCATTGACCTTGACATGGGGTGATTTTTCCGCCAAATGTCTGGTTAAAAGCAGCAAGCAAAGTTTAGATTGACTATAGAGGGGGATAAAGTTTAACGGGGTAGGTTGGACAAATAAATCCCACTGGATTTTTTTGGGTTTTACAGCCATGTCTGAAGATACCATCACCACTCGACTAGGGGCGGATGCTTCCAGTCGATCCCAGAGTAAATAAGTGAGCAAAAAATGCCCTAAATAGTTGGTGCCCCAAATTAACTCAAATCCTTCTTCCGTGACGCCGTTGCCGTTGAAAATTCCGGCGTTATTGACTAATATATGTAAGGGTAAATTTTTGGCCCGAAAAAGTTGGGCGCAGTGGCGGACGGATTCCAGGGAAGCCAGATTTAAAGGTAGATATTCTATATGAGGATTGGCGGTTTTTTGGCGAATATAAGAAATAGCTTTTGCCGCTTTGGTTTGGGAACGACAAGCAATAAAAACATGGTGCCCTAATTTGGCTAAACCCAAAGATGTCATTAGTCCTACACCGGAGTTGCCCCCTGTAACAATACAGACTTGCATTGATTAGTTTTGGTGATTTTGGTTGATAATTTTGTCCGTTTGATTATAACATGGGTTATGTAGGCAAGAAAGGCAAAGAAGAAACCGGGTTTCTATTTTATCTTGGGACTGTGGCAAATGTGTGGGTAAGAAACCCGGTTTCTGGGCCGGGTTTTCTCGTTTTTCTCGTTCCCAGGCTCTGCCTGGGAATGCCGATCTAGAGGCTCTGCCTCGTGTCAAAACCAGGTGTTGCGCTTCGTATTTCGGCAAATATTTGGGTAATAAACCCGGTTTCTGGGCAGGGTTTCTAGGTAGGGGCGAAGCATGACCGTAGATAACTTATGGGAAAAACTAGAAATCTATGACCGGAATGCTTCGCCCTTATGCAAAGAAGAAACCGGGTTTCTATTTTATCTTGGGACTTCGGCAAATATTTGGGTAAGAAACCCGGTTTCTGGGGAAAACAAGAAACCGGGTTTCTATGTCAGTTTTGGACTTCGGGAAATGTGTGGGTAAGAAACCCGGTTTCTGGGGAAAACAAGAAACCGGGCTTCTATTTTATCTTGGGACTTCGGCAAATATTTGGGGAAGAAACCCGGTTTCTGGGGAAAACAAGAAACCGGGTTTCTATTTTATTTTTGGACTTCGGCAAATATTTGGGGAAGAAACCCGGTTTCTGGGTTCTTAGCGGAATTTATCTTTAAGAACTGCCTTTCCTGCCAAAATTTTGCCGCGAACAATCAAATACCAGGGAAAAGCAATAATCCAAAGTGCAACTATACAAATGAAAAGTATTACTGGCTTACAAGAAATCCCTGACTTGTACTTATGCAAATTAATTTTCGACGAGTCAAACGCTGCCCAAATCGCTGAACCTAGAACAATTAACGATATCGTTGGATTCGGTAGTAACAATCCCACAGTAACAAGTCCAAATGTAAACAAAAGAGCAGCCCACCATACCATAGTTTTTCTCCTTTATGACAGTATTAACTGATTTAGTTTCTAATCAATTAATATCCCCAGCGAGTGGGGATAATACACGGGACGAGCCCTCTGGTTAGTTCCCAGTGCGTTTCCATTCAATTAATATCCCCAACGAGTGGGGATAGTATGACAGATTTTTGTCATCCGTGGGTGCCAGACTTGTTTCCATTCAATTAATATCCCCAACGAGTGGGGATTGGACTAGAGAAAATTCCCTAGAAGATACTTTCTTTTTGAGTTTCCATTCAATTAATATCCCCAGCGAGTGGGGATACCCTGTGGGAGCGCGACTCCCGGTACTACCTACTGTTTCCATTCAATTAATATCCCCAGCGAGTGGGGATATAATGAGGTTGATATGATTTCAATTCAAAGACCAGTTTCCATTCAATTAATATCCCCAGCGAGTGGGGATAAAGAACCTACAATCAAAATTGCAGAAAAGAGTACCACAACGTTTCCATTCAATTAATATTCCCAGCGAGTGGGGATATCATGGCTACTTCCAACAACTCTAACAACTCCATGTTTCCATTCAATTAATATCCCCAGCGAGTGGGGATATATAATCTGTGGTGATGGGTTCGGTTTTGAAGAACGTTTCCATTCAATTAATATCCCCAGCGAGTGGGGATTTAGACACTAAACAAGTTGGTTTTCTTGGCGATCGGATGTTTCCATTCAATTAATATCCCCAGCGAGTGGGGATTGCCACCCCAAAAGCCAATTTCCCCACCAAGTTTTGATTGTTTCCATTCAATTAATATCCCCAGCGAGTGGGGATCATTGTTCTTGAATGTGTTGCCGGTGCCGCTTGTGGCATGTTTCCATTCAATTAATATCCCCAGCGAGTGGGGATTTGGCTGCTAAGTGCCGCCGCTGAGAATTTTCAGCCAGTTTCCATTCAATTAATATCCCCAGCGAGTGGGGATAAATCCGCTATGCCCGCATCCGCCACGGATCGGAGTTGGGTTTCCATTCAATTAATATCCCCAGCGAGTGGGGATTCCTGTCAGTTGGTGATTACACCTAAAGTTGGAGTGGGAGTTTCCATTCAATTAATATCCCCAGCGAGTGGGGATGGAAACAAGCTTATCGGTAGAAGAACTAACTCAAATGTATGTTTCCATTCAATTAATATCCCCAGCGAGTGGGGATAGGTAATGTTGAAATTCCGGCTCCATTCCACTACTGCTTCTGTTTCCATTCAATTAATATCCCCAGCGAGTGGGGATTCATCATATGGGAGTGATGAAATACATTGGATCTGAGAAGTTTCCATTCAATTAATATCCCCAGCGAGTGGGGATCAAGCAATTGAGGAAATAAAGGCCGTGTTCAAGCAGCTCGTTTCCATTCAATTAATATCCCCAGCGAGTGGGGATTGGTTCTCAATCTGACGAACGAACATACGATTGAACGTTTCCATTCAATTAATATCCCCAGCGAGTGGGGATTGTTGGAGAGTTTTTAATTCTCCTTCTACTTCAAGCTTCGTTTCCATTCAATTAATATCCCCAGCGAGTGGGGATGTTGCAGACTCGGAAAAAGAAAAAATTAACGAGTTGTTTCCATTCAATTAATATCCCCAGCGAGTGGGGATTAAAGTTCATTCAAAAGAGTTCTGGGAGGAATTCTCGTTTCCATTCAATTAATATCCCCAGCGAGTGGGGATACCACTCTAACCTAAAAACCCGAAAGCTTATTGTTTGGGTTTCCATTCAATTAATATCCCCAGCGAGTGGGGATAAGAAAATGAGCGTAGAAAGCAATTAAAAAAAGCAGTTTCCATTCAATTAATATCCCCAGCGAGTGGGGATATAAATATTCTCGACAGTTGACAGAACTTGGTATTGTTTCCATTCAATTAATATCCCCAGCGAGTGGGGATAGCGATCGCGCATACTGGATGCCTAGCCGGGGTCGGTTTCCATTCAATTAATATCCCCAGCGAGTGGGGATGAGAGAAAGGTCGCGGAAGAAAAGAAACACTTGTTCCGTGTCCGTTTCCATTCAATTAATATCCCCAGCGAGTGGGGATTATGGGGGCTTTTGAACTTGGTCGAGCCAAGTGTGTTAAAGTTTCCATTCAATTAATATCCCCAGCGAGTGGGGATACCCAGTAACATTCGGTTTGACCCAGTGACAGAAACCTTGTCTGGCGTTTCCATTCAATTAATATCCCCAGCGAGTGGGGATACAATTAAAGTTTACAAAGTTGGAACAGTTCATTTAACCTTGTTTCCATTCAATTAATATCCCCAGCGAGTGGGGATGGATCATGCGTTGACGATCTTTGTTTTTGTTGAGTTTCCATTCAATTAATATCCCCAGCGAGTGGGGATTTGCATCTTACGATAATGTGCAAACCAGTAAGCACTTGCGTTTCCATTCAATTAATATCCCCAGCGAGTGGGGATATTTGTTTGGTGCAGTTTCCGGATATTTTGATGAACACAAGTTTCCATTCAATTAATATCCCCAGCGAGTGGGGATTACAAAGACGGGAGACTGCATCCTGTTCTGTCTCACGTTTCCATTCAATTAATATCCCCAGCGAGTGGGGATATTATGCCTGGATTTTAGTGCAAAAAAACTAGCACGCGTTTCCATTCAATTAATATCCCCAGCGAGTGGGGATTTAAAATGGCACCTAAACGTAAATTGTCGGCAATTCAAGTTTCCATTCAATTAATATCCCCAGCGAGTGGGGATTCGCCAAGGGGCACCCACTCACTCAATCGATATTAACCAGGTGTTTCCATTCAATTAATATCCCCAGCGAGTGGGGATTATCGGGAAACCGTCGATCACTGCCAGTTTTATCCCAAGGTGTTTCCATTCAATTAATATCCCCAGCGAGTGGGGATCTCTTACCGTTGATTGTCTTAGAGAATGAAATCAACGCGAGTTTCCATTCAATTAATATCCCCAGCGAGTGGGGATATTTTCAAATTACTTAGGCACGACCGTAAGGTGCGCTCGTTGTTTCCATTCAATTAATATCCCCAGCGAGTGGGGATATCCTGGAAAATGATCAGCAATTCATCTTTACTGGAGTTTCCATTCAATTAATATCCCCAGCGAGTGGGGATATTGATTCTGTCTGCTATATTTTTGACAAAATAACGTCAGTTTCCATTCAATTAATATCCCCAGCGAGTGGGGATATGAAATTGAACCGCTAGGAAAATGTATTTATCAAGTTTCCATTCAATTAATATCCCCAGCGAGTGGGGATCCAAACTGTTGAAAGCGCTATTATTTCAGCGACCGAGTTTCCATTCAATTAATATCCCCAGCGAGTGGGGATTGCCCTCTGCTGACGGCTTCTAGGTGTTCACAGACAACATCGTTTCCATTCAATTAATATCCCCAGCGAGTGGGGATCTGAATGTCATTGGTTCTCAGAGGAATCTCCTGAGATGGGTTTCCATTCAATTAATATCCCCAGCGAGTGGGGATCATAACCTCGGCATAGAGGTTCAGTTGACCCCCACCTGTTTCCATTCAATTAATATCCCCAGCGAGTGGGGATAGTAATGCACGTAGCTTCAGCCCAATCATGGGACCTGTTTCCATTCAATTAATATCCCCAGCGAGTGGGGATAGCTTCAGGGAATCTTTCCATTAGCCTGTCTTCACCGTTGTTTCCATTCAATTAATATCCCCAGCGAGTGGGGATAATTTATACGCATCAATCCCTGAGTGTCCTATCGAAAAGCGTTTCCATTCAATTAATATCCCCAGCGAGTGGGGATTCCGAATGCGAAATTGCATGAAGTATTGCAACTCAAGTTTCCATTCAATTAATATCCCCAGCGAGTGGGGATCCCTTCAAAAGATTAGTACTTCTATCCTTGAGTATTATATGTCGTTTCCATTCAATTAATATCCCCAGCGAGTGGGGATAATCTGCCGCTATTTCCTCCTTGAAATCCAATCAGGGTTTCCATTCAATTAATATCCCCAGCGAGTGGGGATAACCTAGGACAAATTGTCAACCTAAACTCAGAACGAGTGTTTCCATTCAATTAATATCCCCAGCGAGTGGGGATAAAATCTCCTAAGGTAGAGAGGAATAACCCGCCTCTTTCGTTTCCATTCAATTAATATCCCCAGCGAGTGGGGATATCAGAGAGAAAGGAGTCAGCTGGAAATACTGGACCAAAAGTTTCCATTCAATTAATATCCCCAGCGAGTGGGGATCCTTGGAGGAAATGGCTCTTCAAATCCTCGAAGAGAAAGTACAGTTTCCATTCAATTAATATCCCCAGCGAGTGGGGATAGTAAAAACTGCCAAAAAATGGCAAGTTTCTTTTCAAATGGTTTCCATTCAATTAATATCCCCAGCGAGTGGGGATTCAATCGTTCTGGTCTGTCCTGCTATATACCCGGAAACCTGTTTCCATTCAATTAATATCCCCAGCGAGTGGGGATTAATCACGCTTCCCCTCTTGAAAAAACTCAAAGACATGGCGGTTTCCATTCAATTAATATCCCCAGCGAGTGGGGATAACGAATACAAAGATGGGCGATTGTGCGCGATCCTTTCGCATGTTTCCATTCAATTAATATCCCCAGCGAGTGGGGATACCTCTCTTCTGGTCAGCTAATCAAAGCATCACTCCGTTTCCATTCAATTAATATCCCCAGCGAGTGGGGATAGTATGGGAGCTAAACGGGATATGACTACGGGGGAATATAAGTTTCCATTCAATTAATATCCCCAGCGAGTGGGGATTCCTCTACCGCTACTTCCACTTCTAATGCCAATGAAGTGTTTCCATTCAATTAATATCCCCAGCGAGTGGGGATGGAGATAAGTCAAACCTTAGAGATTCCTTCTATAGAAGAGGTTTCCATTCAATTAATATCCCCAGCGAGTGGGGATAGCTAAAATTATAACCCTTACCCAGCAAGATGTCTAGAGGCGGTTTGCGAGCCTCAGCAAATTTGTTGCTACAATTTCCCTGAATCGCTAAAAATAAAACCCTGAAACCCTTACCCAGAGAGGCTGCGAGGCTCCCGACGAATTAGCTAAGTTTCAGCGATTTTGACTCAGCCTCGCAACACCAGCTTACTAGCTAAATAATCACCGAACCGGGAAACTCCGTAATCGGTGGCCCCACCCCCCAGGTTTCCACCTGCCCCGAAGTATGACGGGACAGAGGATAAAAGCGGATGCTATCCTCCTCCAACTTCACTCGATATCGCAAACGTTTTTGCAACTCCTCGAACTTAGCTGAACTCAGGACACATTCAAACGTCGAATACTGCACCCATTTGCCATAACCTTCCAGTAAATCATGGACTTTTTGACGACGTTTATTATCGGGAATGTCATAGACCACCACATAAAATAACATCAGCGAATTTGATAAGGGGAATACAGTTCAGTCGGCTGATAAACAAACTGCTTATACTTCTTCACTTGCTGAGTCAACAAATCCCATTTCGGCTGAACTTCTCCAGCCTCATTGGTAATCGTTTCTTCCATCCGTTGCACAAAAGCCTTGAGGAATTTCCTGCGTCCCGAATCATTCAGATAGCAGCCGCTATTTTTATACAAAAAATCATCGCGGCTATCAATCATTTGCCGATTCGCCAAATACAAAACTAGGGAATCAACCATTGGTGCCCGAAACTCCTCAATCAAATCTGAAGCCAAAGCCGCATGACGTTCCGTTCCTTGGTGCAAACAAGCAGAATAAGGGTCGAGTCCTTGTAACTCAATCAAAGAAAGTAAATGATTCCACAATACTTGATAACCAAAAGATAACATCGCATTCACGGGATTTCCTGGGGGGCGTTTAGACCGGCTGACAAACACAAAATCTGGATTGTCCAAACATTCCTCAAAAGCTGAGAAATATTGCGCCGCCCCCGCCCCTTCAAACCCCATTAACCGATCCAAAGACTCAACTTTTCCCGCTTGTTCTCGGCAATATTGCAAAGTTTTAATCGCCAAAGCAACCACCTCAGAATTTTGCCGCCGTTGCTGCCGCTGTAGCAAAGTTCGAGAATTATTCAACTTGACTTGAACAATTTTTTGAGCCACTTGCAACCGTTCCGCAAAACCCAGTTGTTGCTGATATCGCGCTAATTGCCGATAACCTCGTTCAATGGGCAAAGTTCTGCCGTAACAATAGCCCATCCGAGATAAATAAACAATGGGAATATTGCGCTGTAAACAAGCCCGAATTGCCTGACTTGTTATTTGAGATTTGCCAAAAATTAAGACTTGTTCTAGCAGGGGTAACTGCACTTGACCCCAGACTACATCACCTTGTTTTACCACAAGCATTTCTTGGTCGAGACAAACATAGCACCCCTGCTGAGACACATAAAGTGTCTGCATTATCTTCCCTCTATTTCATCCACTTTTTCTGTTTGCCGTAACTTGGCTTCTTGACGTTGAACTTCTTCTAAGATTTTCACTTGTCCGGGAGTTAAAAATCGCACGATTCCATCTACCATTGCGGAAGATAGTAAGGTGGAAGCCATGATTAAGACCGTGTTGGTAATTACTGCGGCTAATCCTAATGGGGCAATGAGTAAAATCATTAGAGTAATTGCGCCATTAATAAAGGCAACGGAAATATGACGAATGACCAGACCGCGCATGGATAAGTACATGAGAATCTCCTGATTTTTTAGATTTGGGTTATTTGAATTTGGCAGATAAGAAACCGGGTTTTTATGCCGGTTTTTTAACTTTTGTTTCTGGGTAGGGGCGAAGCATTCCGGCAGATAATTTATGGGAAAAAACTAGAAATCTATGACCGGAATGCTTCGCCCTTATTTGTTTACCGTGTTTTTGGGTTAATTGACTTCGGCAGATAAGAAACCGGGTTTCTAGGTTAATTTGGGACTTCGGCAAAGATGTGGGTAAGAAACCCGGTTTCTGGGGAAAACCAGAAACCGGGTTTCTATGTCAGTTTTGGACTTCGGCAAATGTGTGGGCAAGAAACCCGGTTTCTGGGGAAAACAAGAAACCGGGTTTCTATTTCAGCTTTGGACTTCGGCAAAGACGTGGGTAATAAACCCGTTTTTTTGGGTGTTTATTCTGGTTTACTGGGTAATTTTTGCGGCTGAGTTGGTGGCTTTTTGGGGAGTTTTGGTGCTGAACTTTGCTTCATGGCATTTAATAAACTTTGCGTGAATTGTTTAGCCCGATTTATCTCAGAATTTTGGAAAAAAAGATAGTAACTTTTCGAGGCTGAGTGAACCGCAATCCATCGATGTTTGTTGACAAAGAATAAAATAATAAAAATCACGCCAATGAAATAAGCAAATAACAGAGAAAAGCCTAACCAGAGTAACCACCAACTTCGTCCCTCTCCCAGAGAAACACTGTCTATTTTAGAGAGTCGAATAAATGTTTCTACAGATTCTAATTCATAGGAAAGCTTGGTACGAATATACAGGAAATCTGGCTGAATTTGCATAGAGGTTTTCCCTTGGATGGGAATTACTATGTCACCGAAACCTTGTCCAGCTTTGCCCTGGAGTTCTGTAATGTTTTTGAGAACAGTCATAATTTTTTGTTGTGACGATTTAAGGATAATTACGGATAGCGAATTTTGGGTTAATTGACTTCGGCAGATAAGAAACCGGGTTTCTAGGTTAATCTTGGACTTCGGCAAAGATTTGGGTAAGAAACCCGGTTTCTGGGGTTTGGGTAATGGGTTAGTTGACTTCGGCAGATAAGAAACCGGGTTTCTAGGTTAATCTTGGATTTCGGCAAAGATGTGGGTAAGAAACCCGGTTTCTGGGGTTTGGGTAATGGGTTAGTTGGAAAATTCTAAGCTAAAGGACTATCAGCCCGAAGCACTTTTAGTCCCCAAAGATAGAGCGATCGCAGAAAAGATTGAGCAGGAATATCCCAGGTAGGCTGGCAAATTTCCTGAAACACCTGTAACATTAATTGCGTGATTACAGCAGAGTCTTCGGAAATTGTCACGGCAAATCCGTTATTTGCCCAAAGTAACCGCAAATTAGCTAAACTCATAGGTTCAGCTTGATGGACTACATCATTTCTTTTTTCCCGAATTTGATGCAAAAATTTCTGCCAAAGTTCTGGTTTTTTTAGTTTAGCATATTTTACCCAACCATTAATTAAATGAGAGAAGCTAGGATTAAATGGCTCGTGGTTGTTTTGGATATCTTTAGGAATTGTCACAAATCCATTTTTTACCCATTTTTCTTTTTTATATTGCAAATAAAGTAAGCGTTCTAAAGTTTGGGAAAATTGCATAAAACCCTGAGTATAATTACCGCGTTTTAACAGCAATTCAATTAAAAAGATTGATTCCCAAGTTTGCAAAAAGCCATCTTCTTTCAAATTTGACAATTGCGATCGCCACTGTTCAACCTGCTCCGATCCGGCGGAATTTAAGACAAATTTTGAACGCAACCAGGCATTTTCAAAATTTTTCTCTCTGAGAAATTTTTTTAAATTCCAATTATTACAAACTGCCAAATAACCCGCGAGTTGATACAAACTGTTGTACTCAATTTTATGCGATTCTAACCAAATTTGAGCTTCGGCAAAATCTCCTCGCTCCCAAGCGGAAATCACCCGTAACCGTTCCAATGGCCAAAAATATTGACTTACCGGAACTAAATCATATTCAGTGGATATTTGAGCGGACTTTTCTCCATTAGTTTCCAAATAAAGTGGGTCTGGTTCTATGGGAGTCGCATTAATTATTTGACATTGACGGACTAAACCGGCTGCACAAATTTCTAGACTTTCGGCAACTGCGGGAACAGCCCCTTTATTTTCGATAGCTAAAACCAAAGTATCTTGTGGTTTGTTCTGAACAAATTCTAGGGCAAAAGGTAGAATTAGCCCTTCAATTTCCTGGCGAATCGATAGTTTATCAATCGCTTTCACCTGCGGATGAAAAACTTCTACTTGTTGAATCTGCGGCCAAGTGCTTTTAATTTTACCTTGCATCAGTTTCGCCAGCCAAATGGTATCACTGCGCCGAAAATTCCAGCCGACTGCATCAGGTTGATCCGTAGCAAATAAAATAATTTGTTGGACTTTTTTCTTGACAAAATCCGCAATGATTTGCTGGTCGATTAACAGTTCAACCGAACTAAAATCATTATCTAACCATTCGGTGCAATGTTGATAAAATCGCTCACCTAAATCTCTGACACCCCAAAGGGTATTTACTTGATTCGGATCGTGATACTGTCGTTCGATTTTTAATTCCTGATACAGTTGATTAATGTGAGGAGGATGCATGCGATCGCCATCTGCCCCCAGACAGCGAATAATCCCATCTTGGCATCGCCATCCTACTTGACGAGTTCCCACGGTAATAATTAAGGTATCAACGCGATCGATTTCCAGCTTATTTTGATTTTTCATAGTTTTCATTTTTCCCTTAAATAGATAGATGTCGGGTGGCAATGCCCATCAATTATTAACAAATATCAGTGGGCATTGCTTACCAAGTTGAAAAAATTACGTCTGTGGGGCAGGTATCCCAAATAAATGAACCCCACCTTGCATTTTGCCTAAGTCTTTAAGAAAGCGCGATCGCACATGGTTGGCATTGGCATTTTGACCGCCCAGAAATAAGCAAACAATTTCTTGACAGTCGGTTTCTGCTTCAGCGTTAGGAATATTCACTCGTTTAATACTTGCCCAAGAGCAAGAAGACCCGCCATTCCCGGCATTTCCACCCATTTCTGAATTTCGCTTATAATTTTGAGGGTGCGTTTCTTGGTAAATCAAATTCACTCCATCTCCGCGAGTCCTTTGAGGATAAGTTTCTAACCATTCAATCTCTGTTGTATTAACTGGGTTGGTATGCGGCCCCGGTACGATATAAACCGAGCAAGTATTGGGAGAAAAAATTTCCCAAGGTTGGCGATCGTTCTGTCCAATAGCGATGCGATTTGGCCATTGCTGCTGAACTGCTTGCACCCATTTGTCATAAGTTTGTTGCCATTTTTCTGGCTTAACCCCTAAGCCATATTTAACGAGCTTCATGCGATCGCTGTTCTGATCTTTGACTTGATGAGTTAAAGTTAAGTCTGTTCCTCGGGCTGCTTCATAACCTTTATCCGTTCGGAAAATATGCAACGGACGACGCCAACCGCGACCGACACCCCCAGCCATGACCGCAAACTGAACGATCGGCAAGATAATTTGATTTAAAGTATCTTTGGGAGCCGTCAGCACTAACTTTCCTTTCCAAGCGTAAAAACGGGGTGAGTCCTGAGAACGTTCGCCCCAAGTTGACCCTTGAATCATTTCCAAGCGCAGGCAGCCTTTGCGACTATCGGGTTCCAAAGTTCCCATTAATTCGGCTAATGTAGCTTGAGCATTTTGCTCGGACATTACCCCTAACAAAAACCGTAAAACCCAAGACCGCAACCAACCTCGCCAATGAGTGGGACGCAACTGTGGCGAAGAATTCGGCTGATTATCTGCCCCATAGGAACCTTGGCTATAGAGGATAAAATTAAACTCTTTTTGGGTATAACCAGGGTCAGGAATTATCTTGGGTGCATCTTGATTTTTCCCTTGATTTTTCGCTTTAATCGCACCATATCCCGAAGCGGTGCGACTGCCAACGCCATAAAGCGTTATTGCTTGCTGTACCCAGTCCCAAACTTCCGCCACTTCTGCTGCGGTGGTTTTTCCGGGAATGCCGCGAATGGCCACCGTTACCGGAATCGTTTTTTCCCCATTTCCCAAAGTATAAAAAGATAATGGCGTTCCTTGTCCTTGGTGGTAAACTTGAAACTCTTGTTGTGGATTGACAATATCTAGGGTTAACTGAGTCGGTTTTTCCGGCCAAGCATCGAGAAATTCGATTTTCCCAGACTGAATTTTGTCATCATCTTGATAACCAAGTAGCTGAAACATTCGGGGTTTAATCTCCGGGCGTTGTTTTGCCCAAGACCGCACTAATCCCCGAATGGCCGAACCGGGAATATAACCATTTAAAGGTAAGCCAGGAAAATATTTTAAATTCTCACCCAAATTGCGTTTTTCTTCAGGACGACTCAACTCACGAGGACATCCTGATTTAGGACGAAATGCCCCACAAGGTTCCCCCGCTGAAACAATAGTTTCGACATCTGGGTGAGGAAAAGACCCCACTTTTGCCCGCCATTGAATGGCAAATATTCCTTTTTGAAATAAGTCCGCTTGGTTACGGGCTTGATGTTGCTGTTCGAGCAATTCTATTAATCGAGTGCCGCTGTACATTATTCCCCCTTCGCGTATGCTCTTGCCCAAAAATTCCAATGTTCTGCTAAGGTCATGGACTGACGCCAACTGGCCATATATTTTTTCGGTTCATTTCGGGCCATGTTGACCACGGTTTCCATCAGTTCTCGTCGCTGTTGAGCATTTTTATGGTCAATTTCTTTACCGAGCATTTGCCCTAATAAAGATGACCAAACCGGAACGGTGCGATCGCGCACTTTGCCTTCTTGAGCATTTTGCTGATTCACATATCCCACCGCAGAGACTAAGCCAAATAATCGTAAATGCTGAGACAGTCGCAACACAGCGTTTAAGTCTTCTTTCTCCATGTCGGTTTTGTTCGTGGTTTGCAAATATTTCTGAATCTGAGCATGAGCAGTCAGACTCATTTGTTCCGGTTTAATACTGCTGGAAATAGAGTGAGTTGTCATTGAATCTTGACTAATTTGCCCTTGTGAATTATTGGGGCGATCGCTTACAGATTTCCCTGAAGGTGGCGTGGTTTGTTGGCTGGGAAACTGAGAAGATTTCTTTTTTTTATTTTTATTGCTAGGCATCATCGACTCCTGTTTAGCTTAACTTGTTCGTAAATTATGCAGATGTTCTTACCAGTATTATTTGGTGCATTACCGTTCGGAATGACACCCTACTAATACTGGTAATTGTTCAATTAAATTAAATACCGTTAGGGGCAGAATTATTTGCCACCCAACTTTGTGCCCAACCTCGTCCGATATTCGCTTGACCGCCAACTTGGATTAAGCTTTGTAAAACGGTGATTAATGCATTATGTTCGGTTTGAGTGACGGGGTTATTTTTCAGCAAACTGTATCCCCAGGAATAATAGAAAATTGTATCGCGGGGAATACAAACATCAGTCCAAAAAACTTCGGCAGAACCTTCAGAAGTTGCTCCTTTCTCTCCTTCTTGAATTTTATTCCGTACCTGAGTCCAGAGTGAATGCTCCATCAACACTTGAAAATCTGCATCAGGCAGCACAATTAAGCTTTTTTCCCATGTGGTAGCGATGGAATTTTTCAATGAATCAGGCCAATTTCCAGCCAAGGCGATCGCCTTTTTCTCAGAATCACTTAATTGAACTACGTTTAATGTAGCATCGGCGATCGTATAGTTCCCCGGTTTCGTTCCTACCGCATGATTCGGAAATGTAACTCCTGGCAAATTCGCCAATAAAGCATGGTCGCGAATTAAAGAATGACAGCTTACCCAAGTAAAAACATCTTGTTGACTACTAGACATAGTTCGCATGGGCACCCATAATAATCGAGCATCGCCAAACCACGCTTGGTGAACCCCCATTTGTCCACCATCATTTAATTCTTTGCCAAATAAAGTATCGGTAATATTTTGACCAGATGTATTCAAAACTTCATCTCGTAAACTGCCTCGTAAAGAAGATCCAGGAATATAAGGAAAATTCGTGTGAACTTCGCGGGCAATTTCTAAAATATTGCCTAAGTTGCCTTCGCCTCCACAGTGAATAGGAGCCAAACTGTAAAGATAACCTACTCTAAAATCAGTCATTTTATTTTACTCTCCTTTGTAATTAATCCACAACAATTCGGAATAGCCTAACTGACGCCAAATCTTGGCTTTCTCTAATCCCTTCCCAGGTTTTGAGTCGGGGGAATCAGCAAATAAATACTCCGGTTTATTTAAGTAATAAATACTACCCGGTACGGCAGCAAAAACCTGGGGGGCAGGAATGCTTTTTGGGCTATGTTCTGCCGTTTCTGGTTTCTCCCGAATCCGACAACTAATGGGTAAAGCTTTTTCGGTAGCCACGCTGACTAAATAACCAGGTTTTTGATTGGGATTTACTGTGTCAGCGAGTTTCCATTCCCAGGGCCAAGCCCGACAAACCGACTGATTTTTATACTGACTATCATCGTGTTTGCGTTCAAAAATTCCCGGAGTGACTAAATAAGCGATCGCTTTCTCACTTTTTTGCATCCCTCGATTAAAATTATCCTGGGAAATTTGCTGAATTTCTTGCCATTGTTTTGTTAAAGCCTTAGAGGGAGTTAAAATCGCCCGATGTCCTTCTCCTCCTAATTGAATAATACTACTCGGTAACTCTTTGTCGATACCGATCGCTAAACTCCAACCGGAACTCATGCGAATGGCATTTTCCACAAAATATCCATCGGCATCTTTCACTTGACGAGTGCCTTCTTCAATGGCATTATGGGGGCGAGTTTCTGTAGTCCAAGGCTGCTTTTCATTCTTATCAGTGGTTATCCAAGCGGACTCAGGAATTTCGCCAGTTTCCAGATAGCGTTTCACCACATCACTGGGTAAGAACTGACGATAATACTCATCGGATGGCAAATCCTCATCTTCATTTTTATCAGAAGATTTGCGATCGTCTTTTAATTTTACTAAGGGACAAGGTTGTGACTGATTCCATAAAGCTTGGTGAAGATTAGCATCTTTTTTCCAATCCAATGGCACTAAAGGATTTGAACCGACAAAACTTAATGGCCGGGGGAAATATAGGGTATCTTGATGACAGAGAAATACTCCTTTAATAGTGAAGGTTGTTTTTTCTCCCAGGAGTCCCCGCAAGGCACCGGCAATGGTGTGATTGTTTGGGGGAAAAACACTGGTAGCCCAAGCTCTTTCTCCGGGACTAAACGGTTTGGCATCCCGGAATAAGAGCACATCTAATGGAGTCAAACTATACCAATAAATCATTGTGCATCTCTCAATACAAGGCAGAATTAGAATCCCCCCTAACCCCCCTTTTTAAGGGGGGAACCGGATCGATTTTTTAATGCCCCCCTTAATAAGGGGGGTTGGGGGGATCGGGCTTGATGCCCCCCTTAATAAGGGGGGTTGGGGGGATCGTTTTGCGTTTAGACAGAAAATTTAATGTTTCGTTGTCGTAAAACAAAGGCAGCAACTTTTAACCAGTTTTGGACTTCTCGATCGCAGTCTTCGGTGTCTGTTGTTTCAAAAAGCTTGGTCAAGAAATTACACAAAGCTACTTGAAAATTACGTTGTAAGGTTTCATCACCTTTGAACACTTCCCGACGGCTGCAAAAGGCATTTGTCCAAGGCGCGATCGCATCTTTCACTGGTACAGGATGCTGACCCCATACGGTTGCGGCTTGCTCAAATAAAGCACTATCTAATTGCTCGAATTGCTCGCCATTTAACAGCGATCGCCATGAATCAAATACCTCAAATTTGGCAGTTGCTTTGAGAACATTGCCATTGCCATAAAGTACCCGCACTTGTACCGCATCTTTTTTCTGATTATTGGGAGTTTTATGGTCTTTAGCAGACTCTTCTGCCTGCCAAAGATTTTCTAGGGCAATGGCTAAAGGGACGGAATGATGGGCTAACACAATGCCAAAACTAATCGTAGCACAACTACCCATCGTAAATAAAGGACGTTCTTGAATATTTTTAGGCAAGTCTCCACTATTCCAACGCCAATAATCGCCCTCACTAATAAACTCTTGTTTTGGGTCATCTGCCCCGCGAAAACATTGGCGAATATCCCATAACCATCGATCCCATTCCCACATATTAGTATAAGCGAGAACATCGTCGCCACCGCCATAAATTAAGCGCCCAGCATAGCGAACTTCTGTTAAATAGGGCAGCAGTTGATTAGAGAAGTCCAGTAAAGCCCGACTCAAGGCATTGTGAGTGGCAGGCCCCATCCGTTTTTTACATTCCAGAAACTCTTGAAACGGTTCTTTTAAGTCATCCGATAATTTCTCAATTTTCGGCGGCAAAGCATCAGGAATATAGTCAGAATAATTTTTCAAAGGTTGGCCTTTCAGCCAATTACTCATCCCATCCCCATCACCAGCAGCGATCGCATACCAGTCCGTGGGATTATTTCCTGGGGCAAACTGTTTGGCAATAGATTCCCGCAGTCGTTTCAATTCAGCTTGCTTTTGGTTTTTTTGTTGAGTTTTGGTCAACAATTCATCAGAATTGATTGGTTTTGGTTCAAAATCTTCGATTAACCAGCCTGCATTCAGCAACCGGGGATTTTGCCAGTCTGGATGATTGCTGGAAACCCAAGGAATACCCCAAGGTTGATGGGGATTTATCCAATTAAACTCCTGGCTAATCTTATCACAAGCTTTTTGATAATATTCTAAGGCTTCAGGATGCAGTTTTAGCCAACCGGCAACCCCCGAACATAAGTCTGGATAATATAACTCCAATTTAATTTCAGAACGCTGCAACAAGTTAGGCAATATTCGATGCAATCCTCGTTTCAGGACTTCCGTGGCATTTAATTCTTCAATGCCATCAAATAAACCCACTTGCCGTTGCCAATCATTTTGGGTGTCTCCTTCTGTCACCCAATCATTACCAGAATGAACTACTGGACCAATTCCCGAAATAGTCGAACGCGGCCCAAAAGCGGTGGGTATCTCCCAAATTCGGGCATTTTTTACCGCTGTTAAAGCAAAGCGGGTTTGGTCAAAAATATTCCCCCACCATGACCCCACATTTAGATTAGGTTGTCGGACTTTATGGGACTTATGAGAGTAATTTGATTCATGGCGATTTTGCCAATCTTCTTTGACTCCTGATTCATAGGTGGCTTTAACAAAATTAGCCTCCGGTTCTACCAGCAATTCTGGTTTAGGGCGGGCAAAATCATTCTGTTTCTTTTCCCATGCTTTATATTCTGCTTCTTTCCGGGGTGACTGATGCAATTCTGAGTCGCGATCGCCAATGGGTAAAGCTGTCCAGTAAGTTTGCCATTGGGCTTTCAGCCAATCTTCCCAAGTATGGGGATTTAACTCTGGCATCCAAGGTTTGCCCTTGGTTGGGTCTTGTAAATCTGCGAGAACCTGACGCCCTAAATTAAGCCATTCTTGATGCAGAGTTTGTTCCGCAAATTGCATCGCTGCTTTGACTGGATTTTTCACCTTAGCATCGGTGGAATGGTCGCCATTATCCGGCAAAATTGTCACTAACACATTAGGAAATCCAGCGGTGAGTAATTGCCGTTCCGTTGGCGGTGTAATCCATTCTTGAAAATCAGGATATGCTTCTAATAGCCATAGGTCAATTAGCGGTTGAGCATATAAACAAGGATAGAGCAAAGTATCGGGGCCATATTGCCACGCGATCGCCCAAGAAACCTTAGCCGAAAGATAATGCAATAACCAAGAACCTGCCCAAAAATCTCGCATTTTTCGACTAGCTTTAATCAGTTCTTGCACTGGGGTAAAGCTAAAGATGCTAACATAAGGCCGAGACTGATAATAAGCCTTGCCTTTTCTGGCTCCTTTGGGGGGATAAGTATCAGTATCCTGATGATAACCTGCCAAAGCACCAGCTAATGCCGAAGTCATGGTGGTATGACTCCAAACTGAGGCATCAGGAATCCGAGTTTCTGCGGGTAATAAGGGTAAACAAGGCTCATTGAGAATATGATTTTCTCTAGTATCTTCTCGGTCAAATGCTTGTGCTAATGCCACAGGATAGCAGCGCCATAACCACCAATAAACTTTTCTGGCATCTTCACATTTCCGAATTGATTCGGGAATTAAAATATCTTCTATTTTTAGAAGTTCTTCACCTCGTTTATTTTTCCAATCGATTAAAAAATCATGCCATTGTCCAAGTTTTAGGGTTTGCTTTGCTCCTGATAATAAATGGCGAATTTCTATCCCTGCTGTATTATAATCAATAGCCGTAGTAGCAGGTAATCGACCAATGGCAGCGCGATCGCTCGCTGAAGCAATTAGGTCAGATAAAGCAATTTGTTCGAGCCATTTGGTACAATATTGAGCATCTTTCTTTGATTTTGCTTTAGGAGAAACCCAACCTGTCATACATTGGAGTACCTGCCAAGGCCCTTCTTCTCCTCTACCAGAGCGATCGTGTAATGCTTTCAACGCGGGATCATGGAGTAGACCCCAAATTTTTGCTTGCCAAAAGGGTGTATTTGTCATATTTTTTATGCTGTCCGTAAGCGCGAAGGATTCGCGGATATATCTTGTCGATTGACGATGAATATTTAGAGAGTATTTAGGATACTTAATCGCGAATGCTTCGCCCCTGTTTCGTTAAACATATCAGAGGACAAGCCCGGTTGTCTCAAATTTGCCAATAATTACTGATTTTTTTAAGAATCGCTGAAACGTTTATCTAGATTAAGTTTTATCAATTTTTGTGAAAAATAATCAATATCGCGTTACATTTCGCGGGGTCGGAGAAAAAAAGGATGAAGACCAATGGCGAAAAAACCCACTCTACACTCACATTCTGACCAGCAGGCATTCGATCGCCGTTTGTTACTGATTGCTATTCTGCAATAAATTGTATTTCTTTGATTTTGCTTGAGGAGAAACCGAACCTTTTATATTTGACAGATTTATAGCCATTTCAAATAAGAGTGATATATTATTCTGTAACGTGCGATTCGTTCACGCGGAAAGCGGAGGGTAATACCTGAAGCGTGCGCGTGGTAAAGGATTCAGTAACAAAGAATCCTTTATAACTGTGGTTTTGTTGTTCAAAGGAGAACAATTACCCGGATTTCCTAGGAAAAACAATTCCTAGGGGTAGTTAGACACCAGCCCCACCTTGAGACTCACTATCAATGGGTGAAGCGGGCAGGAAAGGTGGTAACTCGCAACCAGTGCGAGAATCCCATCAAGTCAATTAGTCAAGGTCAGCCGTGAGGCAAATGTCCGACTTGAACCCTCTCAAATAATAAGTAGCGAAACTGGTTGACACGCTGCGACCAAAATGGTCACGGGGAATAGGTAGACAGTTGCTACACTGTCTACAAAAAGATACAGAGATCGACATCTCATGTATTAAAGAAATCCCATAAGTACCCAGGGGGAAAGGACAGCATCCTAAAACTAATAATCCCAAAGCCACGGAACGAAGTAACCCCATACTGGCTCTCAGCAATGAGTAGTGATAAGTGTAAGCGCAAGCCTATATGGGGAAAGGATATCTCCACAAGCCAACGACTAGGGTAATGCCTAGTATATGCAGACGGGAGACGGCTGCAAAGTCAACCCAACAAAGTACCCCTTTATATGCTAAGTGCCACCTTAATGGATAGGTTTGAGATAAAAAGGGGGTGAAAGGGAAGTTGTGCCAAAACGGATGACGCGAGTCGCCGGAGTAGGAGCAAGGTAAAGCACGTGCAGCCAGGAGCCGGATGCGGTGAAAGTCGCACGTCCGGTTCTGAATGGGAGATAGGGAAAGCGATTTCCCTATCGACCCCTACCTGTAGGTTGGGTTGAGAAACGAAACCCAACATTATTAGAATCGTTATAATTATTTCAATTGTGATTGATATAGTAATTTCAAAAAAAAGTGATACATCTATTGGAGAGCGCTATATGTGACTAAACCCGGTTTATTGCCTGTAATGATTGTAATGTTGGGTTTCGTTCCTCAACCCAACCTACAAAATAATGTATCATTGTTATCTGAAAATACTATACAAAGCTCTGAGGGCGCAATGCTTGCGCCCCGTATGATTTTGTCAATCTTACTTGAAATAAACATAAATCAGCAGTAATTTGCTGAGATTTTCTCTGAAATAGAAACAATTCATCAATTGCCCCTATTTCAGTTATATGGCGACCCAAAAAATCGATCTTAGGCATCATCATCCGTTAAACGTTCTAACTCGTCAGAAATTAAATTTTGCCAGTCTTCATCACAATGAGAATGTAGATGAATGGAAGCCACCAGTAATTCTGATAAAATTTCACCTTTTTGCCGATCGCTTAACTCAGATAGCTGTAACTGATGAATTAAAGAAAGAACATTTTGACATTCTTCTTGTAATTCAAGAATCAAGTGATTGAGTGTTGGGTTTTGAGTGCTGATTTTTCTGGGGGTTAGTTGCATGATTCTTTTCCTAATCTTTTTAATGCTTGCTGAATTCCTTTTTCAAACGCTTTAATTTCTTTTTGCCAATGGTTAATTAATCCTCGATCGGGCAATGGCTTTTCCAATTCTAATCTAATTTTTGTTTCATGTTCGGCAATCCGACCTTGCAAAGAGGAGATTGCTTTTTTAAAATGGCTTTTCCCCATATAACGCTTAAAATTACCTCAGTCGATAATCTGTATGATTCTATACACAATCTTGATTAAACACAGACTCAAAATATCTGGGAATTTATTTTATGGCTGGCTGCTGGTATAAATATCATATCATCAACCTCTGACTTTAAGGGCGATCGCCCGATTTTTTGTTGTTTATTCCCTATTGCGTTACATTTCGCGGGGTCGGAGAAAAAAAGGATGAAGACTAATGGCAAAAAAACCCACTCTACACTCACATTCTGACCAGCAGGCATTCGATCGCCTCTTGTTACTGATTGCGACTTTGGTACAGTATCCAGGGGTGGGGGCGAGCGATCGCGATGAAAAACTATTGAACAGCGATCGCCAACATAACAATGCTTTAGAAACTGTGCGGATTAAACTACGGGAATTCGCGACGAAAACTGGTTATGAATTTCCCGAAAATTATCCTTCAGTGCCCACAATTCGCAAAGATTTAGAACTATTGCGACGCTATGGTATTTTAGACGATCGCATTTATCGTTGGGGTTATTATTTAGGAACTGGGGCATTAAACCCGGAGGAATTATCCGCAGCTTTAAACGCTTTAGCTGCCCAAGCAAAATATCAAGGAAATCCTATCGCCCGCCGCATTTATGAACAAGTGCTGCAACGAGTGCGCGGTTTAGATTTAAAATTAGATGGGAAATTTTTATATCCCGTCCATCAACAGTTAAATCGCTCTATTGTTTCCACCGACCCCGTAGAAATGTTGGCCAAAGGTGAACGGCAAAATACCATATTTAATCAATTAGAAACCGTAGAAATGGCCATTCTCCAAGGTCAAGCTATTGAATTATCTCGCAGCCACGATCCTTATGGGGGCAAACGAGTCGGTATGATGAGTCTATGGCCTTTGCAAATTATCTACTATGATATTGCCTGGTATTTAGCTTATGAACGATTGGAAACCGGCCAATTAGCCATTAGTCGGTTAAATCGATTTAAAGACTATTGTCAGGTATTAGCACCTCAACGTTCTTTAGAAATGCAGTTTGAGAAATTACAGCAAGTTCACCAATTACTATCTCAAGGTTGGGGTTTGTATTTGGGTGAATTGGCCGAACAGCAAAAGGAATTAGCGGGAAATGTAGAGTTTCAAACCGTGAAAGTGCGCTTTTTTTCCCCAGTGGTGTCGTTTATTTTAGAGGGCGATCGCCGTCATCCCACTCAAAAAGTTCATTTAGGGCCAAAAGATGCCACGGGTCAATATGAATATGTGGATTATCAGGTGAAACTACCACCCCGTTCTTTCCGAGAATTTATGCTGTGGGTTTATCGTCATTTGCACAATGCCAAGGTATTATCCCCACCGGAATTAGTGGCACAACATCGCGCAGCGGCTAAAGCTTTAATGGCCCGATATGATTGATTGTCTGATTTTTGTGGTGCCAATAAATTAGCCAGGAAGAGGATATTTCTCCCTGGCTGGTTTTCATTTAGCAAATTTCCCCACCGAGTGGGGAGGTGCTTGAATTCTGTAGCGATTACAGAACGGTCACGTTTTCAGCCTGCGGACCTTTGTTGCCTTGGGTTATGGAGAACTGTACGCGCTGACCTTCAGCCAGAGTACGGAATCCGCTGTTTTTGATAGCGCTAAAGTGTACGAATACATCTGGGCCGCCATTGTCTTGTTGGATGAAGCCAAAACCCTTGGTTTCGTTGAAGAACTTAACGGTGCCCGCGATCGTGTTGGACATATCTTACTTAGTTTCCATTCAATTAATTTTCTGCGAGACGGGACGATAGAAGTGGAGTATTTCCCTATCTACGATTTAACCATGTTTTCATTCAAATAATCTTCTCAACGAGTGGGAAGTCATAAATAAATTAGTCAGGGTAAATGTAGGCTGGGCATCGCCCACCAAACTCCTAGATATAGCTGGCAGCAAGGATATGGGTTTGCCGTGTCCTTGCAAATGGCGATCGCGTTAATTATAGCAATTTTATTTTTGCATAAAACAAAGCAAATCCCCCCCCTATCCTGGGAAACGCGCACCTAGGGGTCAACGGTCGCTGACCCCTACCCTGGGAAGACACCCGGTCGATCCAGCCTGGGTTGAGAGATGGTTATGCGTTGACCGTTTTGGTCTTAAATAAAGTATTTAGTTCGGGCGGGATTTTGGCAAATTCAATGGTGGTATCTTTAGGATAAGGACTCACTTCTATATTCAAATCTTGATTTCCGTTAAAGTCTTCAAATTCAAATTTAGAAAAGAATAATCCTTTCTCTGATTCCGATGCCAAACTAAAGCATTCGGCGTTTTCATAGCAAATGATTAATTTACGCATGGTTACGCCCGAAGCAATCGTTGCCTCTCCATTTTCTTCTTGTTTGACTAAGGACATCAGGGTCTTAGAACTAATGCCTTGGGAGAAGGGAACGGCAAATTCGATCGCCGCTTGATAGGGAATTGTGACTTTTTCAAAGATGGAAGAGTCAACAAATCCTAAGAATTCAATCTGCATCGATTCATAACTAGACAGGCAGGAAAAATTTAGACCAATTTTTACTAAAGTTTTCATACTTTTGACCTTGAGGCTTGTTCTCATTTAATGAATTTGCCCAACGAGGGGGCATTTAATTGTACGATCGATTTTATAATATGTCAAGAGGGACTGTTTTTATTGAGTTAATTTACTTTACTAGGGGCACCGGGGCAGAAAATAATCTTTAAGAAGGAAAAGGTTGTTCTGGAGAACGGCAATAGCTACTGGGAAATGAGGCAAGAGTATTCATATTGTAGGGTGGGCAAAACCCCACCATTATATATAGTAGAGTGGGGAAAATTTTTTGCCCACCCGAAGAATGTTAGGGGCGGTTGGATGAATTTTTGTAAATGGTAATAGAAGAGACTTAGAAAAAGTCTTTTCTATCAACCGGGATGCTTCGATCGAATCCTTCTAGCAAAAGATATTTTTTCTAGTTGTATATCGCACAATTAGCATCAATTATTTTTAAGTTTTCTACTTGTAACCTTGTACAACGATCGCCGATTTGGGCTAATAAGGGACTCTTGCCGGTTTCTAATTGGGCGATCGCCTGATTTGCGGCTGGTTGGTATTGCATCATCCAGTTACTTTGGCGAATATAGTCCGGGGTAAAGCTGCCGGTTTCTACGAGGAAAAAGTCTATACTATATTCTTGGATAAATTCCTCCAGTTGATTCAGGTTTTGACTATAGTAAGCGGTGATTAAATCAAGAGTGCGATCGCGAATTTGCCGATAATATCCCGTATGATAGGGAACGGCATAACCTTCGCTGCCAATTAAAATAGACCGTTGGCTAAATGCCGGGATATTATTCACTTCTTCAGCGACAGAAGCGATGATAATATCTTTAGGTTGCTGGGCAAAAAATTCATAAACTTGGGGAACGGAACCGAAAACATAGTCAGTTCGGGGAAATCGTTTTAACCAAGTGGGTTCTAGGACGACTAGGGCAATTAAACCTCCGGCTAATATTAGGGATAAAAATTGCTGAATTGAGGCAATGTTTCCTGGCTTTTTGCCCCAAGTTAGTAGGGCATCAATGATTAGGGCGATCGCAATTCCTGCCGCGATCGCTGTAACAATGCGGAGACTATGTTCGGTGTAGCGACTGGGTAAATGTAAGCGAAACAGAAGCAAATGGGCGATGCAAAACATTGCCAAAGAAGCAACGGTAATTTGCAGCAAGTAGCCCAAATTTTTCGTCACCGCTTTTAAGGGGACAATTTTACTGTTAAGTAGTAAAATAAAGGGTAAGAACAAACTGGCAATTAAAGGCAAAGTTGTGCCGAGACGAGGCAGGATACCACTGCGTTGCCCGCTAAACCAAAAATGGCCAAAGTCTTGGCTAAAAAACTCGCTTTTGCCCTTGGTTAAAAACTCTGGCATTTGTTTAGCCGCATCCGCATTAATCACCGGCCCATACCCATTGGATTTTAGGGCATAAATTAACATAACGATTGACGCAACTATCAGACAAATACCCGAAAAAAGATAATCTTTGCGCTGGTGAGATAAGTAAACCTGCCATTTTTTCCAGTGGAATAATTGCAGAATTAAAATTACCGATGAGATTAACACTGCTTGGGGATAAAAAATCCCTTGGAGGGCGATCGCCAGACAACTGCCGAATAAATTTCGCCGCAACAAATAATAGAGAAATGCGGTAAAAAAAGGATAGACAAAAGCTACTGCCGTCCCCGAAACGACATCATCCCGCATCCAAATATAATGATTTAACAATAATGAACTCAAAAATCCGGCAATGGGGACGGGCAATAACTCAATAGTGATGCCAAAACAGTAAGCGGTGGTAATTAAACCCAGAATAATTGGTGACAGTTTATGTAGCAGAATTGGGGTAATACCGACCCATGTCATTAATCGGTATAAATTGGTATATCCCCAGGGGGCGACGGTTTGGAAATAATCGGCAATTAAATCATTAGGAAACAATCCGGGGTCGATAAATCTTTGCATCCAAAAAATATGCTGTCTAGCATCATCTTGGATGACGTATTCACCCGTAAAGGCTTGTTGTAATACCATTCCACCATAAATGGTGGCAAAAGTTAGGGCTAAACTAAACCAAAATATCGTCCGGGATTTGGCAGATTGATGAATTGGGGCAGTAAGAAATTGATGCACTTTATTTGTTGGTTGTTGGTTGTTGATGGTTGGTTGTTGGTTGTTGATGGTTGATGGTTGGTTGTTGTTTGTTGTTTGTTGTTTGTTGTTTGTTGTTTGGGGTGTAATTGATAATTGATAATTGATAATTGATAATTTTATTTAATTGTCAATTGTCAATTATCAATTGTTAATTGTTTTCCCCTACACCCTACACCCTACACCCTGTTCCTTGTTGTTTTTTACTGGTTATCAGGGTAAAATAACAAACAACAAACAACAAACAACAAACAACAAACAACAAACAACAAACAACGACCCCCCCTTCAAAGGGGGGGCAACAAACAACAAACAACAAACAACGGTGAACGTTTAACCGATAAATCACTAAAAATATATCATACATTTTGTGCTTAATAAAACAAAATCCCCGGTTTTAAATGCAGCGCAAGTTTCGATAAAGTTAGCCACTGCTGCGGGGGTCTCTAAGTCCAGTTGCGCGATCGCCTCTGTTGCCTCCGGTTGATACTGTTGAATCCATTCATTTTTGGCTAAATAATCTGGGGTAAAGGCTGACTGTTCTAATAGCCAAAAATCAATGCCATACTTGGCGATAAATTGCTGCATTTCTGCTAAATTAGGGGTATATTGAGCGCGAATTAAATCTTTAGTGCGTTGACTAAATTCTGCATAATAGCCAGTATGATAAGGAATCGCATATTCGGGGGCGACTAATACCGATCGCAGCGCAAAAGTGGGCAGGTTATTCGCCTCAGAAGATAGAGAAGCAATTAAGCTATCTTTGGGTTGCTGTTGCAAGAATTCATATAACGGGGCGAGGTTGCCCGGACGATAATTTGTGCGCGGAAAACTGGATTCATAGACGGGATAAAAAATCGTTAAAGCGATTAACAAACTACTGGCGATCGCCCAACTTTTTTGAGGCTTTTGCCCTGGTTTAAAGGACTGCAACGCGGCATCTAATATCACAGTAATCAAGATACCTGTGGCAATTGCCAAAACAACTCGACAGCTATGTTCCATATAGCGACCGGGCAAATACAGCCGTAACAATACCGCATGAGCCGCGACAAACATAGCCACCGATACTATCATTATATCACCCAATAATCTAATTTGGGGATTAATTTTTGTCACCAGGGTAAATTTCTGAGCATTGTGCCAAATTAAGGGAAAAAATAGCCCCAGCCAAATGAAGGGAGGTAATACCGGAGGGAAAAACCCACTTAGTTCGCCAATCAGCCAATATTCTATGGGATTATCATTAAAAAATGGGGTGCGTCCTCCGGGCCAAAATTCCGGCATCAGCCTCGCTTGACTCGCGGTCATTGCCCCGCCATAATCATTGGGTTGCAGAGCATAAATTACTAATACTAAAACGCCTACCAAAAACGGCATAATACTGATTAAATATTCAGCAGATTCTCCAGTTTTAAGTAATGGCAGTTGCGGGCTTTTTTTGCTCCATAAACCTCTGAAAAAATCTCCCATATTTTCCCAGTTTACCAGCCGCAACAGTAACACCGGACAACAGATTAAGATTAATTGAGGATAAAATAATCCCAGCAGGGCGATCGCCACACAAGTGCCGATTAACTGTCTTTTCAATAAATAATAGATAAAAACCACGAATAACGGATAGATAAAAGCGCGAGGAGTGGCGGAAACCACATCAAATTTCATCCAAATACTTTGATTAAGAATCAAACTAGCCATAAACCCGGCAAAGGGAACGGGTAATAGTTCTATTGTCACCCCAAAACAATAGATAGTGGTGAGAATTCCCAGAACCGGAGGCAACAGTTTACTTAACAGTAATGGTTCAATTCCTAAGCGGGCAATAATTTGATAAAAAGTGGTATAACCCAGGGGGACGACTGATTGAAAATAGTCCGCAATTAAATCCCCAGGGAATAATTCTGGGTCAACAAACCGCTGCATCCAAAATATATGCTGTCTGGCATCATCTTGAATCACATATTCGCTCTTAAAGGCTTTTTGCAACACCATCCAGCCATAAATAACTGCAAAGGTAATGCTGAGGCTAAACCAAAAGATCGTCTGAGATTTTTTTCGACTGGGAGTAGTCAGCCATTGTTGGCAATAATTTAGGGAATAGTTCATAGATTATAAATTTTTGCTGCTATTGTTGCTGTTAATTTTACCGCTAATTTTACCGCTAATTTTCATCGTAGCAAGATATTGCCCTAAAAAGGGTAAACCAGCGATCGCGGGTATCAGATAACGGGAGGTACAAAGTAACCCTAATGCGGCGCCGGTGGCTGAGTCAAAATAGGGTTGATAAAACAGAATTAAAGCCGCATCACGAGTGCCAACTCCGGCAAAAGTTAAGGGCATTAAACCAGCCAAAATTGCTAGAGGAGATAGGGCGAGATTTGCCAATAAAGGAACCGCAGCATTTAAGGCTAAAATAAAGAACCAAATTTGCAGCAAATGGCCAAACCAAATTAAAATAGAAGTGCTAGTGATTTTAATTAATTGCTGGCGATCGCGCCAAAAATAATCGTGCATTTCTCCCCAAGAAAACCGCATTTTATCCAGCTTAATTTGAATTTTTTTCGGCGCAATTCGGGCGATCGCGGCAAAAAATAGCTGGGCAAACTGACGGGAACTCAGGAGGAATATGCCCACGATTAAGCCTCCGGTGACTCCAGCGGTCATCAGCCAAAATAGTCCATCTTTTTGGGGATAAACTATCAGCCCAAAGGCACACCAAAGCAGCAGAGATAACATATCACAAGCTTTTTCAAACACCACTAAAGACAAGGCTAAAGAACCGCTGAGATGGCCGCGATCGCGCATAAAATAAGCTTTAGCTAAATCCCCCATTTTTGAGGGTAATACCATATTTAGCACACTGGCGGCTAAAATTAGTTGATTAGCTTGCATAAATCCTAGCCCCGCACTCACCGGGGTTAATTGTTGCAGTCGCCAACTGGTCAGCATGGTTAAAGGGACGACCATTGCCAAGGCGATCGCCATCCAAAGACGGTGACTTGTTTGGAACACCGCCAAAAGTCCGAGGCCATCAATTTTAGTGTAAATTATGGCTAAAATTAGCAGACTCACTATTAGAGAAATCAACCGTTTCATTAATACCAGTAATCTCACATATAACTTGAACCGAATCAATTAAACCGAGGTGGGCGATCGATCGACCTTTTATCGGTTACTCTGGTTGACACCTCAAATAAGCTTACCCTCCGCTTTTAAGTTGGGTTTGAGTATCAAGACTTAGGGGTCATCGGTGGATGGTTGACGGTGAAATCAGCCGAAAGCCGAACGCTGACGGCTGATAGCTGAACGGCGACATTTTTCGATGTCCAATCGAGGAAACCCCCTTACAGCCTTACTCTGAGGTTTTTTAAAGGGGTACGCCACCCTCCTCTTTATCCCCCCAGTTCCCTCTCACACCCCGCCATCAATAGCAAGTGTGATTACAAATATAAGATATAACCGATCTAGCGCTCTCAGAAATTTTGAAAAATGGTATTATATGGAAAAAATAAATCATTATTGCCAGTAACCGTCAAATCCAACCAAGAGGGAGAACCCGTCGGGAGTATCTGATTTTTACAGAGAATAGCTTCGCGGGAGAGAGGAAAGAGGTGCTTGTGAAAGATGTGCTGATGAAAGATTCCCCAACTGGAATCCGGATTTTTGCCAACATGAGACTTACCTCAATTACAGCGAATTTCTCTTGGATTGAACAATTACACAAATTTGCTCAAACAATGAATAAAAAGTGATGAATTTAATCAATTAAATGTCTAAATAACTCTGAAATAATTGCCGAACCATGCCCGAATTATGCCCGAATAGCAATTAACTCGGGCGATCGCCGATTAGGTCAATAATTTCCCGGATCGGATAATTTTCATATTAACTAAGGTCAAACCAGGTAAAACAAGGTCAAAGACATCCAAATGAGTCCCAAAAAACCTCAAAAAAATTTTCTAAAAAATCAAGCAAACATTTTAGTCGTTGATGACAACCCAGATAACTTGCGGTTATTGTCTAAATTTTTATCTCAAAAAGGCTATAAAATTAGAAATGCCATTAATGGAAATACCGCGTTAATTGCCGTCAAAGCAACCCATCCTGACTTAATCTTATTAGATATTCAAATGCCAGAGATGGATGGATATCAGGTTTGTCAGATTCTGAAAAACGACCCAGAAACTTATGATATTCCCGTCATTTTCTTGACGGCGATGAATTCAGTAATTGACAAGGTAAAAGCGTTTAGCATTGGCGGCGCCGATTACATTACCAAACCATTTCAGTTAGAGGAGGTTTTAATTAGGATTGAAAATCAACTGAAATTTCAAGCGGCAAAAGCAGAAATTCGTCAACTTAATTCTGAATTAAAAAATCGGGTCAGTGACCGAACTGTTGAACTAGAAAAAGCCAATGAAAAACTGAAACAAGAAATTGTGGAACGGGAAAAAGCGGAGCAGCGATTACTACATATAGCATGGCATGATTCTCTAACTGGATTACCTAATCGTTCGTTGTTAATCGAGGAATTGCAAACCTGCTTACACCGCGCCAAAAAAGAGCCAGATTACTTATTTGCTGTATTATTTTTAGACTGCGATCGCTTTAAAATAGTTAACGATTCTCTGGGTCATTTGGTAGGAGACAAAGTAATTATCGCCATTGCCAACCGCTTACAATCATGTCTAAGTGCAGAGGATACGCTGGCCCGTTTGGGTAGCGATGAGTTTACCATTATCATCAGAAATATTCAGGATATATCTGATGCCATTAACCGGGCAAAAACAATTAATCAAGAGTTGCAAATACCCTTAAAAATTGAAGCTTATGATGTATTTATTAATGTCAGCATTGGCATTGCTATAGGAAATGCCACTTATGAAAAGCCAGAGCATATATTAAGAGACGCAGATATCGCCATGTATCAAGCCAAAAAGCTGGGTCATGCTCACTATCAAGTATTTGAATCCAGTATGCGGGATAGCGTGTTAAAACGTTTACAATTAGAAACTGATTTGCGTTTGGCAGTTCAAAACCAAGAATTCTATTTAAATTACCAGCCAATTATTTCTCTGTGTACCGGCAAAATGGCTGGATTTGAGGCATTAGTTCGGTGGCAGCATCCCCAACAGGGCTTTATTTCTCCAGGTGAATTTATCCCTATGGCCGAAGAAACTGGGTTAATTGTTCCTATTGGTATTTGGGTATTGCGTGAAGCTTGCCAAACTATGCAGTCTTGGGTAGAAAAATTTCCCGAATTCAAGTTACATATTAGTGTGAATCTTTCCGTGAAACAATTTCGTCAGCCGAATTTGATCGAGGAGATCGATCAAATTCTCGCGGAAACTAAATTAAATAGTGAATATTTAAAGCTGGAAATTACGGAAACTGCGATTATGGATAGTGCCGAATCAGCAAATCGGCTACTGAAACAACTCAGAGCCCGCAAAATTAAGTTATCCCTAGATGATTTTGGCACCGGATATTCTTCTTTGAGTTATCTCCATCGATTCCATTTGGACACTTTAAAAATCGATCGTTCTTTTATTGGTAATATTAGTGACGATCGCGAAAGTTTAGAAATTGTTGAGGCGATCGTCACCCTGGCCCACCAATTAAAAATGGATGTAGTTGCGGAAGGAGTGGAAACCCTGATGCACTTTAATCAACTGAGAAATTTAGGGATTTCGTTTGGTCAGGGATATTTTTTCGCCAAACCTTTAGATACAGAATCTGCCGAAGCCTTCATTCGCAACCAACCACAATGGTGACATTAATTAATAATTAATAATTAATAATTAATAATTGATAATTATCAATTATTAATTATTTTACCCCATTCCCCGTTGCCTATTCCTAGTTAAAAATAACTATAAAATTCGTTGGACGGTCAAAGATTCACCGGGAGATAGTCTCTTGATTTCCGCCGTTAAATCCAGCCAAGGTTGCAATTGCCCCGCTTGAAATGTGCGACTCATCACTACATAAATCGAAGTTTGATCGCAGCCAATTCCGGCGGACAAAACTTTGTCCCAAGATTCCGCACTTAGGCTATCCGTAATCTGTAATTGCCCATCAATCCACTGCAAACGACGCACAAATTTAAACGGCGCTTTTTGTTTACCCGTAATCAGCATTTTTTGCAATATTTTTCTAATAACATTCGGGAAAAATCGCCCTACCGTTAACATCACTCCCCGTAAAATCATCAAATTTAGCGGCGTCATCAGCTTTTGTTTTGCCCACCCCAGATCGCCGTGAATAATGATTTCATTTTCTCCCAGTTCATATTCATAAGTATCTACTAAATGCCCCACGGCATTTTTGGGTTGTTTGCCGTCAGAAACCAGCAAAGAAAACTGGGTATCTGAGGCAACGAGTTTGCCATCTCTAAATAGTTTAAATACGCCCCCTTTGTTAATTGCTAGATAAAGTTCGGCGATCGCGGTTTCAGTTGGCTCGTTTTCTGATAAATTTTCCGCTTTATTTGCCTGGACTGATTCAGCTTTTGATTCAGATTTTGATTCAGAGTTTTCCGTCGATTCTGGCGATTTTGCTGCTGGTTTTTCCTGGGAATTTGACAAACCCATAGAATCTTGAGGTTGCCCGGTAGCAGCATCCTCTGGAGGGGCTAATTCTTCTGGCAATGGCTGATTTATTGGCTCATTTATTGGCTCATTGGTTGGCTCATTTGTTTTACTCTCTGGGGTGACAGTTGCAACCACTTGATAATTTTCTGGATTAGTCTCCAGACTATTTTTGCTGGTGGTTTCTGAAGATTTTCGCCAAATCAAAATTTGAGCACCGGGAAACCAAATTTTATTCAGCGATCGCTCATAACTTTGGGGGCGATCGCTCACAAAATCTCGCCATGCCAGTAAATAATTCCAAGTATGATGGCCAATAATATGATCGTCCCCATAACAGGGATTTAAATTATTGGCTAAACCAATTAAAAATTGGTCATTAATGCTTAAAGCTTCTGGCAACCATTGACCGACTAACTCAAACCCATGAGGAAAGAAATTATAAGTATTCCGACTGGTATATTCTCCCCCATAAGAACCATCAGGATGGATTAAATTAGCCGCAAATTCTACCGCTTTTGTTAAAGGTTCTTTTAAATGGGAATCTGGCCATAGTCGATCGACCCTTGCCAAGGCCGAAATAGTCAAAGTATGATATCCCGGATCGCAGCCTTCATATTCTTGAAACCAGCCTTCACTATTTTGCCAAGATAATAGTTGTTCTAATCGTCGCAGTTTAGCCGATTCCCATTTGGAAGTTTCTAAAAGTTTGCCAGTTAATTCCAAACAGAGGACGATTAAAGCTTGGTGATTTGCGAGTTTACCACTTTCTTGATGATGAGCTAACCAGTCAGCCCGACGTTCAAAAAATTTCAATAATTCATAGTGATTAAGTTCTAATTGACGATAGCTTTCTAGGCAAGCTAAAAGAGAAAAAGCCGCCGCCCCAGCCGCCCGTTCAAAGGGGAAATAGTCATCACAAGAACCATCTTGATGGGCGCTGTGGGCTGCGTAGAAAATTCCCGCTTCTACCCAGTCTCTAATCACCGGCTTTTGATAATAAGGATTGTCTGGCAAATTAGTCTGATAGACTAAGGTCAGGGGCAACACAAATTCTTGAGCCATGCCACTGGGAAAGTCAATAATTTTATAGTGCCAAAAGTTGCGGTCAAAACAACCATAAGTGGGACTATGGGGGTTCCGGTCAAGTAAAGTGAGAATTTTGGGAATTTGCCCGATCGCCTCACGGGCAAATAAGTCTCGATTTACGATTTGATTCACGGTTCGATGCACTTTCTGATTCATGTTTAACTTAGTAGAAAAGTCAGCGATCGTCACTTTATATAGCACTTGTCAGAGTGATGAAGTACAAAAAAACCTGTCATTCCCGCCGATGGCGGCCTTCGCGGGGGTAAACTCCTGCGGGAATCCAGAAAAACTCTGTACTTCATCCAGATAATAACCGCTATAATTAATCACTATATAATGTAGAGCAGATTTGGCAAAATTAAGCACAAATTATTTTTTTTAGGCTTAATCATGCTCAATTATGCGAAATTATCCCCAAACCCTAAACCCTAAACCCTAAACCCTAAACCCTAAACCCTAAACCCTAAACCCTACACCCTACACCATGACCCAATGGCTGCCCAGTCCCGATAAATTATCGATCGCCTCCGAAGAGGTGCATATTTGGCAAGCGGATTTAAATCTCCCTTGGTCAAAAATTGAACAATTGCAGCAAACTCTTTCCCCAGACGAACAACAAAGGGCCGATCGCTTTCGGTTCGATCGCGATCGCCAACATTTTATCGCCAGTCGGGGGATCTTACGGCAAATTCTCAGTAACTATTTAGACTGTCACCCCAGTAAATTAGCGTTTACTTATAGCCAAAAAGGAAAACCATCGTTATTAACCGACAATTCTCCGGGGAAACAAGAGAAACTTGAGTTTAACATATCCCATTCTTGCGGACGGGCATTATATGCGATCGCCTGTCACCGAAAAATTGGCATCGACCTAGAATATATCCGCCCCGTAGAAGTGCAAAACTTAGCTAAAAGATTCTTTTGTCCTGCGGAATATCATGGCCTAACTCAACTACCAAAAACACAGCAAGAAAAAGCTTTTTTTCACGCTTGGACTTGTAAAGAAGCCTACTTAAAAGCCACCGGCGAAGGCATTATTGGCTTAGAAAAAGTAGAAGTATCCATCAATCCCGACTTCCCAGCTAAAATTATTAAAATTGCCGGAAATTCTCAGGGTATATCATTATGGCAAATCGAAAAATTAGCGGTCAATTATGGCTATATGGCAGCAGTGGCCATACAGCCCCCTAGTAATGTGATTAAATATTGGTATTGGGGAGAAGATTCAGCCGATGCCAAACCCCACGATCTATATATGTTTTAGGTATATAGTGATTTCACTTAAGATTACAGTGGTTTTCAGATTAGTCAAGCAGAAATATCTGTAGGGGCGAAGCATTCCGGCATTAAATCTCTGTTTTTAACTACAAATATCTGCCGGAATGCTTCGCCCGTACATTAATCTTTTCAGCAATAATTTGTCTGCGGTCATGCTTCGCCCCTACTAAGCATCTGTGGTCTATTCCATAGAAAATTGCTGTAATACAATTATCTAGGGTCGCCCGCAATGCTTGGGTCTGAATAAACTTTGAAATTGTAGTAATAAGTAGGTGAACATAATTAATTGCACTTTTCGTTCCCCACCGTAAATCCTTGGATTCCCGCCTATAGCCTTTGGCATGGGCTTCGCCTAACGCGGGAATGACAGTTTTTCTTCTAATGGGGGCTGTGATGCATTTATTTCTGCCCACCTACTTAATTTTAAAAATTGGTATAAATAACCATCAACCCACCTCAACGGTCGAACCTGGAGAACTCGCGAGTCGAACTTCGGCGGTTTCTTTTGCTTGTTTTTCTGCTTTTAATCGGCGCAACTTTTCAATAAATGGTGGGGGATTGCGTCGCTGTTCTTCTCGCATTTGGTGACTCCATGCCAACCAATTAGCAAGATATGAACTAACTGACTCTTGATGATGCAGGTAATACAAAATCGTGGCATGAATTTGTTCGAGGGTGACTGTGCGGAACCGTTGGGCGATCGCTTCTGGAGATCGATCGCGATGGATATATTGATAAAGAATATCCTCAATCCCAATCCGTGTCCCTTTAACTCGAATATCATCCGGGGCTAAAAAATCAAAGTAATCTTCTATTTGCACTTCGCGATCGCCTCCCTTGTTTTTTTCGTCTTGATATTAAAGTCTTAAGGTGGGCAATTGCCCACCCTACTATTATAAAACTACTATTATAAAACATCCTCGTAAAAATATCGATTATTCCTCTTTCCTTCTCATGGGGTTTGTAGTGCATTTATTTCTGCCCACCTACTTACAAAGCGCGATCGGCTATTTGAATTAAATTGTGGCAGAAGTTTCATTCTTGGGAATGACTGATGTATGGCCATAAGAATCATTAAAATTCTTGAAGTAATCAATACCGATTATAATCAAGGTTAAGGGGGTTTGACTGCGTTGCGATCGCCGCCATTCTTCCTCCAGAATGCGATCGAACTGACGAAGATTGGGGCTTTCTGTCAGTCTATCAATTTGATAAATTAACCAGACTAAATTGTGACTCAGGCTATGGGGATTTTTGGCATTATGCTGGTAGGGGGCAAGGTGGGCAATCTTGCCGGTGGCCCGATCGCATCGTTCCCGACCCTGCCGTACCGACCCACAGCACCCCCGCAGGGTCTTCATAGATGGAAAAGATTTGGCGATCGGGCTGTGGGGGTTTTGGGGATCGTGACGGTAATGGGTAAGCTGAAATCTTTACTAAGTCTAAGTTTCAGCCGTTTTAGTCGGGAAGTTTTTTTTATTTTTAGAGAGAATATTCGGGGGGGTCGAGCAACCGCTGAAACCCTGATTCTGTCGTTGACCCCCCCGAATCCATCTCCCTGTTTGACTTTCAGCTACCTTTTTATGGGAAATTTTGCTCAAAATGAGGAGATTGTAGCTACAAATCTTGACCCCCACGAATTTAGGGGTGTATAATCTAGTCATGGTAAGCCTTCTAGGAGGCAAGCCTTTAAGCTTCTCCGGAAGCTGAATTAGTGGAAACGTTTGGAAAAATCCATGACTACCTTCATCACTCGACTTTAAGCTTCTCCGGAAGCTGAATTAGTGGAAACAAGAGGCTGGGTGTTGCAACTTGTCCGGAAAACGTGCTTTAAGCTTCTCCGGAAGCTGAATTAGTGGAAACACTTGCGTACAGGTTTCCGTAACCCATAACTCCCGCTTTAAGCTTCTCCGGAAGCTGAATTAGTGGAAACTAGCCAGCACCTCCGCTTGGCAGGCCAACACGGAAGCTTTAAGCTTCTCCGGAAGCTGAATTAGTGGAAACTTTTACCACCACAGTTTTCAAAAAGCTCAAACTCATACTTTAAGCTTCTCCGGAAGCTGAATTAGTGGAAACCAAAACCATCGAGTCGACGACCACTAGCATCCTCTACTTTAAGCTTCTCCGGAAGCTGAATTAGTGGAAACCCATCTGGGGCGATGGTTACTTGAATCGCACCGGACTTTAAGCTTCTCCGGAAGCTGAATTAGTGGAAACTGGACTGAAAGACAGCTGCATCTGTCTGAACCTGTGAACGCTTTAAGCTTCTCCGGAAGCTGAATTAGTGGAAACAATGGGAGCAGGTTGAACAACCATCCCGTCAGGAGTAACTTTAAGCTTCTCCGGAAGCTGAATTAGTGGAAACTGTCTGAGATGACGCTGATACCGTTTTTGCCTGCCGTCTTTAAGCTTCTCCGGAAGCTGAATTAGTGGAAACCTGGCATCGTAACGCAGAGAAGAGTTTCCTCCCTCTGCATCTTTAAGCTTCTCCGGAAGCTGAATTAGTGGAAACATTTGGGAAACATCGCGATCGATTGACTCAATACCAGCTTTAAGCTTCTCCGGAAGCTGAATTAGTGGAAACAACTGGGGGTCGAGCAAGTAACCGAGGTCCAACGAGTCTTTAAGCTTCTCCGGAAGCTGAATTAGTGGAAACTGAACGATTTGTTTGTTGTTAAACATTTGATTTTACTTTAAGCTTCTCCGGAAGCTGAATTAGTGGAAACAGAGAAGTACCTACAAAAAGGAGGGCTATAGCCGTCTTTAAGCTTCTCCGGAAGCTGAATTAGTGGAAACTGGAAGATCCCGGCCCAGGAGGCTGGGATGTGGGATCAAATCTTTAAGCTTCTCCGGAAGCTGAATTAGTGGAAACAAGATGGAGACTCGAGCTCCACCTCTTCCGCCGTACCCACATCTTTAAGCTTCTCCGGAAGCTGAATTAGTGGAAACAGTGGATTTCCATCGTTCCCCTACACGGTTCCGCTTCTTTAAGCTTCTCCGGAAGCTGAATTAGTGGAAACTGATCTCTACTCCTTCTGGAGCAGAGATAGACAGAACTTTAAGCTTCTCCGGAAGCTGAATTAGTGGAAACTGTTTACTTTCGTAACGCAAATTATTTCGTTATCAAAATACTTTAAGCTTCTCCGGAAGCTGAATTAGTGGAAACTCGATGCCTGCAGTAACCGCTTGGTTAACTGCATTAGCAACGCTTTAAGCTTCTCCGGAAGCTGAATTAGTGGAAACAAAGCTAGTCATGTCCACTGACCCGGTGGTCAGGGCTTTAAGCTTCTCCGGAAGCTGAATTAGTGGAAACGGAGTAGAATTGGGGGTCACCGTTGGGGTTCCAACCTTTAAGCTTCTCCGGAAGCTGAATTAGTGGAAACTGTCAAAACAGTAGTGACACCTTGAAACTGAATTGTTCCTCTTTAAGCTTCTCCGGAAGCTGAATTAGTGGAAACCTCTAACAAAGCTACTGGCTAGGAGGTCTGCTTCTGGAAGCTGAGTTAGTAGGAATGATTAATAAAAGCGATCGCTGGCTTAGTCCGTCCCGGCGATCGCTTTATCTTTAATACTCTCGTTCCCAGGGTCTCCCTGGGAATGCTCTACAGGAGGCTCTGCCTCCAGTTAACTAGAGAGCAAGAATTTAATCTAAGATTTGCCGGACATCTCCGGACAATAAGGCACAATATCCGAGAAAGTCCGCAACTAAATAATTGATATACGGTTAAAACCCGGACAATGCTGGATCTCGCTCCTCACCTACTAAGGAAGCCGGATTTATGGTAAAATGGAACAATGGTTTACAAAGCTTTCCGCACAAAACTAAAACTCAACGACCATCAAGCAACCTTGATGGCCAAACACGCGGGTTATGCTCGGTTCGTGTTTAATTGGGGATTACACTTATGGAGGTCAGCTTATGAAGAGGGACTCAAGCCTAATATCAACTCCATTAAAAAAGTTTTTACGAATTATGTGAAACCTCAATATCCTTGGATGTCTGAATTGTCTTCTAGAGTTTATCAATATGCCTTTATTAATCTAGGAGATGCGTTCAAACGCTTCTTTAAAGGAATAAGTAAATATCCTAAATTTAAGCAGAAAGGCCACCACGATAGTTTTAGTCTTGACAATTGCGGAAAACCAATCAGGCTTTCAGGAACTCGCCACAAGCTTCCCTTTGTTGGCTGGGTTTCTACACTAGAAGCTATACCAGAAAGTCTGGTGAAGAAAGTCACTATTAGCCGCCAAGCTGGTGAATGGTATATTAGCTTTTTTGTAGAAATTACCCCAGAAATTACACCTAAATGTCGAGAGAGAATCGGGGTCGATCTGGGAATTAACAATTTGGCGACTTGCTCCGATGGAACAAAGTTCTCTAATCCCAAAGCATATAAATCAGCCGCCAAAAAACTAGCTCGATTACAACGCCATTTAAGTCGGAAAACAAAAGGCTCGAAAAATTGGTATAAATGTCTCTTAAAAGTCCAAAGGCTACACCAAAGAGTAGCAAATATTCGGCGTGACACCACTCATAAAATCACTACTTTTTTGGCTAAAAACCACAGCCAAGTAGTCATCGAAGATTTGAATGTGTCAGGTATGCTGAAAAATCATTGTTTGGCGGGTTCTATCGCTGA
This sequence comes from Oscillatoriales cyanobacterium, assembly GCA_011390955.1. Classification (GTDB taxonomy): domain Bacteria; phylum Cyanobacteriota; class Cyanobacteriia; order Cyanobacteriales; family Laspinemataceae; genus Planktothricoides. The sequence goes on along the minus strand of JAABRM010000018.1, from coordinate 44,149 downwards.
TGCTTCATTTTATGAGTTCCGTCGGCAACTGGATTACAAGAGCTCATGGTATGGTTCAAAGTTGATTATTGCAGATAGATTTTATCCATCCAGTCAACTCTGTTCTAATTGCGGAGCGAGACAAAAAATGCCGCTAAACCAACGGATTTTTCAATGTCAGAACTGTGGTCTGGTGACAGATAGAGACTTGAATGCCAGTATAAATTTAGAAAAATCGTCGGGCTGCGGCGATTACACTTGTGGACGGGGTGCTGCCGACAGTCCCGGACGAAGCAAGAAATAAACATCAATATCCGGCCATGTCCGGGTTTGTCTAAGTTTTATAAAGCAGAACATGACACTCTTGCGGAGCCTCTTGATTGGCATTCCCAGGCAGTCGCAATGAAAAAAATTCACCGCCAAGAATGAAAATTAATTTCTCCGTGTCTCCCCGTCTCCACGTCTATTTTCAAGTCAGAACAATTAACAATTGATAATTGACAATTGACAATTAAATAAAATTATCAATTATCAATTATTAATTATCAATTATCAATATAGAGGTGTGGTGGGCAAAAGCCCAAAGTGATGAAAACCGATAATTTTCGGTGTGGCGGGCTTTTACCCACCCTACAATTTAGGTTTTTCCGCGTCTATTTTCAAGTCAGAGCCTGGGAACGAGAAAAAAAAGCCGATTGGCGCTTTTAAGGGAGGTTGGGGGGATCTTCTACGGTATGAAAGCCAGAATTGTCGATTATTTATCCAACTTACTGACATTTGCCCCTTCAATCTCAGCCCGCCGCATTCTTAGTTGAATTTCTTCTAATAACTTGCGATTCACCGCCAGCAAATCTGCCACCAACCCCAAAATCCATAATTGAAACCCCATCAACATCAAAATTGCGGCCAAAATCAAACTAGGAATCCGAGTTCTTTCTGTCCCCAGCAAAAAATAAATTAACCAACGGAATCCCAACCCAAAACCGATGGTAAAAGGAACCCCGCCGAGAAGCAAAAAGAATCGCAGGGGTTTATAAGTCATAAAAATTCTAAAAATAGTAAAAATAGACCGTTTAATATACACCGGAATACTTTTTACCAACCGAGAAGGGCGTAAATAACCATTAGTTCTAATGGGGACAGAAGTAATCGCCATGCCCTTTTGTCCCGCTTGAATAATCGTCTCTAAAGTATAAGTATATTCATTAAAAACATTTAACTGCATCGCCGCTTCCCGACTAAAAGCCCGAAACCCACTAGGGGCATCGGGGATATCCGTTTGACTGGCTAAACGTACCACCCAACTGCCTAATTTTTGCAATAGTTTTTTGGTCTGCGAAAAATGTTCAATATCCAAAATCGGACGGGCACCAATCACAATTTCGGCTTCTTTTAACAGAATCGGCTGAATTAGTTTAGGAATATCTGCGGCACAATATTGATTATCCGCATCCGTATTGACAATAATATCTGCCCCGGCTTTGAGGGCTCCTTCTAAACCGGCCATAAATGCTTTAGCCAAGCCTTGATTTGTGGGCAAATTTACGATATAATCCACCCCGCAAGCTTTCGCTACTTCCACCGTGCGATCGCGGCTGCCATCATCAACCACCAGCCACTCAACACAATCCACCCCTGGCAATTGGCGCGGCAATTCTGATAAAGTAATGCCCAAGGTGGCTTCTTCGTTATAACAAGGAATTTGAATAATCAGTTTAGTCATCTATCAACAAATCAACCAGCAAACTCTCAAAAAATCTTATGATAAATTCACCGTTATACTCATATTTAACCAGTAAACTAGACTCTTAACCTCTGGGTCTATTGTCTAGTGTGTTCGTTGTTCGTTGTTCGTTGTTCGTTATTGGTTATTGGTTATTTGGGTCAAACAACCAGCAACCAATCACAATCACAATCACAATCAACAGTGAAAAAAATGACATCTAAAAGTTGTATGATGCTGTTAAATTAAGTTTTACTTATTGATTCATTCATTGGGACTTATCCAAGTCATTCTTTTTTTAACCAGCAGCCCGATCTTTACCACAGGTTAACACCTATGCATCTCAGCGAAATTAAGCATCCGAACCAATTACACGGTCTATCGATTCACCAACTCGAACAAGTTGCCCGACAAATTCGGGAAAAACATTTAGAAACGATCGCCGCAACCGGGGGACACCTCGGCCCCGGTCTGGGAGTGGTGGAACTCACCCTAGGACTATACCAGACCCTTGACCTGGATCGCGATAAAGTAATTTGGGACGTGGGACACCAAGCCTATCCCCATAAACTCATCACAGGTCGTTTCCACAACTTCAGTACCCTGCGGCAAAAAGATGGTATCGCGGGATATCTCAAGCGGTGTGAAAGCAATTTTGACCATTTTGGGGCGGGTCATGCCTCCACCAGCATTTCCGCAGCCTTGGGCATGGCGTTGTCTCGCGATATGAAAGGGGAAAAATTTAAAGTAGTCGCCGTAATTGGGGATGGGGCTTTAACTGGGGGCATGGCCTTAGAAGCGATTAACCATGCGGGTCATTTGCCTCATACTAACCTCATGGTCGTGCTCAATGACAATGAAATGTCCATTTCGCCTAACGTGGGCGCCATTCCGCGTTATCTGAATAAAATGCGTCTGAGTCCGCCGGTACAGTTCCTCAAAGATAACTTAGAAGAACAGTTTAAGCAGATTCCTTTCCTGGGTGAAACTTTTACCCCGGAAATGCAGCGGGTGAAAGAAGGGATGAAGCGGTTGGCAGTCCCCAAAGTGGGCGCGGTGTTTGAAGAGTTGGGCTTTACTTATATCGGGCCGGTGGATGGTCATAATCTAGAAGAACTGATTAACACCTTTAATGAAGCCCATAAAATTACTGGGCCGGTGTTGGTTCATGTGGCCACGACTAAGGGCAAAGGATATGCGATCGCGGAAAAAGATCAGGTAGGCTACCATGCCCAAAGTCCCTTTGACCTGACCACCGGCAAAGCCATTCCCGCCAAAAAACCCAAACCCCCCAGCTATTCCAAAGTCTTTGCCGAAACTCTGATTAAATTAGCGGAAGATAACCCCAACATTATCGGCATTACGGCGGCAATGGCCACAGGGACAGGATTAGATAAATTGCACGAGAAACTGCCCAAACAATATATTGATGTGGGCATTGCGGAACAACACGCCGTCACCTTAGCCGCAGGGATGGCTTGTGAAGGAATCCGCCCAGTGGTGGCGATTTATTCTACGTTCTTGCAACGGGCTTTTGACCAAATTATTCACGATGTTTGCATCCAAAAGCTGCCAGTATTTTTCTGCTTAGATCGGGCAGGAATTGTCGGAGAAGATGGCCCAACTCACCAAGGACTTTATGATATTGCCTATTTGCGTTGTATCCCCAATATGGTGGTAATGGCCCCGAAAGATGAGGCGGAACTTCAGCAAATGTTAGTCACCGGCATTGAATACACCGACGGCGCGATCGCCATGCGTTATCCTCGTGGCAACGGTTACGGTGTCGCCTTAATGGAAGAAGGATGGGAACCTCTGCCCATTGGCAAAGCGGAAATTCTCCGCCAAGGGGATGATGTCCTCATCCTCGGCTATGGATCGATGGTTTATCCCGCCATGCAAACCGCCGAAATTCTCAGCGAACATGGCATCGAAGCCACGGTGATCAATGCCCGCTTTGTCAAACCCCTGGACACCGAGTTAATTTTGCCCTTAGCGGAAAAAATTGGCAAAGTGGTGACTATGGAAGAAGGCTGCCTCATGGGTGGCTTTGGGTCAGCAGTTGCCGAAGCGTTGATGGATCATAATATCCTCGTCCCGGTGATGCGTTTGGGTATTCCCGACAAGTTGGTGGATCATGCTAAACCCGACCAGTCCAAAGCTGAGTTAGAACTGACTCCCGCCCAAATGAGCGATCGCATCCTCAAAACCTTCAGCCGTCAACTCACCCCAGTCAACTCATAACACCAAATACGGTTGTCAAAACCCCTTGATAAAGCCATCTGTCATTCCCGCGAAGGCGGGAATCCAGAGCGTGTTTTAGGGGATTATCGTAGGGGCGATTCGCTTGCTCGCCCCTACAGGAGAACCGCATTTGGTTTTAAGTTGCGAGGTCAAACAGCAAAAAACCCGCACGCTGGCGGGTTTTTTTGCTCAAACATCGAGCGGACTTAAATGATCCGCCGCCGATTTAAAAATGGGTGACCTGGGATTCGAACCCAGAACCAGCGGATTAAGAGTCCGATGCGCTGCCGTTGCGCCAGTCACCCCTCCGGCTCAATTACCGTTATGGGCATTATACAATAACTGCTGAAAAATTTCAATCCAATCCATGCGATCCAGTAGGCAAAAGCCCAAGGTTTAACATCTATACTATTGAGGACTCTGCAAAATATAGAGTCTTTGCACTCGTCAGTCCTATTTAAATTCATCTGACAAATAACAAATAACAAATAACAAATAACAAATAACCTTGATTTTTGCTTGGCTGAGTTAAGGGCGATCGCTCGCAGAAAGAAACCGAGTTTATATATTCATGAATCACCCAATTAAGCCAACAGTAATTGAGAGCCGGTTTCCGCCGTTTTGCTAATTTCTATTCTGGCTTGAAATGCTTCTTTAAATTGGGGCATGTGAGTGACGATTAAAATCGTGGCAAAGTCGGGGGCGATCGCATTAATCGCGGCAATCAAGCGATCGCATCCTTGACGGTCTTGAGTGCCAAAACCCTCATCCACAATTAACATTTGTAACCGGGTGCCTTGACGAGTACAAAGCAGTTGGGCTAACGCCAAGCGAATGGCAAAATTAATTCTAAAAGCTTCGCCCCCAGAATAAGTTTCATAAGAACGAGTGCCTTGGGCATCGGCGATCGCAATATCCAATGTATCGATTAACTTGGGATCTTTTTTGCTCGAACGTCCGGCTTTTTGCGTCACAAATTGGACGTGCAATTGATTCCCCGTCAATCGAGATAAAATTTTATTAGTTTCCGCTTCTAACTGGGGCAGTATATTCTCAATCATCAAGGCTTGAATGCCCTTTTTACCAAAAGCGATCGCCAATTCATTATAAACCCGATATTGCTTTTTCGCTTCCTTAATTTGATGCTTAATTAGGTGCTTTTGCTGACTCAACTCTTCTAAATGTTTTTGTTGCTGTTGGAGTTGGCCTAATTTGGCCAAAGCTTTGTCTAACTGATGGCGACGGTTGGCAATTTGCTTTTCTAAATTTTTAATCGCTTCCGTTCGATCGGGACATTCCTTGAGTTTTTCCTGGATTCGATCGATTTGCTGCATCATTTTTTCCTGGTCTTGTAACCGTTCCAGCAATCGTTTAGTCAACTCTTTAACCCGGCTACTCACTTGAGGAAAATCTTGTTGAGCCTGACGTAATTGTTCCTTGCGGGTCAACCAAACCTGAGCCTTATTTCGGGCGGCACTAATGGCTTTATGTTGCTCAAAATCATAGCCAATTTGAGCAATTTTCTGGTCTAACTCCACCAGCTTGCGATGCAAAGGAGACTCGGTTTTTTCTTGTTCGAGTAACGCGGAAATATTCTCCAGCTTTTCGGCTAATTCTGGTTCCCGATTTCTCAAACTTTGTAATCGTTTTTCCGCATCTTTAATTTGCGCTAGTTTAATTTCTGCCCACCGCCAACGGTCTACATCACTCCGAGCCAGAGCATGATTTTTTTCGTCATAATGTAGCTGCTGTAAAGTGCGATCGAGTTGTTGCAATTCTGTATAGATATCACCGGCAAATTGACCTGTTTTGAGCGATCGCTCTAAAGCCGCTTTTTCCCGGTCGATTTTTTGCAGTCTTTCTCCTTCAGTCGCCGTCATATCCAGTTGAGCTTGCAGACCGCCCCACTGTTTTTGGAGATTATCGGAACCCGCCAACTCTCGATTTAATTTACCATATTCATCGCGCAACAGTTGAATTTCTCGCTCAGAAACCGCCAACTGTTCCCGCAAGACCCAAATATGATTGATAATTTCTTGTTGTTGGGCTTGATGTTTTTCCTCCACCAAGTCCCAATGATGCTCATCTAAAGGGCGATCGCACAACGGACAAATTGCATCAGGAACCTGCAATAACCGTAACTTTTGTTCAATATCCGCCAATTGCACCTCGCGATCGCGCAACTGGGCTTGCAAGCGTTCCATAAAATTGCGCCGTTCTAGCCCTTTTTCCCGCACCCGTTGCTGATAAATTCGCTTCTTCTCCAAATCTTCAATTTGGAGCGAAACTTGTTGCACCGCTTGTTGCACTTGCACCGCCGTTTTTTGCTGCACTTGCAAGCGATTAATTTGACTCACAATTTCTGCCAAACGCGCCTCAGTATGGGCGCGGCGAGATACCACTTCTGTCTGGAGAATTTGCCGCCGGTGAATCAGCGGAATGGCCTTAGTTTGCAATTGGTCTAAAGTCGCAAGTCTCGTCCGGGCGGCTTCGAGTTCCGTCATCGCCGCTGCCACTTCTGAAGCTTGACCGAGAGTATTTTGCAACTCCTTTTTTTGCTGTTCCAAAGCTTCTAATTTTGCTTGGAGTTGCTGTTGCTGACTTTTCAGATCGCTTAAATAATGAGTCAGTTGTTCTTGCAGATGCGATCGCTGCTTTTGGGCTTCTTGGTAAGCGTGTAACTTATCGGAGAAAACTTGTTCCTGGGCTTGGAGTTGTTCAAATTCACTATACTTTTGGTGAATTTCCGCTTCTTGCCCCAACAATTCCTCTAATTCTTGTTGCCGTTGTTGACTATGTTTTTGTTCTTGCTCGATGCGATCGCACTCGCGAATTAACTGGTCAAAATTACTCTGCAACCAAGTGAGTTGTTGTTGCCAATTATGGCGCTGGTGGTTGCTGGCCTTATATTTTTGTAACTGGTCTTGGTCAGTCGCTTGCGCTTGTTGTTCTTGTAAAATCTCTCTTTCCACCGTAGCGATCGCCTCCAGAGTCGCCTCCCGCTGTTCTAACTGAGTTTCCACAGATTGCTGATTTTGTTGCAACAGTTGAATTTGGGCTTTATAATCCCGCGATCGCTCTTTTGCTTCTTCTGCTAATCGATCGTATTCGTCCAGTCGCAACAGAGAGGCCAAAACTTGTTTGCGTTCCGTGGGACGCTTGAGCATAAATTCATCAGCCCGCCCCTGACGCAAATAAGCGGAATTGACAAAAGTTTCATAATCAATTTTGATATGTTGGATAATTTTTTGTTGGGTTGCCCGTAAACTGCGTTCGGTCAGGGAACGAAACTGAAGTGAATGAAATGAAAGCTCATCGTCACTGGTAGCGATTTGAAATTCTAAAGTGCTGGTTTGTCCCCGTTGCCGCGATCGCCGGACTCGGAGGATTTGTGCATCGCACTGAAAAATAAAGTCCACACAGACTTCTGTCGTTCCGGCATGAATAATATCGTCCTCGGTGGCCGCACGGCTACTGCCCCAAATTGACCAGGCGATCGCCTCTAACAACGATGATTTGCCAGCCCCATTCGGGCCGCAAATACAAGCAGTGTGTAAACCGCGAAAATCCAGACTCGCGTCGCGGTAGCTCAGAAAATTTTTTAACTTAAGTTGGAGCGGAATCATGCAAATTTAGGCCAAATTTCAGCATTTATGATGATGGTGCGGATTTCATCAGCGCAACGATCCGGTTTTCCGATCGATATTCGGAACCTAGCCGATGTAAATTTTCTCGGCGATCGCCTACAGATCGATTTTATCAGATTTCACTTACTTTAACATCATTATGGCGCGATTTTTTGGATTTTCCCGCAAAAAATTTCCCCCAAATCAACCGGATCATCTGCTCGATCTGCTCGATTTCTGTTGCGTATTCGTCCGGTGGGCAATGCCCAACGCCGATTTTTTACTCCTTTGCCAGGGGGCAACCAATTCTCCGTTTACATTTTTTTACAATTTCCCGACCAACCATAAAGCAGCGATCGGCCAAACCAATGGATTTTAAGTTTTTTTAGCAAAATAGTCCGGATCGAGTTTAATGAAGAATTTTCATTAAAGCGGTAAAAATATCCCGATCGCCCAGAAATCACCCAGAAAAACGACAACACATCGGTTACAGGATATCAATTCATGGCTACTCAGAAATTTTCGCCCCTAACCTTAGTCTTCATCGCTCTTGCTTTAATCTCCCATATTTCTGGTGAGAATACTACCGGGTTTAAACCTTCAGAGAATGCATTTACCCAACAAAAGCAGACCACTTTCACCATAGCAGCACATCCCCTAACTCCACCGGGAAAACCAGCCCCCGATAATTCTTCCAGTAGCGGTAGCACCACATAAGCGAGAATACTGACTCTAACCCCGCGAAAAAATTCATCATTAGTTAATCTTTGGGCAGATAACTCAGCAGTTATAGATCCACATAACTAATCATGGGGCGATCGCGATCGCGATCGCCCCATACTTAGCCTATACTTAAGTGATAGTCCGCTTCCCTGTTATACCCCCCTGTTACATAGAATTTTTATCCATTACAATAAATACAAGAAACTCTGCTTTTGTCTGATATCTTGTATTCATTATGGGTGTTGAGCGTTTATGTGGCAACGGATCGGAAGATTGTTTCAGCAATGGAGAAAAATACTAATCATTTGCCCGACGGTGGCATTTTTGATTATTCTGGGTGATTGCAAAGGTTCGTTTCAATTGCTGGAGTGGGCAACTTTAGATCAATTTTTTCGGCTACGTCCCCTGGAAGCACCCGATTCTCGGTTGGCGATCGTTTCTATCGATCAATCAGATATTAATCATTTGGATACATGGCCAATTCCTGATGGAATATTAGCGGATTTAATTGAAAAAATCAATCAACAAAATCCTCGGGCGATCGGCTTGTTAATGTATCGAGATATACCCATAGAACCCGGTCACGATCGATTAATTGATATTTACCAAAAAACTCCCAATTTAATGGGCATTGAAAAAGCGATCGGAGAAACCATCCCCCCTCCCCCCTTACTGGCTGAAAAGGGTCAAGTGGGTATCAGCGATCTAGTCTTAGATGCTGACGGGAAACTCCGCAGGTCTTTGATGTCTATTCAATTAGATTCTGGTGCAATTAAAGAAAATATTGCGGTTAAATTAGCTTTAAAATATTTAGAAAATGAGCAAATTGTTATGACGCCGATTCCCGGAGAATCCGGTGCGGTACAGTTGGGCAAAAGCGTCCTCACCCCTTTAAAAGAAGACAATGGATATTATGTAGGGAATGATGTTGGCGGATATCAGATATTATTAAACTATCGCGGCTTAATCGATCGCTTTAAAGTGGTTTCTATGACCGATGTGCTGGAAAATAAATCAGAATTAGAGAAACAACAAATTTTTCGCGATCGCATTGTCTTAATTGGGGCGACTTCTTTCCGCTTTGGCGAAATGTTTTCCACCCCTTACGACCATTATTTATTAGGCAAAGAGCAAAGAGTACCGGGAATTGTCATTCAGGCTAATTTAACCAGCCAAATTATCAGCGCTGCCTTGGACGGACGCCCCATGATTAGAGTCTGGTCAAAGCAGCAAAAATGGTTATGGATTATTCTCTGGTCTTTTATCGGCGCGATCGCCACTTTGAAATTATTAGCAATCAGCCCAATTCCCCGGAAAATTCCTCGGGGGGAAATCCTCCCCATCCTCCTAGGAATTGGCAGCTTATTTGGCATCAGTTATAGTGCCTTTCTTTGGGGTTGGTGGCTGCCGGTGATTTCCCCCTTAACTGGATTCATTAGTGCCGCGATCGGGCTAATTGCCTCTCAACATTATCAACTATCTCATCTAGCTTCCGTCGATAGCCTGACTCAACTAGCTAATCGCGGTTACTTCGATCGCTGTCTCAACTCTTTTTCTGATTCGGGCGGCAAAAAAACGCATCTTTCTTTAATTCTTTGTGACGTAGATTGTTTTAAACTTTTTAATGACACCTATGGTCATCAAGCCGGAGATGATTGTTTACGACAAGTCGCCAAAGCCATTAGCCACGCAGTCCGTCACACAGATATCGTCGCTCGTTACGGAGGGGAAGAATTTGTAGTAATTCTGCCAGATACCAACGCCGAAACAGCGGCTCAAGTTGCCGAAAGAATTCGCCTACAAGTGAGAAATTTAGAAATTCCTCACGCTCACAATAAAGCCTTTCAGTATGTCACCCTCAGTTGTGGCGTTGCCAGCACTTTAATTAATCCTGATTTTTCTCCCGCTGCTTTAATTAATACTGCCGACCAAGCCTTATATCAAGCCAAAGAACAAGGACGCGATCGGGTTTTATATGCCATAAGCTAAAACGTTATTTCCGACTTTTTCTTGCCGGTTATTGATAATTCATGATTGACAATTAACAATTGATAATTGTGATAATTGTCAAAGTTAACTATCAATTAAGTAGGTGGGCAGAAATAACCAGAGACCATATCAGAAGAAAAACTGTCATTCCCGCGAAGGCGGGAATCCACAGTCTATCGGCGGGGAACGATGCAATTAATTATGTTCACCTACTTATTATCAATTATCAATTATCAATTGTTAATTATATTACCCACACCGATGGCGAACTCGTTCCCAACTAACCAATAATATACTAATCCAAATTGACTAAATTTAACTTAGTCTTTTGTTGTTTCATGTCAACCGCAAGCTGAACTTTCTCTAAAAGTTCTACGGTCATTTTTTTGAAAGCTTTAGAGGCTGATGCGGTCGGGTCACTGAAAACCACGGGGGAAAAACTATCCACTGACTTAGATACTTTAAAATCCATCGGGATGCGAGTTTTAAAAATTTTGCTTTGGCCGAAATCTTCATAAACTCGCTGCATGACTTGTTTATAATACTTGCCAGTCATTAAATTTCCCGACATGGTAAAGGCAATTCCCAGCATTTCTAGCTGGAGAGGGTTAGGATATTTATAAATTTCTTTGAGTTGTTTTAACCTTCTTTCAAGTAACTGAATGCCAATAATTGACAAAGGTTCAGGACGAGCGGGCATTAAGTAAAAATCACTACAAACTAAAGCACTCCGAGTAATCAAATTGTAGCCGGGAGCGCAATCTAAGATGATAAAATCATAGTCAGAAAAAACTGGCTTTAAAATGTCAAACACTAAAGAACTCTCCAAGAAGTTCCAGACCGTCTCAAATTTATCTTTGCCTAACCGAATGGCTTTTTCGTGGAGCATTTCTGAAACCAAGTATTCATCATACAAATCGATGTCTCCGGGTAATAAATCAAAGCCTTTGACCTGGGAAATATATGACTTTATCGTATCGTGAATGTTAATTTTGTTCTGATTAATCGGTTGGAGAATTTGGTTAACTAAATATTTTAAAGTGCGGTTGTCTTGACGTAGTTTGGCAAATTCCTGGGTTGATACCAGACTCAGGGTAGCGCTGATTTGGGTGTCTAAATCAACCACTAACACCCGTTTGCCGTGATCTTTGGCTAAACTTGCCCCCAGGTTAACGGTTAATGTGGTTTTACCGACCCCACCTTTCATGTTCGTCGTGGCAATAATATAAGTCATTGGGAAGTCCTCTCGTGAATAAACGCACACCTATGATCGGATTCAAGTTCAGGGAATCGACTAAATATCTGCCATGATAAACGGCGATCGCAAATCTCACCAGTCAGCGATCGCGCAAAACCCATGAGGCAATGCAATCAAAGGTTTTGGGGTTTTCAACCTTCCCAGGGTCACGTCAGGGCAACAAGCGACTAAAAAGCCACTCTCACGAAATTGGTGGGAGTGGCGAAAACCTTTACGGTATAAGAGTTTGACCTAAGCTGGTGAACGGATTTGAACCGATGGCCGCCCGCTTACAAGGCGGGTGCTCTACCACTGAGCTACACCAGCAACGTTTTCTACTATAACAAATAATCGGTGTGGTTGGCAAGGGGGTATGGAAGTATTTTCACCTTGTTTCACCCTGTTGCACTCTGTTGCACCCTGTTGCACCCAGTTGCACCCAGTTGCACCCAGTTACAGATTTCGGCAGCCTGGTAAAAATTCCCCCCACTTGGTTTATGATATTCTGTTGGCGCATCACTGAAGGGGGTTGACTGTGAAAAACCTGCATAGTTTGAACCACAGTCATTTCAATCACGATCGCCCTTTGAGCAAAATCAAGCAAGCTTTGGCAAAAAAATGGACGCGATCGAAATTACCGGGCTGCGGTATTACGGATATGTTGGGTACTTTCCCGAAGAACAGGTACTTGGTCAATGGTTTGAAGTCGATTTGACCTTATGGTTGGATTTATCGGTGGTGGGTCAAAACGATCGCCTGGAAGATACTTTAAATTACGCTGATGTGGTGGAACAAGTCCGGCAACTGATGGAAACGGCAAAATTCAAGACCGTGGAACGGTTGAATACCGCGATTATTGAAGCGATGCTTAACTTTGAAAAAGTGCAAAAAGTGCGATCGCGCTTGGTGAAAGTTTCTCCACCGATTCCCGGTTTTCCTGGACATATTGCGATTGAAATGATTCGCGACAAATAAAACGCTTGATCCCCAAAAAATTTCGGTAATGGGAAATACTGGGTGAAGTTCGATTCCCGAGCATAAATCAAACTTTGCCCAGGCGAAAAAACTGTAAAAATCAGCCGGATATCTAATTGCTAGACTATATATTTACATATTTACTATGTCCAACGGTGTTGCCCCCTTAGTTAGTATTTTGATTCCAGCCTACCAAGCTGAAAACACGATCGCTGAAACTGTGAAAAGCCTCCTAAACCAGACTTATACAAACTGGGAAGCGGCGATCGGTTCGGACGACGGGGTAGACTATTTATCCGTGCTATCTCGCCACGGTATTGAAGACGGGCGATTGAAACAATCTTACACGGGGGGCTGTGGTAGAGGAGAAGCCCCCGCCCGCAATGCGGCAATGGCCATTTCTACTGGCGAGGTCATCGCCAACCTCGATGCTGACGATGCTTTCCAACCCAACCGTCTGGCAGAACTGCTTCCCCTGGCGATGGAATACGGTGCGGCGATCGACAATACGGGCGTATATAACACAGACTTGGTGCTGTATAAGCGTCCCTTCAGCGATCGCGCCACCGTTACCTTTGCCACAGCGGATGATATTCTCAAGCCCCGCGTCCCATTCTTCCCCGTATTCCGGCGGGAATTTTTTGGTCGGGGTTGGACAAAAGTCCCCTTTGCTGCCGATGTCCTGTTCAATCTCGAACTATTAAGCAGAGTGGAGAAAGTCGCCATTTACCCTCAGCCCCTTTATCGCTACTACAAGCGAGACAACTCCATCACTCAGTCCGTCAACGCCTTTCAAACCGCCGAACGCGCCTATCAACAAATCCTCGCCTTATTAGACGAAGGAAAACTCGATCTTACCCCAGAAATTTGCCAAGCCGCCCATGAAGAATTTTCTCAAAACTTACTCCTTAATCGACTATTTCGCCAGTATATGGAATCGGGACGATGCCAAAATCTTGAACAATTTCTCGATATGACTGAAAATGGTCATGCGGATTGGTTAAAACCCGAATTAGAATCAGTTACCCTTTAGATTTTTGAAGATGAAATTACTTTTTGTCTCTAGTCCTGTCAGTTCCTTAAACTCCGGTCGTCTGGGAGGGGTCGCCCTAAATCTCAAGACCATCGCCACAGAAATGATCCAACGAGGACATCAAATCCAAATCGTTGCCCCTAAAGACTCCACCGTAGCATCCCTACCCGTCAAAGAAATTCCTGGAGAACTGCAACCCTTAATCCCCGAACCCACCTATAACGACCCCGTAATTATTCCCCATGACTCAGTTTTGGCCAATATGTGGGATTATGCCCATCAAGTCCAGGCTAATTATGACCTAATTATTGATTTTGGTTACGAATGGTTGCCGTTTTATTTATCACCCTTCTTTAAATGCCCCGTTCTTCATTATGTCTGTATCGGTTCCTGGACTGGTGTGATGGATCGGGCAATTGAAAGGGTAGCACACCTCTGTCCAGGAACTCTGGGGGCCCATACCAAAGCTCAAGCTGCTACCTACTCAGTCGCCGAATCCTTTAGAGTTTTAGGGGGTGCTATTGACCTAACTCAATATCAATTTTGCCCAGAACCTGGGAATAGTTTAGCTTGGGCAGGACGAATATCAGCAGAAAAGGGACTCGAAGATGCAGTTGCTGCTGCTCAAAAAACAGGTATTCATCTACAAGTATTTGGCTATCTTCAAGATGCAGAATATTGGCAACAGATCTGCCGGGACTATCCCCAGGCTTCCATAGAGTATATGGGTTTTTTACCCACTAAAGAATTTCAAAGCGCATTAGGAAAATGTCAAGCTTTACTGATGACCCATAAGTGGGTAGAAGCTTTTGGTCGCGTAGCACTAGAAGCCCTTGCTTGTGGGGTTCCCGTAATTTCCTATCGTCGCGGTGGCCCCTCAGAAATTGTGGTAGATGGTCAAACGGGTTGGTTAGTAGAACCCGATAACCTAGATGAATTAATTGCAGCTATCAAGGGGATTAACCAAATCGATCGCCATCAGTGTCGCCAACGAGCAGAAACAGAATATTCGTTACCAGCGTTCGGCGATCGCCTGGAACAATGGTTTCAAAGCGTTTAAGATCGCAAATAAGATAAATTAAGGTGATAGAAATATGAAATTAATGTTGGTTTCTAGCCCAATCGTGCCCATCCACTACAATCCCTTAGAGGGAGTAGGAGGATCGGAACTAAATTTGTGCAATATTGCCCAAGAAATGATGAGGCGAAAGCACCAAGTGCAAATTGTTGCGCCCACAGGTTCCACAGATAAAGTATTGCCGATTAAACAAGTGGAGGGAGAACTCCAACCCTGCATTCCTACAGCCGAACAGGGAGGGCCGGCGATCGTACCTAATAATGCAGTTCTTGCCAATATGTGGGATTATGTTCGTCAAGTTCAGGGTGATTATGACCTGATCTTTAACTTTAGTCATGAATGGCTACCGTTTTACCTGTCACCATTTTTTAGTCGTCCCCTTCTCCATTATGTTTGTATCGGAGCGGCGATTGGGGTAATCGATCGCCAGATCGAACAAGTTGCTTCCCTGTGTCCAGGAACGCTAGGGGCACATACAAGAACCCAAGCTGCTACCTATTCACGACCTGAAGCTTTTAGAATTTTAGGTGGTGCGATCGATCTTTCCCAATATGATTTTTGCCCTGAACCTGGAGACAGTTTTGCTTGGGCGGGACGAATTACCGCGAAAAAAGGACTGGAGGATGCGGTTATAGTGGCTAATACTACCGGCATCAAGCTAAAAATTTTTGGGTTTATGCAGGATCGAGAGTATTGGCAATGGCTTTGTGACAATTACCCGAATGCGCCTATAGAGTATATGGGCTTTTTACCCACCAAAGACTTTCAAAGCGAATTAAGAAAATGTCGGGCCTTGCTGATGACCCATAAGTGGGTAGAAGCCTTTGGTCTCGTAGCACCGGAGGCCCTTGCTTGTGGGGTTCCCGTGATTTCCTATCGTCGCGGTGGCCCAAAAGAAATTGTGGTAGACGGTCAAACGGGTTGGTTAGTGGAACCCGATAACCTAGATGAATTAGTTGGAGCGATCGAGCGTATTGACCAAATCGATCGCCATCAGTGTCGCCAACGAGCAGAAACAGAATATTCATTGCCAGCATTGGGCGATCGCCTAGAACAATGGTTTAAGGATGTTCTATATTGATTCTAGCCATAGCAATATTGCCATCTTTAGTCTCGAAATCAAGATTTAGGAGTTTTTCCCATCGCTTGACAATTTCTTGTTCGCCCTGACGATTAACGTCATCAATTACAATCGTACAATTCTGACTAAAAAATGGCAAAAAATAAGGAACTGCGGGATATCGAGAATACTGCGTCTCTTCCGTATAAGCTGTTGGCCCATCGACCAATAACAGATCGATTTTGATATCTTGAGGAAGCTGTTTACTCAGTGCTTCTGGATCGTACCACGGAATATCATCCAGACCCAAGCCACTAGATTTCAAAGGAGCCTCAATGAGCGTTACACCATCTAGCAGTCCCTCTTTTTTTAATCCCTTCTCTAAAAATTCAAGCCATTCTGGATTGTGTTCGATCGTGTATAGATGCCCTCCCCTGCTTTTGAGCAATCGAGCTATATAAAAGGTGGAAATTCCCCCACCACACTCGACAATCACCTGGCAATTATTGATAATAATCTCATTGAGAATATTCACCAGTCCACTGGGACGCATGGCATATGCACTCCAGGGCAGGTAATCTGTGGATAAAGGGGCGAGATAATGAGCGGCTAATATATCTTTCTGCTGCTCTATTATCTCATTGAGTTGATGCCCAAAGTTAGCGTTATTAGAAGGTAGTCGTTGATTTTCCATCGGTTTCCACTAATTTAAAAGATATTCTCCACCATCGAGCGTAATTGTACTCCCCGTGAGAAAATCTTGTTGGAGTAAAAATAAAGCACAATCTGTGACTACTTGAGGGTTTCCCGGAATTTTTAAGGGAATTCTCCGATTGGCATAATCTTGCATGAATTTTTCCGGGTCGGGATCGTTATGGGGTTCAAGAATTTGACCCAAGGCTAAAGCATTAACCGTAATTCTGGGGGCTAATTCTAAGGCCAACATTTGCGTCATATCCCACAATCCTCCCTTGGTTAAGCGATAGGAAAAGTTGCCCGGTTGGGGACGGGGAATCCGGGCATCATTAATATTGATAATTTTTCCTTGGCCATCGGGGGGCAGTTGCTGGGCAAAGGCTTGGGAAAGTTGAAATGGGGCACGCAAGTTAATGGCAAAAATTTTATCCCATGATTCTACATTAATCTGGTTAAATCGATCGTCTTGAGGATAAATTGAAGCACTATTAATCAAAATATCAACTTGACCAAAGGCTTCAACGGCTTTGGGAATCACCGTATCCGTGGCAGAGGGGTCTGCCAAATCTGCGGAGTAGGTAATTCCTCGTCGTCCCAAGGATTCTACTTGGGCTTTAACTTCTGCTGCCGCATCCGCAGAGTTGCCGTAATGGATCAAAACATCGCACCCAGCTTTAGCCAGCGCGATCGTCAGCGCACGTCCTACCCGAGTGCCACCCCCAGTAACTAGGGCAATTTTTCCATTTAAGTCCATTGTCTTCCTTAGATGATGTCTATTAATCTACCAAACCAGAAAACGAGCTTTTTGACAAATCTCGATACAATAAAATTACGTGGTCAATTTAGCTGCTTGATTTTTGAGTTTATGGTCGATCGCACTGAAAAATTGGACAGAGAACCTATGCTTAGTGCGATCGCCCTTGGCAGTAACCTGGGTGACTCTCTAGTGATACTAGAATCAGCCCTGAAAAACCTTAACCAAACTCCTGGGATTACCGTTAAAGCCAAATCCAGTTGGTATCAAACCGCTCCCGTTGGGCCGCCACAACCGGATTATATCAATGGTTGTGCCATTTTAGCAGTGCAGCTAAGTCCAGAAGAATTGCTAGAAACTTTACTCTTGATTGAACGTCAGTTTGGGAGAGTTCGCCTAGAGCATTGGGGGCCAAGAACTTTAGACTTAGATTTATTACTATTCGATCGATTAATTCTGGAAAGTCCAACGTTGCAGATCCCCCATCCCCGCATGACTCAAAGAGCTTTTGTCTTGAGGCCATTAGCGGAAATTGCTCCGCATTGGATCGAACCCGTTTCCGGGATGGCGATCGCGCAACTTTTAGAGCAATTAAACTCTGCCGAAAGCAATCGATCTAATTCAGATATAACTGACCAATATTATGATTCAGATAATCCTCAATTAAAATCCGCGTATAAGTATTAAGAGGATACTCCATTGCTTCTTGGGGAGTCACCCAAGCCCATGCTTCGATTTCTTCATTGGGAATAATGCGATCGCTAGTGGAGAACGCATAATAGTTCACCATAATAAAATGGGCTGCTTTAAAAAACTGTGGATCGAGAACCGCTTCTTGTAACAAGGCAAAGCGGACTTGGGTCAACTCTAGACCCACTTCTTCTTGGAATTCTCGAATCACAGCGTCAACCAGACTTTCTCCCCATTCTACTTTCCCGCCTGGGACTCCCCAGGTGCCGCGCCACTTCGTAGTTCTGACAATCAAAATTTGTCCGCAATTATTGACCACCAGTGCGCCTACAGTCGTCAATGGAAAATGTTTTTGCATTGATGCCTTTGCCATTGTGGTTAGATTTTTTCCGTTCCCTGGGATAATTCACTCATAAATCAGGTATGGGGATTAACTCTAGTCAACCGATTTAAGTGAATATCCCTCCATAAGTTGATTAAAAGTCTTTTGACAAAAATCAACTATTTTTGCGGAATTAAAGCAAATTAATCCCAACTCTTTGGTCTGCGATCGGTCGTGGCGATCGCCCCGGTAATTTACAACTACGACTTTTAACTATACAATTTAACTCAGAGTATTAGAGCCAAAAGTTAACATATCTTTACATTAAGGCCGATGGGGTTCTGGACAGCCGGGGCAAAGACTCCTAAATCATCTGGATCGGAGAATCTGATTACGACCCAGCCATGAAATTATCAAATTTACTATTGCCAAAAATCCCCTTCATCCTTAACAATAGTTGGTAGAATCAGTCGATAATTATTGGATCCCATAACCAACCCCATGAACGAATATTATCAAATCAAACGTCGCCAATTCATCAAACTGAGTTCTTTAGCGTTAGGCACCAGTATTTTAACCGCTTGTGTCGAGTCAAATTCTCCATCATCCCAGTCAGAATCAACCCCAAACTTGGATAGAATTAACTTTAGTTTAAATTGGAAACCCGAAGCAGAATACGGGGGTTTTTATCAGGCATTAGCGACCGGCATTTATCGCCAACATGGTTTAGATGTCACCATTCTAGCAGCGAGTCCGCAAACGAATACAACCCAGTTGTTGATGGGAGGAGTGATTGATTTTACGATCGGCGGTAGTATTGATGCGATTAAAGCAGTACAAGAAGGGATTCCGAAAATAGCAGTGGCGGCTATTTTTCAAAAGGAAATCCAAGTTATCTTAACTCATCCTGGAGTTGGCAATGACTCTTTCGCGCAATTAAAAGTAAAACCAATTTATCTGAGTCTAGGCGCTTATTATTGGCAAATCCTCAAGGCTAAGTATGGATTTACTGATGACCAAAAACGCCCGTACAATTTTAATATTAGCCCGTTTTTAGTTGACAAAAAATCCGCCCAACAAGGTCTATTAACATCTGAGCCTTATACTATTGAAAAAGAAGGCGGATTTAAACCCAATATCTTACTTTTAGCCGATGCGGGATATAATCCCTATGCGTTTACCATAGAAACCACCAAAAAATTAGTCGAAACCAATCCAGATTTAGTCCAGCGCTTTGTTGATGCATCAATTAAAGGATGGTATAGTTATCTAGAAAATCCTCAACCGGGCAATGAATTGATTAAAAAAGAAAATCCCGAAATGACTGAGGATTTAATCGATTATGGACTTAATAAATTAAAAGCTTATGAGGTAATTGTCTCAGGAGATGCCAAAACCCTGGGCATTGGGGCAATGACCGACCAACGCTGGGAAACTTTATTTAAAGATTTAGCGGCGGTGGGTGTTTTTGATGCGAACACGGATTATAAACAGGGTTATACCCTACAGTTTGTGAATAAAGGAGTGGATTATTATCAAAATTCCTAGGCCAATCTAGCCGATATATACTGAATATATACCCGATCTATAGAGTGAGTGAATCACCGATGAATTCTCAACCTTTAATTACCTTAAGTCAGGTGAATAAGTTATTCGACAATGGCACCGTCGCCCTCACTGACTTAAATTTGACAATTAGTGCCGGTGAATTTGTTAGTTTGGTCGGGCCATCTGGTTGTGGAAAAAGTACCCTACTTCGGATTATTGCCGGACTGACTAATCACAGTTCAGGGACGATTCAATGGCACGATTTCACCGCTCAAGAAAATCTCTCTTTTGTCTTCCAAGAACCGGCATTGATGCCTTGGGCTACGGTGCGGGAAAATGTCCGTTTGCCCCTAAAATTAGCCAGAATCCCGAAAAATATGGCAGATCCGGCAATTAACAAATCCCTGCAATTAGTTGGGTTAGAAAAGTTTGCTAAATCTTATCCCCGTCAGCTTTCTGGAGGGATGAAAATGCGGGTATCCATTGCCAGAACGTTAGTCACCTCTCCCACGGTGTTACTCATGGATGAACCTTTTGGGGCTTTAGATGATATTACCCGCACTCAGTTAAATGTGGAGTTACTTAATTTATGGAGTCAACAAAGTTGGACAATTATTTTTGTCACCCACAATATTTATGAAGCGGTTTATTTATCCAATCGGGTGGTGGTTATGGCACCCCGTCCCGGTCGAGTGGTGGCGGATATTTCCATCGATCGACCCTATCCCCGTTCCGAAGAATTTCGGACTTCCGTTGTCTATGCCCAATATTGTCAGCAAGTAGCCCATGAATTATCTAAAGGAATGATGGGTCAAGGATCGATTTAACGGGTAATTAAAACAAATGGATCCCGTTTTTAATAAAAAATGCAACAGTAAAGAGCAATGCTTGCGCCCAAATAAACCTGGGAATTGTAGCTTTTTGAAGTTGGTAGGAGAAAGAATCGTATGAAATTGTGGAAAAATTTATTTAGAGCAAAAATGCGAGGTAAAGATTTACTATCTCTAGATATTATCGCCCCGATTGGAGTGGGAATATTGGTAATATTCACCTGGGAGTTTTTGGTGAAGCTTACTGGTATCCCCCCCTATCTGCTGCCCTCTCCTAGTCGAATTATCCAAACCTTAATTAGTGACTGGTTTCTCCTATTTCCCGCTTTGCTAATTACCATAAAAATTACCATCGTGGCATTTTTTTATGCAGCGGTTTTAGGGCTATTGATTTCTATGTTGATGGCTCAGAGTAAATGGATTGAAAAGAGCTTATATCCTTATGCGGTGATTCTGCAAACAATGCCGATCGCCGCGATCGCGCCTTTAATCATTATTTGGCTGAGAAACAATACCTTTGCTGCCTTGGTGCTTTGCGCTTGGATTGTCGCTTTTTTCCCCATCATTTCTAATACCACGTTTGGTCTGAATAGCATCGATCCGAATTTGCGGGATCTGTTTCGTCTGTATAAAGCTACTCCCTGGCAAACGATGCTATATCTAAGACTACCGAGTGCTTTACCCTATTTTTTATCTGCCTTACGGATTAGCGGTGGTTTATCATTAATTGGCGCTGTAGTCGCGGAGTTTGTCGCCGGAACTGGAGGAATTAACTCCGGTTTAGCCTATCAAATGCTCATCGCTAGTTATAATTTACAAATTCCCCGAATGTTTGCCGCTTTATTTATGATTAGCGGGCTGGGAATTTTGATCTTTTTTATTTTGACCGCTTTCTCAAACTTACTGTTAAATAAATGGCATGAAAGTTTGCTAAAAAGAACACCTTAATGCTGATTTTGCGATCCAATTTAATACCATTTCTAATTAAAGATGCATAGAGGCGCAAGGCGAAGCCAGGGGCGCAAGCCGAAGCGCCCCTACAATATCTGGTGATTTGGTATCTGTAGGGGCGCTTCGGCTTGCGCCCAAATAAATTTCGTAATTGTAGCAATAATTTTTAAATTTATTATAAGTATTTAATAATATAGCAATTCTATTGATATCGTAATATTTTTGTAGGGGCAACCACCGCCATCAAATTGCCCATACAAAAAATTTGGCATAATTTTATGATCCCTATATATTAATCGATTTATTTATTTTTTTTACAAAAATTCATCCATTTCTGCCATTTCTCGATGCATCAATAAACCGCGAAAATCTTCCCTAGCTAAAGCCGCCCAATATTTTGCTTCTTGCCAATTTTTTTGGGCTTTTTTCAATAGGGCAAATGCCCGCTTACAAAAAGCCAAACAACGGCGATCGCCATTTTTTTCCACCGTTGGCAAAGCCCCTGATAACAAAGCCTCAGCTTTTGGAAGTAAATCCAGATTAATCGCCACCAAAGCTAACCAAATTTGGCAAAAAATCATCGCTCGATGCCAACCAGTTTTCCTAGCTTCTTCTACGGCTTTTTCATAGCATTTTTGGGCTGGAATAAACTCGGCTTTTTTAAAATGCAGTTCCCCGCGATAGTAAAGAATTTGAATGGGAATTCGGGGATGTCTGGGGTCATTAGGCGGCAGATTTTGGTACAATTTAGTCACTTCACTAAACCATTGATTAGCAGCGCTTTCATTTTGTTGATGAACCTGGAGCACTGCCATGTCCAAAGCTAAATTGATGCTAATGGTTAGTTGATAAGTTTGACATAATTGCCAAGCCTGGTTTAACAGTTGGTTGGCTTCTTGTCGATCTTCCGGTTGATCTAGTAAAATTAGGGTGCGACTTTTATCCCCGATCGCCTCTACCACTGTCAGCCAATCGGCTCGTTTTTTCGCTGTTTCTCGCCACCAATCCATCCAGCGTAACCGTTCCGACCAATATCCGGCAAAATGAGTATAACCTTTAATGTATTGCCAAAATTGACCAAAATCTTCATAGAGATTTGCCATAATTGTCCATTCGATCGCTTCACTTATATTTTCCCATTCTTGGTCTAATTCTGTAAATTCACTCCATTCTTGCGTATCGGTTTTGCCATATTTTTGGCAATAGTTTAAATACCATTTCACCCAGCGATCGCGGGCAAGTTTCTGGAAGTTGGGATAACTTTGGAGTTCAGTTAATACATAACCCCGGGTCAGGGGTAACATTTGATAGCGTCCTTGATGCAGTTTCACCAGAGATAACTGTTGCAACGGGGCAAACTGATTCAGGTCGGGAACATTCCCTACTTCGCTGACGGCTTCTGGTAAAGCAGGATTGGGAAAAATAGCCAAAGCCATGAGCAGAAAATGGGGCGGGTTTTCTCGCAAGGGAATCACCGAACCCTGGAAACAATACCGGGCAATTTCCCCGTCGGAGTGATTCAAATTAGCGATCGCTTCAGTGAAATGATAACCGGCACTGAGTTGACCAATAGTATAAACAATTGCCGCAGGAATTCCCCCGGTAGTGGTATAAATTACCTCCGCTTGTTTAGGGGTAATCGGGATATCTTTTTCCTCGGCGTGATGGTGGATTAAATGCAGGCTATCTTTTTTATTAAAGGATTCTAGGCGAATCGAAACATCTAATAAAGCTTGTTGACGGCTAGTAATCAATACTTTTACCGTAGGGGGCGCTTCAAGTAAAAAAGAACGCACATCATTTAAATCTGCCGCTGTTTCCAGATTATCGATCATTAATAAAGTGCGTTGATAAGATAAGCAATCCAGAATTTCCTCCAGTTGGCGATCGCTATCTCCCATCAGTAGATCGTGGCGTTGCAAAGTACGGGCGATCGTGCGGAAAATTTCTGACAAAGTATTCTCTTTTTTTAACCGAGGTAAAATACCCGTACCCGTAAGTCGGTGAGGTTTCGCCGAAGTAAAAATCATCGCGTCAAAATTCGGCGATTCTGCTGACTCTAAACAAGCATAAGCTGCTTCCACAGTTAACGTAGTTTTGCCTGCCCCACCAATTCCTTCAACGCTAATGCGATGGGTGCGACTATCCCAAGATAAGAGTTTCAGCAAGCGGTTCAATTGTTTTTCGTGACCGATAAAAGTAGTGTGATCGCGGGTGGGGAGGTTTTGGTAAATCCGTTGTGGAGGGGAAAAACTTCCCATCGCCCTTTGTCCCCCTCTTAATAATAGGGGTTGGGGTAATAGGGGTTGGGTGAATCCTGTAGTCATCGGTTGGTTCCCCTTCCCTGGGTTTCCTATGTCGTCGGGTTGGGAGTATCCATCCGAGGCAAATTCCCCAGGATATTCTCTGAGCAAAGCTTGTCGCAGTTTTGGTACGATTTCTTTTTTTAGAATGGTTTTCGTATTTGCATCCACGACCCCCACTTTTTTCAAAGCAGCAGTTAATTTTCGCCGCAATTTGGGAGAAATTGTTTGCCTGAGATAATCTGGGGTGAATTTGATGGATTTGTCGCTAGTTATTTGTTCATAACTGCGATCGCTGATGATGCCTTGGAGGGTGATTTTCTCTAAATCAGAGAAAATTTCATTAGTCGTTCGTTCGAGTAAATGTTGGGCAAATGCGACAAGTTCTTGCACTTCTTCTTTATTCATGGGTCAAAAAAAATTACAGGGTTTACGGTTGACGGTTGACCGTTGATTGGGGTGCAACAAAGATACATATATAGAATGCCCCCATTGACGGTTATCTTTTGTTCTTGGTCATTGGTCATCAGTCCTTTGTCTGTATTTAAATCTACAAAAATATTAAACATTAAAAAATATTTTTGCAAGTGGGATTTTGTTGGCGCTGAAAGGGTTTGCTAAGGGCTACCCTAGCAAGTTAAATACATTCAGAACCCAGGGCGTAAATATCTCCGTATTTTTGCGGAGATATTCAATGTTTTTGCCTGAAAATAAACTTTACAAAAGTTTACACAATTCACCGTTAGCGACATTTTGCGACATGGGAAAAATGTCGCAAATTTTTCGAGCGGCAAGGCCAATGCAGGCGATCGCCGCTTCAATCCTAGGCTACACAAAGGATTTAGGCTAGGGCTGCTGATAATTATACCGCAATTGTCCACCAAAACTTAGATAAATTTGGCAATGATTTTCATCGACATTTTTAATGGTTATTTTAAGTTTTGGCAAAGTGTCGCAAAATGTCGAAAAATGTCGCAAAATGTCGCGAGATATGGGTCTTGACAGTTG
This sequence comes from Oscillatoriales cyanobacterium, assembly GCA_011390955.1. Lineage (GTDB taxonomy): Bacteria > Cyanobacteriota > Cyanobacteriia > Cyanobacteriales > Laspinemataceae > Planktothricoides. The sequence continues at coordinate 19,380 of JAABRM010000018.1, read as the reverse complement.
TTTTTTGGATCGGTTAACATCGGTGTTAAGAAATTAAAAAGTTAATCAGCGCATCGATTAAAACACGAAACAAGCAAAGGGGCTTTACCAAAAAATTGACTGATGGCTTTACCGGAAAATTATCTATTTCCGGTTGGTGCGTTACGTCGGCGCAATTAAAGGTTATTTGTGGTTAGCAAAAGTCTTCGCGCCGACTAACACACCCTACTAAGAATAAGGAATGATAAGGGCGATCGCTTTTTATACCAGGGTTGATTTGGTGCGTTACGTCGGCGAAATTAAAGGCTATTTGTGGTTAGCCAAAATCTCTCCGCCGCCTAACACACCCTACCCTAGATGACTGGCTTCCTTTCCTCGTTTCTAGGCAGAGCCTAGAAATGCTCCAACCGAGGCTCTGCCTCAAGTTTATCTTATTTTTTTCTCACACCAAAAGGAGTTTTTTCTGTGAAAATCAAGCAATTAGCAACAGCGGTTTTAGGGGCGTTGGCACTGTCTAGCGGCATGGCGTTTGAGGCCAACAAAGCTCAAGCACAAGGTGTTCAATTTTATTGCGTTCAGGGAGGTGGGGGCGGATTTGTTACTGTAGTTAGTAACGGTCAAGTTACTCGTTCGTTAATCACTTGGAATAGCCAAGCGTTTAGTTATAGCGGCTGGACTCCTGAAGCTCGCTGCAATGCAGTAACCAATCGTTTTAATAACGCATTTGCAAGTGGGAGTCGTTTGATGTTAAGCACTGGGACAATCAATAACTTGGGAGTCATTTGCGGACTTCAAGGTTCAGACCGTCGTTGTACCAGTGAAAATATCATTATTACGTTAACTCCTGGCAAAAATCCTCGCGAAGCTCTAAACGAGATTATTTCTGCGGCTGCGGGGGGACGTCCTTTAGCACAATCTGGCAGCGTGACATTAAATGATTGGACAGATGCAGCGTTGAATAGCAATTAACTTAGAGAAGTGGCTATGGGGGATTATTTTCCCCCTCATGGCTACTGAGAAAGTGTTAGATGACTGTCATTTAACTTAATTAATTTAACTTAGTTGATTTAGGAAATCACAATTGTGCTTTCATTTCCTCTCAGTGTTTCTGTGAAAATACTGACATTTTTCACAATGATGACTTCGGTTTCAGCTTCATTGCCCAGCCCAAATTTTCCGCCGTTGCCGGATCTAAAAACTAAATCTCCCGATTTAGCCGTTCGGATCCCTTTTCAACACGCTCAAAATCCTAACCAAAATCCTAACTCTTTACAAGCCCGAGTATCTGTCCCGGAAATTGCTCAAAAAATTACCGTGCGAATTTTAGGGGATGACAATATGGGTTCTGGAGTCATTATTGAGCGTCAAGGTAATAGCTACACCGTTCTTACCAATCATCATGTAGTGGAAAAGAACGAACAGAACAGCTATACAATTCTCACCCCTGACGGACGGACGCATTCGGGACGTTGGTTGCGATCTCAGCAATTTGGCAATTTAGATTTAGCTTTAGTGGAATTTAGCAGCAATCAATCGTATCAAGTGGCTAAAGTTGGCAACTCCAGTGCTTTATCACCGGGCGATGCTGTTTATGCGGCTGGATTTCCTAATTGGCACTTTACACCGGGACGGGCTGAGGAAACTCGCGATTGGGGATTAAGGGCTTATCGCTTAACTCAGGGGAAGGTGGAAATGCTATCCAGAAAGCCATTGGAAAGTGGATACCAAATTGGCTATAGCAACGATATCGAAACCGGAATGAGTGGTGGGCCAATTCTAAATCAAAAGGGCGAACTGATTGGAATTAATGGCAGGCAAAAATATCCTTTAGTTGGCATTTATGCTTTTATTTTCGCTGATGGCACTCGACCATCTGAGGTAGAAGCAGAACGCATGGTTCCCCTGAGTTGGGGAATTCCCATTGCCAATCTTCAGCCAGGAAACAACTCTTTTGGGGCAGAGGTTGATTTTAATCCTTTTGAAGGTAGAGCAGAAGACAGGCCATTTGAAGTTGAAGACCCGGAAAATCCATTTGGCGATTTGTTTGAGCCTGTTTTCTGGTGATTTGTCAAATATATATTGGTTCGCCATTTTTATATTAAGACGGCATCAATTAGATTCCCCCAACCCCCATTAAAACCCCAACCCCCCTTAAAAATGGGAACAAAAGAAATATTTTTGGCAATATTTCTGAAAAATGAGATTAAAACAGTCAAAAAAGGCAGCACTACCTTAGAGAATCACGCTTTTTTCAATTTTTAAGCGGATTATCACTGTTAATTCAATTTTTGTAGGACACAAACGACTTATGTTAGACCTTGGCCGTCTCTTTGACGAAAACTCTTATCTCCAGCAAAACCCAGACGTAGCTAACGCAGTATCTCAAGGCGGTTTTGCTACTGGATTCGACCATTTTCTGCTTTACGGTAGATTTGAAGGACGACAACCGAGTGGATTCTATAGTGAAAGTTATTATTTGCAACAAAACCAAGATGTTGCTAATGCCGTATCTTTAGGCGGTTTTGCTACTGGATTAGACCATTTTCTCAATTATGGTCAATTTGAAGGACGCGATCCGATCGCGGGGTTCAATACTGCCTATTATTTACAGCAAAACCCAGATGTAGCTGCTGCGGTTAACTCAGGGGGAATGACAGCTTTAGGGCACTACGTCTTTTTTGGTCAGAATGAGGGCCGGGTTGCTAACGCGGTTGGTTCGCAAGGCTTTAATCAGCCAATAGATCCAGTAACAGGTGCATTTACACCTTTTATTCCACCGGAAGGACCTTTTGCCACTCAATTTGGGTTTGGTTTAGTTGATGCGGCTGATGCTGTTGCTCGTGCGAGAGGACTAGAGCCATTCTCTTTTGATCAACCATTAGAAAGTGCAAATCTTGAAGCACAGAATGAAATTGACGATGATTTTTACGGCTTAAACCTAGTTAAAGCTCCTGCGGTTTGGAACCAGGGTATTACTGGGAAAGATATCGTAGTTGCGGTGCTAGATGGTGGAGTTGACGATACACACTCTGAATTCGCTGGTAAGATAGTTCCTGGCTTTGACTTTGTAGGTGGTAACGCCAATCAACAAGACTTTCAACACGGAACCCATGTTGCGGGTATTATTGCAGCTAAAAATGATGGAATAAACGTCACTGGTGTCGCTCCTGATGCGAAAATTATGCCTATCAGGGTGTTGGATAGAGCCGTGGACGAAAATCTTTCTGCTGATGAAATTAACCTTCGCTATGCAAATGCAATTCGTTTTGCTGTAGAGAATGAGGCAGATATTATTAATATGAGCTTGAAGCTTCCTAGTCCGGAGGGAACTGATGGATTGACACCTAATACAGAGGTGGAAAACGCCCTTCGTTACGCTAAAGATAATGGCGTGGTTGTAGTTATGGCAGCAGGTAACAATGACGGAAAAGACCAAAGTCAACCATTTTACCCAGGTCGTTATGCTGAAAATGGCTTAGGCATTGCAGTAGGAGCAGTGGATGATTTCAGCACTGTACTAGATAATTCAGATGGTGTGTCAACTCAATTTGCCGGTGCTAATCCAGAAATAAACTTCATCGCGGCACCAGCATTTAGAATCGCATCTACATATCCAAACAACGAAATTAATTCACAAACAGGCACATCTCAAGCAGCACCTTTTGTTGCTGGTGTAGCTGCTCTGATGTTGGAAGCTAATCCTAACTTAAATCCCGATCAAGTTTATGACATCTTAACCGGAACTGCCAAGGCAGACGGGTTGAAGATTTTTGATACAGATGGTCAAGAAAAAGAGTTTGATATCGCCACAGGTTTATTTGAGCCTGTTGTTGCGTAAATAAGTACCTAATTCAAGCATCTCCGCAACACCTTGTCTCACTGATTTACTGTCAGCGATCGCCCCTCACAGCTAAATCAATCAATGGGCGATCGCTGGTCAGACAGAAACCGGGTTTCTATAAAAATCTCGTTGTTCATACCAAAGTTATGGTAGAAACCCGGTTTCTTGGGCTCCTGCCGGTGCGTTACGGCGGCGAAGTTGAAGGTTATTTGTGATTAGCAAAAATTTTTCCGCCGCCTAACACACCCTACCCTAGCTACCCTAGCTATGACTTTCATGTCTTTTCATTACTCACAGCCAATGACTTTTAATTTCATGTCTTCTAACTTCCTTTCTCGTACCCTAGCCGTAACTGCAACCCTTGTGGCTATCTCAGCCATGATTCCCGGAATTGTTCTGGCTTCTTCCCAGCAATCATTTGATAAAAATAACCGATTGCTCGTAAAAAATGAAGAAAATGTCACTCCAGCGGAGATCGAGCAAATCGAGCGACTTTTGGGAGGCGAACTTTTAGAGATGGAAGGATTTGCCGAACTTCTGGGAGCAATGGCAACATCATATTACGAGACGGGGAATTCTTTAATGGAAGAGAAAAATTTTCAAGGAGCGATCGAACAGTATAGCCAGGCGATCGAATACAACTCCGAATATGCCGAAGCTTACACCAATCGGGCTGTAGCAAAAGCTCAACTTGGGGATCGATCGGGAGCCGTTGCCGACTTGCAACAAGCTGCCACTTTATTCCAACAACAAGGAAATACTCAAGCCTATCAGCAAATTCAGCAGGCACTCCAGCAAGCACGATAGGTCAGACAGAAACCGGGAATATTTCCAAGTCTCGGTCTCGAACCCAAAATTGTTATAGAAACCCGGTTTCTTGGGCTTTTTCGGTGCGTTACGGCGGGGGAATTAGAGGTTATTTGTGATTAGCAAAAATCTCTCCACCGCCTAACACACCCTACTAAGAATAAGGGGCGATCGCTTATCCTTCACTCAATGTTTGAAATAGCGGTGCTACAAATAATCGATAAAACTCCAAAAACCAATTTTGAAATCATGGTCAACAAAGAAAAAAGTAAAATGTTGAGGCGACTATTAACTCTCAGTTTAGTTTCTTCAATGTCAGCGATTTCTACCGCTGCAATTGCCACTCCCTTAATGCCCAGGCCAGATGCCAACGGCGATTACTATTCGGTGCGTGAAGCTAGCAGATGGACAGTGGTAGATCCAGATCCCGATGGACTTAACTGTCGCAGCGGGCCGGGAGCCAATTACTCGGTAGTAGTCGTACAACCACAAGGTCAAACTCTTTATCTGGCCAGCGAACATTTTGGGGGTGGCCCTCCTTATATTAATTTAGATGAACGAGATTTGCCTTGGCTAAAAGTTGATGGCGGATACGAGTCTTATTGCTTTGTTAGAGCAAATACTCGATTTATTAGACCTATCCCAACACGCGATTAAGCAGATGATCGCGATCGCCCCTCAGCCCTAAATCCATCCCAAGGGCGATCGCTTTTTCGGTGCGTCTAGGCGGCGAAATCGAAGGTTATTTGTTTGTTCACAAAATCTTTCCGCCGCCTAACACACCCTACAGATTATGAGGGGCTCTTTTTCACATTTTTTGACTATTCAAGTCATTTTTATATTAACTTAGGCAAAAAAATCAATCCTTATGAAATTTCCTAACCTTAAAGTTGTTGTGCTTATTTTATTGATGCTTCCTGCTGTTGGCTGTCGTCAAATGAAAACTATAAGCCGCCATATTGACAATGGTAGGATGATAAGCAAAGTACCCCAAAAACCAGGTTTATCTTCTAAAATAATGATCTCATCTAATATAATAGCCAAAAATCTGCCCGATACTGCTAATCCTCAAAACCGAATAGTAACCCTAAACAAAACAAGGGAAGTTATTACAGTTAGTTGCAAGACCAATGAGGTGATTGGCAAAACTAAAGAAGTTGTCGAAGATATTCTTAGAAAAGAAACGTCTAAAATTAGCCAAGAGGAACAATTGTACCAAGCATTTATTCAATTTGCCTGTAAATTAAACGATTCAGTCAACTAATCAAAATTATTTTTTAGGAAATATCGCTCAGGCGTGGAAGTCTGAATGCGTCCAAGATTATCTCCCCAGAGCTTACAAAAAAAACCCAGACTGATTATGGTAGTAGTGTTATAGGAGCAAATGAGATGAAAAAAAGTATAATTGCATTATTGATAGCAATTGTTTTTAGCATGATGACTTCAGGTTGCTTGACGTCTAAGAGCTTCATCAGTCAAAAAGATCGAGATGCATTTGTAACTGCATCCAGAGACATAGGTAAAACCTCTGTAGCACACCTAACAAAAGAAACTCCAAAAATATTAAATAAATTATTGAATGACTTAAGCCAAGAAACCAGAAGCATTGTCAAGAACGAAATTACAGACTTGAGTAACAATTTAGTTCACGTCACAGGAAGTGAGGCTAAATGCACCTTAGATGTAGTCAAACAAGAAACTATTGCTGAAATTACAGAAATTTTCGATAACTTAATGAAAAAACAGGAGAAAAAAAAGCCAATAGTTTGTGCGGTAAACCCACCGATAATCAAAAATTCAAGAAAACCTCGAATAGAAGAGGTGTCGATTTATGGTTATGACCTGAATACAAATACTATTAAAGTCAAATATGAAACTATTGACGGAAAAATGATAGGAACATTAAAAGACGGGTATATATCCAAAAACAGTGATTACAGAATCACAATTAGATTAACCGATAAAAGTGGCAAAGCCATGAATTACAATGGAAAATTTACTATTTATCATAACGAAAAAGTAATCTCAGAATTTTTAGCAACTCCTTAAGGAAATTACTATGTAAGGGCGAAGCATTCCGCTTCAGAATTTCTGAATTTTAGCGGTGGAGATCGGCGGAATGCTTCGCCCCTACAATACCCTTCGCAGGATAAACCTGCGGTAAATTCCTGAATTCGTATTGCCGCTTGTAAAATATCCCAAATATAGGCAGCTTCTCGATTACTTATCGGCATAAATCACCTCTTTGGTGCGTAAAATTTCATAACGTCGAAACGGATTTTTTAACCCAGCTTTTTGCACCAAATCAACCTCTCGATTAAAAATTAGTTGAAGTTCTTCCTTCATCCTGACAATATCAAACAAACTCCATTTTTCATCCGGCGCAAAAGTCACCAAAACATCCACATCGCTATCCGGTCGAAAATCATCTCGGAGAATAGAACCAAATAGGGCAAATTCGGTAATTTGCCATTTTTTACAAAAAGCGGCGATCGCTTCTAAAGGCACCTGAATATTGGATTTCCACATTAGTCAATCTATGAAAAAATTGATCTAGCATAATTATGCCATAAACCACCAAAAAGCTAAAGGGATCTACCAATTGTTATTAGAGGCGATCGCTGGTCAGACAGAAACCGGTGTTCTCCAGAAATCTCATTATTAATACCTTCTGGTATAAACCCGGTTTCTTATTCTTGGGTGCGTTACGGCGGCGAAATTAAAGGTTATTTGTGATTAGCAAAAATCTCTCCGCCGCCTAACACACCCTACTAAGAATAAGGAATTATAAGGGCGATCGCTTTTATTGGGGTGACAGAAACCGGGTTTCTACAGAAATCTCGGTCTGAATACCAAACTTATCAAAGAAACCCGGTTTCTCTTGGCTTGATAGGCGATCGCCTTGTCGTCTCGTCCCCACCTTGGGCAGAAAATTTTTATAATAACTTTATAGACTATAAAAACTGAAAAAACAGTTAAATCGTATGAGCCTTTCCATTACCGCCGAACCCATTCCATTGCAAATGCAGCCTGATGGCATTGTCCGGGTCGGTGAAACCAGAGTCACCCTTGACACAGTAGTTGTCACCTTCAAGCAAGGCGCAACCCCTGAAGAAATTGTCTATCAATATCCATCTTTACAATTAGCGGACGTATATGCTGCGATTAGTTTTTACTTAAGGCATCAAGAAGAAGTTGAAGCCTATTTGCAACGGCGACAACAACGCGCTACGGAGATCCGCCAGCAAAATCAAGCCAAGTTTGACCCGCTCGGAATGCGCGATCGGCTGCTGGCACGACGGAGGAACTCATAAGTAGGTGAACATAATTAATTGCACTTTTCCTTCCCCGCCGATAGGCTTTGGATTCCCGCCTTCGCGGGAATGACAGTTTTTCTTCTGATCTGGGCTGTAGTGCATTTATTTCTGCCCACCTACTTAGAAAATGCTCAAATTTTTAGCCGACGAGAATATTAATAATAATTAATAACAATATTGTCCGAGGGTTATTGCGTCGGCAACCCAACTTGGATATTATCCGCATTCAAGATGCGGATCTTTCTGGTGCTGACGATCCAACTGTCTTAGCTTTTGCTGCCCAACAGGGACGAGTTTTACTCACCCATGATGTAACTACAATTACTGACTATGCCTATCAAAGAGTTGAAGCAGGTCAATCAATGCCTGGAGTTTTTGAAGTCAGCCTCAACATTCCAATTGGCCTGGTTATTGATGATATTTTATTATTGGCAGAACTCAGTTTAGACAATGAGTGGGAAGGTCAAGTGCGTTACTTGCCATTGTAAGTCCGGTGTTAACAATCTTTGGCTAAACTTGCTCTCTGCTGCCTTTGCTAACACGCTTTTTTTGTGGGCGATCGCTTTTTTGTGGGGCGCGAGGGTTTCTAAGACTAAAGTCTTTACTACAAACGAAGTTTTTTTGAGGGGGCGATCGCTTTTTAGATGGGCGATCGCTTTTTAGATGGGCGATCGCTTTTTTGATGGGCGCGAGGGTTTGAGAAACCGGGTTTCTTTTGACAATCTCGTATTGATACCAAAATTGTTATAGAAACCCGGTTTCTTTGGCGGGAGGCGATCGCTTTTTTAGTGGGCGCGAGGGTTTGTAAGACTAAAGTCCTTACTACAAGCGAATTTTATTAAGGGGGGCGATCGCTTTTTTAGTGGGCGCGAGGGTTTGTAAGACTAAAGTCCTTAATAAAAGCGAATTTTATTAAGGGGGGCGATCGCTTTTTATACCAGGGTTGATTTGGTGCGTTACGTCGGCGATATTCAAGGTTATTTGTGGTTAGCAAAAATGTCCGCGCCGACTAACACACCCTACCAATAATTAGGGGCGATCGCTATTGTCACAGAAACCGGGTTTCTAGAGAAATCTCGGTCTAGAAACCAAAACAAAACGCCGAAACCCGGTTTCTTTTTCTTTCACTGGTCAAGATTAAGAATTTTCCGCCGATTTAGAGGCAACCTGCTGCACCACTTTTATATCCAAATTTAATGCCTGGGCAACTTGTTCTACACTTAAGCCCACTGCCAATAAACTAGGCACCGATTCCAGCTTACCTTCTTCTTTACCTTCTTCTTTCCCTTGTTGGTAAACTCTTGTTTGTTTTAAATCACTTAAGCTAAACATTGCTTGGATTTCCTCCTTGGTTAATTCAGTAAACTTATAAATCAACACCGTTTCGATCAATTCTACAACTTTTGCCTTCAACCCTGCATCACTCAGTTGGTTCGCTGACTGCATAGCTTGGTCGGTCAGGGGTTTTGCCGTATCTTTATCTCCCACCACCAACTGCACAATACTCAGTCCCAGAGAGGGAGACTCTGACTCAGTAAGCTCATCCAAATAGACAAGTTTCAATTGCTGACTCATCAGCAAACCCCGATATTGCACCGGCACTTCTGGGGCAATTCTCTTAGAGACAAAGAGGGCTACCGCACACCAATCTTGCGGGGGTCGATATTGACCCAGATAGACAAATATTTCCGTAAAAAAGCGCCAGTAAAAGTCCGATTTTTCCTGAAACTGCACTTCCACGAAATAAATCGGTAAATCCGCATCTGCCGCTGGCAAAAAGATCCCATCAAACCGGCGATCCAGTTCTTTAATTTCCCTAGAGGAGAATTCTTGCTGGCGGATTTTGGGTCAGCCCCAATTAGTTCAAATACCAGACTAGGAAATGTCTAAAATAATTGATAAAATATTGTATCGGTTTTCATTGATTAATTTGAGTAATTCCTGATTTGAATTATACCATTTGTTTGGGCGGGCGGTAATTTCTATTCCAGAAAGCTTTCTTGGGGCAAAATACCCCCTGTGCGTTCTCGGTGACTCTGTGGTAAAAATGAACCAAAAATGAACCACAGAGTCACAGAGGTTACAGAAAGTGCTTAAATGTCATCTTTAACAAATCTTTACAAAACTTTTAACTGCGACATTTTGCGACATTTTGCGACATTTTGCGACATGGGGTAATATGTCGCAAAAATTTTTTGCTGAGAGATAAGTCAGGGAAAGCATGGGTTGAAACCTTTGCCAGACAAAGGTTGTATAGGTATCTCAAGTGTAAATATGGAAAAATTTGTCGCAAAAATTTTTTGCTAAAGGTGTGGCAACAATTTGCCGGATTTGTTTATTTTTGGGAAAAATGTCGAAAAATGTCGAAAAATGTCGAAAAATGTCGCAGATTATGGCTATTGACAACTTAGATTTAAGTTGTTTAACATTGAAGGTAATCAAATTAAATTTTAATCCTGAGTGACTTTAAACGTGGATTAATCAAAGGAGTTACCCTGAAATACTTACTGGCAGCATCTGCCAATTCCTATCTTCAAAATATCCGTAATTATACGGAGGTTTGTAGCTTCGGTTTCACGGTTGATTATTTGACAAACAAAGAGAAATATTCCCGGATGTTTCTCTAATGTTTGGTGACAAACTATACAGATTATTGTTGGTCTAAATCCAATGATAAGCAGCGACCAAAAGTACCACAAGCAAAAGTAGCCATTGGTGGGAAGATCCGCCCATTTCGGGATTAGATTTTGGCTTTTAACCAAAAATATCTGCCGAAATGCGCGGGCTTCTACAGAATCTTTAATTCCTTACTCTAATTCCGAACATGATTGACCAACTGCTTGACCAACGTTATAAAGTTTTGCAAATTCTCGGTGCCGGTGGTTTTGGCCGCACTTATATTGCCCAAGACCTGAAACAACCAAGTAAGCCGAAATGCGTGATTAAACAACTTCAACCCCAGGGAGTTGATGACCCCACATTGTCCGATGCTTCGCGGGACAATCGTTGGGATCTCGCTCTTAAATTCTTTGAAAAAGAAGCGGAAACCCTGGAAGTTCTCGGCAACCACGACCAAGTTCCCCGTTTGCTGGCTTATTTTGAAGAAGAGCAAGAATTCTACTTGGTGCAAGAGTTTATTGATGGCCACACTTTGGGGTCTGAACTGATTCAAGGTCAACCTTGGTCGGAAAAACAAGTAATTGCTTTACTGAAAGATGTTTTAACGGTTTTGGAGTTTGTCCACGGCAATAATGTGATTCACCGAGATATTAAACCGGACAATATTATTCGCCGCAAACGAGATAATAAATTAGTGTTGGTTGACTTTGGCGCGGTCAAGCAAGTGCGCGGTCAAATGGTGACAAATTCTGGAGCATTTGGTTGGACGGTTTCGATCGGTACTGAGGGATATCGCCCCCCAGAACAAGCGGCAGGTCGTCCCCGTTTAAATAGCGATCTTTATGCGTTGGGGATGATTGCGATTCAAGCATTAACGGGAATCAATGCTTTCGATTTGCGCTTGAATTATAGCGATCCAAATACCGATGAAATTCACTGGCAAGATAAAGTAACCAATGTTAGCCCGGGATTAATTGAATTTTTAACTAAGATGCTGCGTCAAAATTGGCGCGATCGCTACGAAAGTGCCACCGCAGCGTTGCAAGCACTGGAGTCTCTAACCGCGAACACCCCTGGAAATAACTATCAGCCCACCGTGGTTCCCACCGCTGTTGCCACTCAGTTGCCCGTGACCACACCTCCACCCGCACCTGTTGCTGGTACGGAAGTGGCACCCGCAGCACAGTCCACACCACAACCCGCACCGCAACCTATACCAGCAAGCACACCAGCAAGCACACCAGCAAGCACACCAGCAACTACAGTATCTAATACTGCTTCTAAGAATGCTTCCAAACCACTGCCCCTCAAGCCGATCGGTTTAGCAGTTGCCGGAATTTTGGCATTAGCTCTAGTGGGTGGTGGTGTGCGATCGCTGATGAGTTCTTCAGGGGATTCTAATCAGGCGGTTTCTAATTCTACGGTTAACTCGGAGGTTCAGTCTGACAATGAATTAATCAGTTCGGGCGATCGAATTTTAATTCCCAACGAAGGCTTAGATAACAAAAAATTTCAGGAATTAAAAGAGGCTGGCGTCGCGGCAATGGCTCAGAAAGATTACGTCACTGCTTACAAAAATTTTAACCAGGCTCTTACTATTAAGCGAAATGCCCCCGAAACTCTAATTTATCTCAATAATGCCGAGATAGGGGATAAAAAATCTTACACCCTGGCTGCCGTTGTGCCGATTAAAGATGGTAAAGATCCAAACAGACCCCTAGAAATGTTGCGCGGATTTGCCCAAGCCCAAAAAGAAGTAAATGACAACGGGGGCATTAATGGCGTCCCGCTAAAACTGGTCATTGTCAACGACTACGATAACCCAGAAAAAGCGAAAGGTCTCGCTGAAAAATTGGTCAAAGATTCTGACATTATCGGCATCATGGGACACCATATCAGTCCCGTTAGTGCAGCGGTGGCGCCGATTTATCAACGAGAAAAATTAGTGTTAATTACCCCAATCAGTGTGATTGACGAACTCACCGATGGCAGCAACCCTTATCTATTTCGGATGAACCGAGCCAATATTGACAAAGGGGCTAATGAATTAGCTGATTACATGGTGAATAATTGGCAGCGGCAAAAAGTGGCAATTTTTTATAATAATAAATTGAGTTACATCCAGACGATGAAAAGCGCCTTTGAAGACGAACTTTTCAATAGAGGAGAAGTAGTCGGGGAGTTTGATTTATCTTCAGCCGGTTTTAATGCCTATCAAAGTCTGAAAACTGCTAAAGAAAATGGGGCAGAGGTCATTGCATTATTACCCAGTCTCGGAGATTTAACTAAAACTTGGGAAATTTTACGGCTTAAAAATGAATACCCCAACGAATTTGGTGAGTTAAAAGTTTTAGGAGATATTGTCACTTTATATCGCATGGAAACCTTACAAAAAGGACGGGATACAGAAGGGATCGTGTTGGCAGTTTCTTGGCAATTTGACCTGTCAGACGGTGGTTTTTCTCGGCGGTCTCAAGACCTTTGGGGAGGTGGAGTAAACTGGGTGACAGCCATGTCTTATGATGCGGCTCAAGCATTTATTGCGGCGATGGAAAAAAGCGCTAATCCCACTCGCGAAAGCATTCAACAGGCACTCAATGACAGCAGTTTTGTCACCACTGGGGCTTCTGGAGAAATCCGGTTTAAACAGAATGATGTGATTCCTTATTTAGAGATGGTCACTGTTAAGAAAAAACTTTCTGTGGAAGATAGTATTTCTAAAACTGGTTATGATTTTGTTCCTGTTGAATCAGGAGGTTTTTCTAGCTACTAAAATATCCTTGCATCTCTCGTTTTTAGTTTTATTGTAGGTTAGACCTTTGGAACGAAACCGAACATAATCATGGGAGGAGTTGGGTTTCATGCTTCAACCCAACCTACGAAAGCTGGGAACGAGGAAAAACGAGGGAAACGAGGAAAATCTGACTGATAAAAGCCGATAAAAACTCAACTAGGGATAATGTCGATGAATTTGGTATTACGTTCTAAAAATTGCCGCCTGTTTTTTACCGGACAAGGCATTTCCCTGGTTGGTCAGTGGATGACAAAAGTGGCTGCCGGTTGGTTGGTTTATCAGCTAACTCACTCTGCTTTTTTACTGGGTTTGGTGGCATTCACTGATGATATTGCTAGTTTACTTGTAGCCCCTTTTACGGGACTGTTACTCGACCAATGGAACCGGCAACGGGTTTTAATTCTGACTCAGACTTTTGCGATGATTCAGACTTTAGCTGTAGGGGTTTTATGTTTAACAGGTCATATCGATATTTATGGGATGATTGCCCTGAGTTTGTGCCAAGGTTGTATTAAGGCTTTTGATGTGCCTGCCCGCCAAGTTTTTATCGCCGAAATTGTCGATCTGAAAACGGAAATTGGGGAGGCGATCGCGCTGAATTCGTTAATCATTAGTCTCGGTCGGTTACTCGGCCCGGCTTTAGCGGGATGGGCGATCGTTAATTTGGGGGTTGGCTTATGTTTTTTGTTCGATGGATTTACTTATATGTTTGTGATTGCCGCCTTATTAATGATTAAAATATCTCCCGCTAAAAATACCCGTTCAACCCAAGTCGATCGCCCTGGGAAAAAATTGCAACAAGGATTCGCATATATAGTAAAATTTCCCGATATAGGTTTCATTCTCCTGTTACTAGGCTTAGTGAGTTTTATGGCCATGCCTTATACTTCTTTAGCGCCTATATTTGCTAAAGAAATTTTGCAAGGCAATGCCGAAACTCTGGGTTTTATGCTATCCTTTGCTGGACTAGGTTCTTTAACCGGCAGCCTATATTTGCTGTTCAGAATTAAAATATTCGGTTTAGAAAAAATTATCCCCCTATCCACCGGATTAGCTGGCATCAGTTTGATGGTATTTTCTCAATCGGAAAATGTTATAATATCCTTTATATCCTTATACTTAGTCGGATTTGCCTTAAGTTTGCAAGTTGCATCGAGCAATACCATATTACAAATTCTGTCACCCGATGATAAACGAGGCCGAATTATGAGTTTATTTGCCATCGCTTTTGTCGGCATGACCCCATTAGGAAATTTAATGAGTGGCTTTATGGCCGATCGCCTCGGTGTGGTGACGACTTTAACCATCAATAGTCTGATTTGTTTGATAGCTGCTGGCATATTCTCCCAGCAAATTCAACCGATCCAGCGTTCTTTAAAACGTTTGGTAAATTGTGAACCTTAACCTTTAACCTAACCTTTATAAGCTTAAGTACATCCTAAGCACATAAACCCTGAAATAAAATTAATTATTAACCATGTTTACTGCAACAGAAAATCAACCCCAACCGGCATCAAGCAAAACAGAAAAACCGATCCAGTCTCTCCAAGAAATGCACAAATTCTTGACAGCCACAGGAGCAGAAGACCCCACCTTTAAAACCGTGGCGGGAAAATTGAGCAGCTTAAGTGCAACGATCAAAGCTGGACAACTCAAATTTCAAATTGTCAGTCAATCTCCCCCCCTGGCTTATGCGGTTGCTAAACTGGTAGAATCGAGTGCCACCCTACCGGCACTTTATCAATTTCAAACTACAACTTTACCGGGTCAATCTCAACGCACCGAAATTCCCATCAAGGCAGTAGAATATGCTCGCACGGAGTTAGCTGCCCCCGAACCCGTACTCTTGCAATTTACCGATCGCGATCGGGAAAAGCCGATTTCTCATTGTCTGCCCAAAAATGGCAAATTACTCATCGGTCGTCGTCCAGACTGTCAAATTCAAATCCCCCAACAATACAGTTTTGCTTCGGGACATCACGCGGAAATTGTCCCGGTTCCGGGGGCGGATAATTCTTTCGGAAATTGGCAAATTTGTGACACCAGTACCAATGGCACCTACATCAACGGTCAAAAGATTTCGGGATGCCAAACTTTGCAAGCAGACGATCGCATTACGTTAGGCTATCCCGAACCGACCGATCGCAGTGCGGAACTTATTTTTAAATTTGAATACAATATCGCGTCTCCCGAACCCCCTCATGGTTCTGCCCGGAATCAAGCATCGGATCCGAACGAGTCATTATATAAAGAACTGATTGACTGCGATATTCTCTGTTTGGTGATTAACCCCGCTGTGCCCCTTTCCGATACAGAAAAACGGCTGATTTCGCGAGCAAATCAAGGGCGACTTTTCAAAACGATTGCAATTGTGGATGTTTCGGCGATCGCTCGCGAACCGGAACGAGTTAACCATAATATTGACGCCTTCAAGCAATGGCTAAAAAGCCAAAATCTGCAAGCTGCAATTGCTTTGCCGTTAATTCCTTTGCATCCTTTTTATCCCAGTCCCGAACCCATGACCGAACTGGCGCCAAATGTGCAGCAAGAGTGCGATCGGTTCCGTCAATTTTTAGAACAGTTGGCGATCGGGCAACGGGAGGAAATTCTGATGCAGCGGGTCAGCAAAAAAATCAACGAACAAATTGCGATTATAGAACAAGCTTACGCCGAAAAAGAAGCAACCTTAAAAACCCGGATTGCGAAATCTATTGCCTTGCCTCCGGGAACCGATCTGGATGAGTTGGATCGACAAATTAGAAAAACCTTCAAACAAGTAGCCGAAAACAAAGAAAAATCATTCCGAGAAATTAGAGTGGAACTGAATAAATCAAAATCAGAATTAGTCGATGGATTCAGTAAAGAAAGTTTACTGTATCATATTAAACAGTTTACCGACGAACTGCAAGCCGTTGTCACCAAAGAAAAAGATCGGGTGTCTCTGCGTTTACATTCTGAAAAAATGAGCAAGTCTCATACCATCCATACTCACATGAATCGTCTTTGTTACGGAGATATGAGTCAGTGGGCAAAAGATGAATGGCAACGAGTTTTTGGTACTTATGGCGATGGCGGTTTACAAGCAATTTTCCAGCGTACCCATGCAGCCTTTGATTTTGTTCCCGGTCTAGATTTATCTAGTTCATCTTTTGCCGCAAATTCAGAGTTTGATGTTTACAAATGTCTGCAATATTCCTTTGTGGAATTTGACAATCAGGTTTCTTTTCAAGACACCGCTTCGGGTAACAATTTGATGTTATTGGGATCGGCGGTTATGGGAGTTGTTGGTTTGGCAATGGGACAACCCATTCTGCTGATGACTGCGGGGATGGGTGTTCTGGGAAAACAGGTCGCCCAACAACAAAGTGAAACTGCTAAAATTGAACAAATTAGCGAAAATTTACGCAAAGGCTTATGCCAACATTATCAATCTTTGGCGAAAAGTATTGCGGATAAGTTATCCCAGCAAATTAATTTGGCGATCGAGGCGGAAGAACGCCGATTAAAAACTTTAATGGAAACAACTAGCGATAAGGTTGGCGCCTACATGACTGACATGAAAAAAGGTTTGGATTATGCTCAAACACAGCAGAAACAATTGCAGCAACAAAAAATACAGTTTATGGAGATATGTAACAAAATGCAATTATAACCGATCCTGAAAAAATGGAATATTATCATTCTCAATAATCCGGGAATACAAAATATTTATTTCAATATTTCCGGAAAACTTTGCTAAGTATTGAATCAATGATTAATTCAACATAAATTCTGGAGATTTAACCAATGTTTTACAGTGGCAACCGCACCGAATCTTACAAAGATTATGACAACGATGGTAATAGTGACTATGCTGAAATTAGTTACGATCGCGATGGCGATGGCCATTATGAAACCACAATTAAAGGTTACGATTACAATGATGATGGCTCCTTTGATGTCGCTTATGGTTCCGTCGATTCTGATGGTGATGGAACCGCTGAATATCAAGTAGTTTCCTATCAAGATGATAGCGGAAATGTAAACACGATTGCTTCTGGGGGCGATCCTTATGGAAATAACTACGATGTTTCGGAAACTGCTGAGTATGAAGACTATTCTGTATAAGGAGGAGAGCATGAAAACATAATCAAAAATTTTCACTCTCGATTGACTTAAAAATTTATTCCGCTGGCTTCCCCCTTTTTAAGGGGGACGGGAGGGGGATCTCACTGGTTCGCGCAATTTGGGATAATTTCCCCGCCTGCGAACCAGCAATAAGGCGCTATAAAGCGCAACTACAAACCAAGAAGCGCTAAAGCGCAACTACAAACTTAGTAACAAATTAATTTGGAGGCCAAACAATGACAGTCCCAGGCAGCTATGAGTATTACGAAGATACCAATGGTGACGGAAAAGTTGACTATGCTTATGGTCGTTACGACACCGATGGAGATGGGTATTATGAAACGGTAGTTGAAGCATTTGATGATGATGGAGATGGCAATGTTGATTACGCTTATGCCAGTTCTGATACCGATTATGATGGCCACCATGACACAGTAGTTGAAGTGTTCGATCGTAATAGCGATGGTTACGCCGATCAAGTGCGTTATCGGACTGACTACGATCAAGATGGTCATTTTGAGCAGGAAACTTCTTACTACGCCTAAGCGCTAATTCCCCGATAGACACTGAAACACCAGAGGACTCAATTAGCCAATTACTTTGGCCACCAAAAAGCAAAATAAAATTGCTTTTTGCTTTGACAATTGTTTAACAACCAAAAAAAGTGGATCACAAAATTATGGTGTATAGCAGCAGCAATGAATACTATCAAGATACTGATGGCGACGGCCAAGTTGATTATGGCTACGGAAGCTACGATACCGATGGTGACGGTTATGTTGATACCGTAGTGGAAGTTTGGGACACTAATGGTGATGGCTACGCGGATGTTGGTACTGCTTATACTGACACCAATGGTGATGGTTATGCTGATGTTGCCTACGGTGCTGCGGATTACGATGGCGATGGTTATGCTGATTATGAGGTGACAGCTTCGGTTGATGACTATGGCAACGTCAGCACTTCTGAAACTTATTACTCGGCATAATATTTTTCGGGTAATTCAATAGCGATCGCCCTTAAACATAGAAGTAATTTATTGGCGATCGCTTTTTTAGGCCATCTGTAGGACATTTAGATCGGATTGGTTTTTCTCCAGATATCTGAGTCATCCAATTTGTCATCCAATTTCAATTTTCTGCTTTTGTCGAATTATCTTTAAGCATTTCTCTCATTTGCCACCAATGAAATCTAATCCCCAAAAGTTTAAATTTTTGCCTCACATCTTAGTCGTCACTGCCACAGTTGTAGCTTTGGCGGGAGTTTCTATGCAATTTGTACGAGCTAACGCTGGCTCTACGGATGTTCAAAACTTATCGGAATTTTTTGAGGCAGAAAATTCGGTTAAATTAATGCCATCTGCACCCAAACAAAGCAACCGAGGAAATTCTGGACAATCCTTGAATAATTTTGGCAATTTTGAGGAATTTATGAGAGCAGCCCCGTTTTACTTACGAGGCAACGATCTTCTGAAAAAGAAAGATTATCAAGGAGCTATAGAACAGTATAATACAGCGATTAGCAACTACTCCGAACACGCTGAGGCATACGCTCAACGGGGAGTTGCTCGAAATCAAATTGGCGATCGGTCAGGAGCAATTGAAGATTTACAACAAGCAGCCATGTTCTTTGAAGCACAAGGTCAACCGGCTGCTGCCGAGAAAGTCCAGGAAATTCTCGATGGATTGCAATAGTAATGCCCCGCTTTCGGGGCAGAAACCGGGGTTTTTTTGACAATTTCGGTATTCATGCCAAAGTTATCAAAAAAACCGGTTTCTTTGCCTGGAAAGCGATCGCTTTTCTTAGGGAGACATAAACCGGGTTTATTGAGAAATATCTCTTGAGATACCAAAGTTATAATAAAAAGCCGGTTTATCGATCTCATTTGGTGCGTCTAGGCGGCAAAATTTAAGATT